>NZ_LRTR01000273.1 GCF_001550375.1 Streptomyces europaeiscabiei | reverse complement strand
GGCGGGGCACCAGCGGGTGCCGCGGTGGGCGGATAGCCGTATCCGCCCGGGCGGCCCGCGGCGGGGCTTGCGGGTGCGCCCGAGGGGGCCTGCTGGTCGGTGGAGGAGGCGAGCGTACGGCTGCGCACCCGGTACAGACCGGTGTCGAGGTCGTCGGCCTTCTCCAGATGGACCTTGATGGCGCCCATGAAGGCGTAGCGCTGCTGCTTGGCGTAGTCGCGCACCATGCCGGCGAGCTCATCGCCGAGCTGCCCGGAGTAGGGGCTGAGGCGCTCGAAGTCGGGCGTGCTCAGCTCCACGATGAAGTCGTTGGGGACGACCGTGCGGTCGCGGTTCCAGATGGTCGCGTTGTTGTCGCACTCACGTTGGAGTGCTCCCGCGATCTCCACGGGCTGGACCTCGGACTTGAACACCTTGGCGAAGGTGCCGTTGACCAGACCTTCGAGACGTTGCTCGAACTTCTTCAGGACTCCCATGGGGCACCTCCTCCGTCGTCACCGCTCTGCGTACCGTGTCGGTACTGCTTACTGATCGTATCCACGCGCCGGGAATTCGGCTGGTTCCCCCCGTCGGCCGGGTCGACCGGTGTCACCCGGCATCGACGCCCGCTGAGGTCCCTTCCCGGATTCCCGCCGGAGCTCCTCTTCGAACTACCCCGTCCGAACTCTGCCAAGGATCGTAGAGGCGGTGTGAGACCAGTGTCCCGCACCGGACCGTGCACCCCGTCCCTCTCCAGTGGAGATGGCCGGGACCGGTACGAGGTTGATACGTGAACCAGCACGCGTTGATACGTGACCGGAGGAGCCGTGTGTTCGGTCCGTGCTGGTCGGCCGGTCACACCGCCGTGGGGCGGGGCCGACTGCGGATAAGGGATGTGAAGCCGCCCTCTCCAGCGTGCTAATCTTCTCGATGTCGGAAGGCGCCAGCACCGCAAGGGACGGGGCCCAAGACACACCTAATGCGCGGGTGGCGGAATAGGCAGACGCGCTGGATTCAGGTTCCAGTGCCCGCAAGGGCGTGGGGGTTCAACTCCCCCCTCGCGCACAGCGAAGCGGTCCCATCGTGATCACGATGGGACCGCTTCTTTTTTGTTCGCTCATGGACTGCCCGGAGGGCTGAACGTGCCGCCGGTGGGGCTCTGAAGTGTGAGGAGTCTCTCAGGGTGTTCAGTAAGGGCTTTCGGCTTGCGGTGGCGTGGGAGGGCGTGGGGGCGTGCCGAGTCCCGCGCGCGCGGGCGTGGGTGGTGCCGGAGTCAGCGTCACGTGAATCGTTGTAGATGGGGATACAGGCGATGTTTCACGTGAAACGGTGCTGAGGGAGTGCGTGTGGCCGCTGTGCCTGGCCCTTGGTCGCGGGAAACCCGTCAGTACCGTTGACGCCCGCCTGCCTCCTACCTATCTTCTGGTCGGCAATTCGCACAATGTTCGTCATTTCGAACAAGCTTATCGCTTTGTCTGACCCCCCACCCCTGCCAGAGACGAGGCGCACATGGCACCGCCCCTCTCCAGACGCTTTCTCCTCCAGTCCGCGTTGCTCGCCGCGGCCGTACCCGGAGTCTCCTTCGCGGCGGGCGGCGGGCGAGCGTTCGCCGCCACTGTTCCGACGCCTTCCACCTGGTCGGTGCGACCCTTCGAGTTGAAGGACGTGGCGCTCGGCCAGGGCCTGTTCGCCGACAAACGTCAGTTGATGCTCGACCACGGCCGTGGCTACGACGTCGACCGGCTGTTGCAGGTCTTCCGTGCCAACGCGGGCCTTTCCACCAAGGGCGCGGTCGCTCCCGGCGGCTGGGAGGGGCTCGACGGCGAGGCCAACGGCAACCTCCGCGGCCACTACACCGGGCACTTCCTGACGATGCTCGCCCAGGCCTATGCCGGCACCAGGGACACGGCGTACTCCGACAGGATCCGCTACATGATCGGCGCCCTGACCGAGGTGCGCGCGGCGCTGCGCACCGACCCTCGTATGCTCGCCGTCACGGGGAAGTTCGGCACCGCCCAGGAGAACGTCCGAGGCTCCTACCAGTACGTCGACCTGCCGAACAGCGTGCTCGGCGGTGCCTCGGCGATCACCCTGTCGGCCTGGGTGAAGCCCACGCACAACGCCAACTGGACGCGGATCTTCGACTTCGGCGACAACACCACCCGCTACATGTATCTGGCGGCGCGCAACGCGAGCGGCTTCCCCCGCTTCGCCGTCACCACCAACGGGCCCGGCGGGGAGCAGGGCCTCAACGGCACCGCCGCCCTCCCGCTCAACCAGTGGAGTCATCTCGCGGTGACGATCGGCGGCGGCACCGGCACGCTCTACGTCAACGGCACCGCCGTGGCGCGGAACGCGTCGATGTCCCTCACCCCGGCGGCCCTCGGCACCCTGGCGAACAACTGGCTGGGTCGGTCCAACTTCGCAACCGACCCGGTCTTCGCGGGCGCGTTCGACGAGTTCAACGTCTGGTCACGGGCGCTGACGGCCGCCGAGATCACCTCGCTCCAGGGCAATCGCGCGCCGGCTTCGTCGGCGGGCCGGGGCAACCTGGCCTCGTACGACTTCGTCGAGACCAGTGGCGGCACCTTCGCGGACGGCTCAGGGCGGGGACTGACCGCCACCCTGCGCCGTACCTGGGGCGCACCCAGCCACGCCGGGTTCCTGGCGGCGTACCCGGAGACGCAGTTCATCGAGCTGGAGTCGATGACCAGCGGCGACTACACGCGCGTGTGGGCGCCGTACTACACCGCGCACAAGATCCTGCGCGGTCTGCTGGACGCCTACCTCCATGTCGACGACGCGCGGGCGCTCGACCTGGCTTCGGGCCTGTGCGACTGGATGTACTCCAGGCTGTCGAAGCTGCCGGACGCCACCCTGCAGCGGATGTGGGGCATCTTCTCCAGCGGTGAGTACGGGGGCCTGGTCGAGGCGATAGTCGACCTGTACGCGATCACCGGCAAGGCCGACCATCTCGCTCTGGCCAAGCTGTTCGACCTGGACAAGCTCATCGACGCCTGTGCCGCGAACACGGACACGCTCGACGGGCTGCACGCCAATCAGCACATCCCGATCTTCACCGGGCTCACCCGGCTGTACGACGTCACGGGCGAGGCGCGGTATCTGACCGCCGCGAAGAACTTCTGGGGCATGGTGATCCCGCAGCGCATGTACGGGATCGGTGGCACCAGCACGGCCGAGTTCTGGAAGGCGCGCGGGGTCGTCGCGGGGACGATCAGCGACACCAACGCCGAGACCTGCTGCGCCTACAACCTGCTCAAGCTGAGCCGGAGCCTGTTCTTCCACGAGCAGGACCCGAAGTACATGGACTACTACGAGCGGGCCCTGCTCAACCAGGTCCTCGGCTCCAAGCAGGACAAGGCCGACGCGGAGAAGCCGCTGGTCACGTACTTCATCGGGCTGAAGCCCGGTCATGTCCGCGACTACACCCCCAAGCAGGGCACCACCTGCTGCGAGGGCACGGGCATGGAGAGCGCCACCAAGTACCAGGATTCCGTGTTCTTCACCAAGGCCGACGGCAGCGCGCTGTACGTCAACCTGTACAGCGCCGCCACGCTGAACTGGTCCGCGAAGGGCGTGACGGTCGCCCAGAGCACCGACTACCCCAGGGAGCAGGGCTCCACGATCACCGTCGGGGGCGGCAGCGGGGCCTTCGAGATGCGACTGCGGGTGCCGTCATGGGCGGGGTCCGGCTTCCGGGTGACCGTCAACGGCAGCGCGGTGAGCGGCACTGCGGCCGCGGGGAGCTACTTCACGATCCCGTCCCGCACCTGGAGTGGCGGGGATGTCGTACGCGTGACGATCCCGTTCCGGCTGCGGGTGGAGAAGGCCCTCGACGATCCGTCGCTCCAGACGCTGTTCTACGGGCCGGTCAACCTGGTGGGCAGGAACAGCGGCACGAGTTACCTGTCGGTCGGGCTCTACCGGAACGCCGGGCTCTCCGGTGACCTGTTGCCCTCCCTCACCCCGGTGAGCGGAAAGCCGCTGCACCACACGCTGGGCGGCATCGAGTTCGCTCCCTTCTACGAGGGGAGCGAGGATCCCACCCACGCCTACGTCAAACGCGCCGAACCGAAGGTCGTCCTCGGCGGCACCGACTCGGGAGTCGCCAATCCGGCGAAGTCCGACGGCACGACCCTGCTGGACGAGATCTGGGCCGGGGCGCCGTTCGCCGACAAGGGCGCGCTGGTGGCGCGTGTGCAGTCGACCGTCAACTCCTGGGTCTCTGCCGGGCTGCTGAGCCAGGCCGACGGACAGAAGGTGGTGACCACCGCGCAGAACGCGACATACGCGGCCTGACCGGCACGGGGCGGCCGCTCCCACGGCGGGGCGGCCGCCCTTTGCGTTCCCCGGAGGACCTGTGCGGCGAGGCGCTCGGCCAGGCTCCTGGCCATGACGGCCGCGTCGTCGAAAGCCTTGGCACGGGGGCCCCGAGAACGGGATCAGTTCGCTCATCGCGGGGTTGTGCGGGGGGGCATCGTGAGTTCCGGGACGATGAAGTCGATCTCCAGGCCGAGGGTTTTCCAGTCCCCGCTCAAGGCCGTGCGGCCGATGAGGGCCACGTTGTCCTGCCACGCCTTGAGGTCGACGGGATCGAGGAGTCGTGCATCGGGCGCCGATCAGGATCGCGTCAGCCCGCTCCAGCTCCAGCTCCACGACGAGTTTCTCCCGCTCGGCGAAGGCCGAGGCCTGCACCGGGGTGTGCGCGGGCTCCGGGGTGTGCGTGGCCGGATCGGAGAGGCCGGCGGTGGACGGGTTCGATCGTGGCCGCTGATGCCGCGTCCCGCGCACTTCGTCGACCTGCGCAGGGCCATCGCCGACATCAGCGAGTGCATGGGCCGGCTCGGCAGCCAGCGGCCGGGTTTTCCACAGGCGGGGACCAGTGGGGTGCTGAGTTGTCCACAGGGTCTGACGCGTTTCGGCCACCGGCTGTACCGTCGTCACGAGTTGATGTTCGTGCGAGGACGGGTGCGGGGGAGGCGGTCGCTGTGACCGAGGTCAGTACGACGGCAGGGCCGGTGGCCGAGGCGGAGTTCGGGGGGACCGGGGCGAAGGCGGCGTCGCCGGCGGCCGGTGCGCGCGTGCCGGGGGTGCCGGGGTTCGCCCGGTGGCCCTCGGAGGGGTCGCCCAAGGACGAGGGCAAGGCGCTGCGCACGCGGGTGCCCCGCAGCGCGCACGCGGATGTGACCTTCACCGCCGGCCGGCCGGACGCGGTGTCGGCAGTGGAGGAGTCCAACCACGGCCGGATCGCCGGCCTCACCCCGATACGGGTCGGCAGGATGGCGGCCACCCCCTTCGCGTTCCTGCGCGGTTCGGCAGGCCTGATGGCCTACGACCTCGCCCGTACGCCCATGACCGGCATCGGCACCCAGATCTGCGGCGACGCGCACGCTGCCAACTTCGGCCTGTACGGAGACGCGCGAGGCGAGCTCGTCATCGACCTCAACGACTTCGACGAGACCGTGCACGGTCCCTGGGAGTGGGACCTCAAGCGCCTCGCCGCCTCCCTGGTGCTCGCCGGTCGCGAGGCGGGCGCCGACGAGGACATCTGCCGCAAGGCGGCCTACGACGCGACGGGTGCGTATCGGCGCACGATGCGGCTCCTCGCCAAGCTCTCGGCGCTCGACGCGTGGAACGCCATCGCGGACGAGGAACTGGTCTCCTACACCGACGCCCACGACCTGCTGGGCACGCTGGAACGGGTCTCGGAGAAGGCGCGCGCCAACACGAGCGGCCGTTTCGCGGCCAAGGCGACCCGGCCGGTGGAGGGTGGCGGCCGCCACTTCGTGGACGCCCTGCCGGTGCTGCGTCGAGTGGACGACGAGGAGGCCGCCGCCGTGGCCACCTCTCTGTCGCAGTACCTGACCACACTCTCGGAGGACCGCCATCCGTTGCTCGCCCGGTACGCCGTGCACGATGTGGCGTTCCGGGTGGTCGGCACCGGCAGCGTGGGCACCCGCTCGTACGTCGTCCTGCTGCTGGACCACCGCGGGGAACCGCTCGTCCTCCAGGTGAAGGAGGCCCGTCCTTCGGCGCTCGAGCCGCACCTCGCGACCGCCGGCTTCGAGGTGCCGGAGGTGGAACACGAGGGGCGCCGGGTGGTCCTCGGCC
Source organism: Streptomyces europaeiscabiei (assembly GCF_001550375.1). GTDB lineage: Bacteria > Actinomycetota > Actinomycetes > Streptomycetales > Streptomycetaceae > Streptomyces > Streptomyces europaeiscabiei. The sequence continues at coordinate 14,141 of NZ_LRTR01000273.1, read as the reverse complement.
AGAAGCGTATGCAGGTCGTCAGCGACATCCTGCTGGGCTGGACCACGGTCGACGGACTCCCCTTCCAGGTACGCCAGTTCCGCAACCGCAAGGGCAGCGTCGACCCCGCGGCCCTGGCCGCCGACCAGATCGACGACTACGGCCGTATGACCGGCGCCCTCCTCGCCCGAGCCCACGCCCACAGCGCCGACCCCCGCTTGATCGCCGGCTACTGCGGCAAGAACGACGAACTCGACGAGGCGACGGCCACGTTCGCCGTGACCTACGCGGACCGCACGGAAGCGGACCACGCGGACCTGGTGACAGCTGTGCGGGCGGGACGAATCGCGGCGGAGACGGGGGTCTGAGGGGAGGGCGGACGGGAGCGTCAGGGCGGCTGGAGGGCTTCGGACCGGCTGGGGCGCCCGGACCGGGGACGTGTTGTGAGCGCGCGGAGGGTTCGGATACGTCCGCCGGGCGGCAGGGGGGGGTCCGGGTGAGCCGACTGCGCCGGCCGGGCAGCCGGTGAGGCGCGGGCGATATCACTTCGCCCCCGGGTCTCCGGCGGCTTTCGGTGGGGCTCGGAGCCGTGGCCTAGGCTGGGTCGGGTGACGACCCCGGAAGCCGAGCAGACACCGTCCGAGCGCCCCACCGAGCCCGTGGAGCCCGATGAGGGCGCGGAGCCTGTCGAAGGCGCGACAGTCGCCGAGGGCGCGGCGTCTGCCGGGGGTGAGGCCTCCGCCGACGGTGAGGCCTCCGCCGAGGGGCCGTCGTCCGCGGAAGGGGCCAGCTCTGCCGAGGGCGCTAGCTCGGGGCGGCCCGAGGAGCGGCTGGAGCGGGCCGTGCGGGCGGCCGAGCAGGCTCTGATCGAGTACGAGATCGCCGTCGAGACCTTCCGGGTCGAGGTGGAGAACTTTTCCCGGTTGCACCACCAGAAGCTCGGCCCCGTGTACGCGCGGCTCGACGAGCTGGACGCCCAGATCGCCGAGGCGAAGGCCGCGCGCACCGGTGACCCCGAGGATGTGCGCAAGGCTCAGGAGGCGCGGGCCCGGGTCATGCCCATGCCGGGCGTGGAGGAGCTCTTCCACGGCTGGATGGACTCCGAGGGCCTGTTCCCCGAGGCCGCGGCGATGCTCACCGACCAGCCCGTACGTTCCCCGGAGCGGGTGCGCCCGAGCGACGAGGCCCGCAGGCTCTACCGCGAACTGGTTCGCAAGGCCCACCCCGATCTGGCGCAGGACGACAAGGAGCGGGAGCGGCGGGGCGAGTTCATAGCCCGGGTGAACGCCGCGTACGGCCGTGGTGACGAGGTGCTGCTGCGGGAGCTGGCCGAGGAGTGGGCGGCCGGGCCCGTTCCGGAGGAGCGCAGGCCGAGCCGCGCCGAGGAGCTGTACGCCCGGCTCGAATGGCTCGCCCAGCGCAAGGAGCTGCTGGCCCTCGTCGCCCGGGAGCTGGAGGAGGGTGCCATCGGCTCGATGCTCCGCCTGGCCCCGGACGACCCCGACCGCCTCCTCGAGGAGATCGCCGACCAGCTGCTGGCGGAGGTCGAACAGCGGGAAGCGGAGCTCGCGGGGCTGCTCGGCCAGGACGAGTAGCCCGGCCGACATGCTGCTCTGCGCGCCCTGCCCGGCCGGAACGGTTGAGGGCTCGGGTCGGCGGCCGTCCGGTCGGGTAGCGTCGTAGGCATGCATCTCGGAGCTGGTGTGCCCACGGTTGAGGTCGGAGACCTCAAGGACGACGACTTTCTGCTGGATGTCCGGGAGGACGACGAGTGGCAGGCGGGTCATGCCGAAGGGGCACTGCACATCCCCATCAGTGAGTTCGTGGCGCGCTACGCAGAGGTGACCGAGGCGGCTCCGCAGGACGGCAGGATTCATGTGATCTGCCGCTCGGGCGGTCGTTCGGCGCAGGTCACGATGTATCTCGTCCAGCGGGGCATCGACGCAGTGAACGTCGACGGCGGCATGCAGGTATGGGCAGCCGCCGGCCGACCGGTGGTGGACGACAAGGGCGGGTCGGGCTTCGTTCTCTAGGGAACTTCGTCTCCAGGGAACATCGTCTCCAGGGATCACGCGCCGGACCGCAGATGGGCGAGGCGCAGGCGGTTGGGGGCGCGCGGGCAGGACGTGCGCGCCCCGAGGCGTGGGGTGTGCGCGGCGCTCAGCCCAGTGGGTGTGCCGCCAGCAGGTCGCCCAGAGCCTCCTCGTGGGCCGCAGCGGGGCCGAGTGACAGTTCGAGGTGCTTGGCCCAGGCGTGATAGCGGTGCAGGGGGTATTCGACGTCGGCGCCGAAGCCCCCGTGCAGATGCTGAGCGGTCTGCACGACCCGCCGTACGCCCTCCGAGGCCCAGATCTTGGCCACGGCGACATCCCCGGCGGCGGGCAGCGCACCCCCCGCTCCGGAGCTGATACGCCACGCGGCCTGCCACAGCGTCGCCTCCATCGCGCGAAGGTCGATGAAGCGGTCGGCGGCCTGTACGGCGACGGCCTGGAACGAGGCGATCGGGAAACCGAACTGTTCCCGTTTGCCGGCGTATTCGCTGGTCATGTCGAGCACACCCTCACCCAGGCCGAGCGCCAGCGCGCATGTCCCGGTGGCCAGCAGTTCCCGCAGCCGCTCCCACGCCCCCTCGGCGTCGATGAAGTCCCGCCCGGCGATCCGTGCCGACTCCAGCCGCAGCTCCGCGAGCCGTTCGCCGCTGGTGGAGATCTGCTCGGCGAGCGTCACCCCCTCGTGGACGCGGGGAACGAGGGCGAGCACGGTGCGGCCGTCGGCGCCGAGCGCCGAGTCCGGCTCGGCTCCGTCACCGGGCAGGCGGGGGGTGACCGACTCCGGTGAGACCGTCGCGGGGACGACGACGAAGTCCGCGTTGTGCGCCCATGGCACCGCCGTCTGTACGCCGTCCAGGACCCAGGTGCCGTCGGAGTCCCGCCGTGCGGTCACGGCGAGTTCGGCCGGGTCGTGTCCGGTGCGGCCGTGGGCGGCGACGGTCAGGACGACCTCGCCCCGGCCGACGCGGGCGAGCAGGTCCGCCTTCAGCTGCTCGCTCCCGTGCGCCTGTATGGCCACGGCGGCCGCGCTGCTCTCCAGCAGCGGCCCCCTGGCCAGCACCTTCGCCGACTCGCGCAGTACCAGGCACAGGGCGATCGGATCGAGGCCCGAGCCGCCGTACCGGGGGTCCAGCAACAGGCTGAGCAGGTCCGCGTCGGCGAGCCTCGCCCACAGGACCCGGTCGAAGTCGTCGGCCACGGCGCCCGCCACGAGCGCCGGGCTCGGTACCCCGTCCGGCGCGACCCCGGCGAACACCGCCCGCGCCGCTTCGGCCGCCGCCTGCTGCTCCTCGGTGAAGGTGAAGTCCACGGTTCCGCCCCTTCGGTGTCGCCGATGACAGGGCGTCAAGATAGAACAGGTTCTAGAAGAGGGGAATGGTGCGGGGCGGGGCGGTGGGCGCGCGCCGGGCGCGGCAGGCGGCTGAGCGGCCGTGGCGGCTCTCGGGAGAGAGGCGGACCACACCGCGCCGTAAGGTGTCCCCCGCTGTGGATAACCTCGTGGGTGCCGTGTGAGCGGTGTGACGATGTGACTGCTGTGGCCATCGGGGCTGTGCCGGAGGGACGCGGCTGAGTAAGTTCCGGTGGGGAAGCGGACCGGGTAGTGGGAATCGGGGAGCGGGGCGGAATGGACGCGAACGACGAGGTCTCGAACGCCCGGCGAGGGTCGGACGAGCCCGAGGGCTCCGACTCCGCGAGCGAGGCCAACCCGCAGGCCCAGCCGTCCCCGCAGATCCCGGACCCGGCCTCGACCTCAGCTCCGCCCCTGGTGCCGGCCCAGGCTCCCGCGGCCCCGGACCCGCTGCCCTCACCCTCACCGCTGCCCTCACCGTCGCCGTCACAGACGCCGTCACAGGCCTCATCGGAAACGCCACCGGAGTCGCCACCGGAGTCGCCTCCCTCACGACGACCCGAGCAGACGGCAGAGCCGACGCGGCCCGCCTCCGGTATCGCCGCGCTCACCCTGCCGTACCAGATCGCCGTGGCGCTGGTGCTCGCGATCGTGGCGGTGGCGACCTGTGCGCATCTCGGGCTGGTCTTTCTCCATATCGCGCCCTCGAACACGCTGACGAAGCAGCACGGTCGGGCGGTGGACGAGTGGGTGTACCCGGAGTTCGAGCAGAACTGGAAGCTGTTCGCACCGAACCCGTTGCAGCAGAACATCGCGGTGCAGGCGCGCGCCGAGGTCCGTACCGCGGACGGTGAGAGGCGCGAGACCGGCTGGTACGACCTGTCCGCGCTGGACGGCGCCGCGATCGACAGGAACTTGGTGCCGAGTCACACCCAGCAGAACGAGCTGCGCCGGGCCTGGGACTTCTATGTCGCCACGCATGACGGCGAGGACCGCGCCACCACCTCGCGCGGCGACCTCTCCGAGCGCTATGTGCGCCGCATCGTGGTGATGCGCCTCGACCGCGAGGAGGCCGACGGCCCCGGCGGTGTGATCGAGCGGATCCAGCTCCGGTCCCGTACGACCAATGTGCCGTCGCCCGAGTGGAGCGAGGAAAAGGTGTCCGACAAGCCCGTCGTCCGTGAGCTGCCCTGGTGGTCGGTGACCGACAACGACCGGACGGACGCGGCCGCCAACGCGGGCGGCGCCGGCCGGGCCGTCACCGGTCGGACGGAGGCGAGCGCCGAATGAGCTCCACGAGCCTGCCCGACCCGGTCCGGCCGGTGAGCCCGACAGGGCGCCTCACCGCCGCGATAGGCAACGGGATCACGCGCGTCACGGATCGCGCGCTGGGCCCGTATCAGAGCGCGATCGTCCGTATCGGCTTCTCCGCGACCTGGCTGCTGTTCCTGCTGCGCGAGTTCCCGCACCGACGCGAGTTGTACGGTCCCGAGGGGCCCTGGAGCTGGGAGCTGGCCCAGCAGCTGATCGCGACCAACGACGCCTTCACGGTGCTGATGTGGTCCGACAGCATGGTGTGGTTCGAGATCGTCTACGCCGTCGCCGTCCTCGCCGCCTTCCTTCTGCTGCTCGGCTGGCGCACCCGCGCCGTGAGCGTGCTCTTCATGGTGGGCGTGCTCTCGCTGCAGAACCGCAGCGTCTTCATGGGCGACGGCGGCGACAACGTCCTCCACCTCATGGCGATCTATCTCGTCTTCGTCCGCTGCGCCCAGGTCTGGTCGCTGGACGCGCGGCGCGCACGGCGCGGGCGCGAGCGCCTGGAGCGGGACGGCAGGGCACCGGAGGACCGGGTGGGCCCCGCCCTGTGGTGTGTGCTCGGGTTCGCGCTGCTGGTGGCGACGTTCGGTGGTCTGATTCCCGGCGGCGATCTGGTACCGGGTGGCTGGCTGACGTTCTTCTGGGGGCTGTGGGTGGTGCACGCCCTGTGGTGGGCCGCCTGCCGCATCGCGTCGGACACCAAGCCGCGCGCGCTGCTCGACATCGTCGGCAATCTCACGCACAACGCCGCCCTGGTCGTGATCATGGCCGAGGCGTGTCTGATCTACGCGGCGGCCGGCTGGTACAAGATCCAGGGCGCGCGCTGGCAGGACGGCACGGCCGCCTACTACCCGTTCCACCTGGACTACTTCTCGCCCTGGGCCGCGCTCTCCGACCTGCTGTCGTCCAGCGGCACGATGGTGATGCTGGTGACGTACGGGACGGTGATCGTGCAGGTCGCCTTCCCGTTCACGCTCTTCAACCGGCGCGTCAAGAACGTCCTGCTGGCGGTCATGATGACCGAGCACGCCGTGATCGCCGTCGTGCTGGGCCTGCCGTTCTTCTCGCTGGCGATGATCGCCGCCGACGCCGTCTTCCTGCCGACATCCTTCCTGAAGCGCCTGGGCGGCCTGGTGGCACGCGCGCGTGACCGCGTCGTACGTCGCGTGCTGCCCGGGCGCATCCGCACGATCCCGGTTCCGCGTGACCCGAGCCAGCCACCGCTCCCCCAGGAGAAGGAGACGGCCGAGCAGGCCCACGTAGGCTTCACCGCATGAACGATCCGGTGCACGATCCGGTGAGCGGACCGGAGGACGGACCGGCGAACGACCCCCTGCGGGCGTGGCGCCGCCTCGCCGGGACCGCGGTACTCCTCGACGGTTTCCACGCCCTCAAGCACGCGGTGCGCTTCGGCGCCGAGGTGCGGGTGGCCGTCACCGCCGACCGTGCGACGGTGCTCGCCCTTGCCGACGAACTGGCCCCGGACGTCCGGGACCGGCTCGCGCACCTTCTCCAGGATGTGTCGCAGGAGGCCTACCGGGCCCTCGTGCCGCGCCCGCACCCCACCGCCGTCGCCGCCCTGGCCGTACGCCCCTCGCGCGCGTCCCAGCTGGCGGCTCTCGCCCACACCCCGCGCACCGCCCCCGTCGTCGTCCTCGACAACCCGCGCAACCTGGGCAACGCGGGGGCCGTGATCCGGCTGGCCGCCGGTTTCGGCGCGACCGGCGTGGTCACCACGGGCACCCTGGACCCCTGGCACCCCACCGTCGTACGCGGCGGGGCGGGTCTGCACTTCGCGACCGCCGTCGAGCGCCTGGAGGTCGCCGACCTGCCTGCGGGCCCGCTCTTCGCGCTCGACCCCGAGGGCGAGGACATCCGGGGCCTGAAGCTCCCGGACGACGCCGTCCTCGCCTTCGGCTCCGAACGCAGCGGCCTCTCCACCGAACTACGCGCCCGCGCCGACCACCTGCTGTCCCTCCCGATGCGCCCCCAGGTCTCCAGCTACAACCTGGCGACCAGCGTGGCGATGACGCTGTACCACTGGAGCACGGGTTCCTTCTGAAGGGACATGGCGGGAGCGGCCCTTCGGGGGCGCGGGCAACTGCGCGACCAGCCGGCGACGGCCCGCAGAAGTCCGGCCGCCGCCGCGGTCACCCGGCACTCCTAGCGGAGCGCCTCGCGCCGAACCTCGACCACCCGGAACCGATTGGCCACGAACGCTCCGTCGCACAGCGCCGCGTTCGCCGCCGGATTGCCACCGGACCCGTGGAAGTCCGAGAACGCCGCGGTCTGGTTCACGTACACCCCACCCGTGAGGTTCAGCGACAGCTGCGCGCACTCCTCAAGGCAGACCTCCTCGACAGCCTCGGCCACCTCGTCGGACGTCGTGTACGCGCCGACGGTCATCGCGCCCTTCTCGCCGATGGTCCGCCGCAGCAACTCCAGGCCCTCCGCGGCCGAGTCGACGGCGACGGCGAACGACACCGGCCCGAAGCACTCGCTCATGAAGGCGGCCTCGTCCTCGGTCCGGTCCCAGTACTTCCGCGCGCCGTCGAGCTTCACGATCACCGGTGTGCGGACGACCGCGCCGGGGAACTCCGGGTTGCTGATCTCCCTTGAGGCGAGGGCGACTTCGCCGAGTGATGCGGCGGCTTCGAGCCGGGCCTTGACGTCGGGGTTCACGATCGCGCCGAGCAGCGCGTTAGCGCGCGCGTCGTCGCCCAGCAGGCCGCCGACCGACTTGGCGAGGTCGGCGACGACCTCGTCGTAGGACTTGGGGCCCTCGTCGGTGGTGATGCCGTCGCGGGGGATGAGCAGGTTCTGCGGGGTGGTGCACATCTGGCCGCTGTACAGGGACAGGGAGAAGGCCAGGTTGGAGAGCATGCCCTTGTAGTCGTCGGAGGAGTCGACGAGCACCGTGTTGACGCCGGCCTTCTCCGTGTAGACCTCCGCCTGGCGGGCGTTGGCCTCCAGCCAGTCGCCGAAGGACGTCGAGCCGGTGTAGTCGATGATGCGGATCTCGGGGTGGGTGGCCAGGTCCTTGGCGATGCCCTCGCCGGGGCGTTCGGCGGCCAGCGCGACCAGGTTGGGGTCGAAGCCGGTCTCGGCGAGGACCTCGCGGGCGACCTGCACGGTGAGGGCGAGCGGCAGCACCGCGCGCGGGTGGGGCTTCACGAGGACCGCGTTGCCGGTGGCGAGGGAGGCGAACAGGCCCGGGTAGCCGTTCCACGTCGGGAAGGTGTTGCAGCCGATGACGAGGGCGGTGCCGCGCGGCACCGGCTTGAACTTCTTGGTCAGCGTGAGCGGATCGCGCTTGCCCTGGGGCTTGGTCCACTCCGCGTCGTCCGGGGTGCGGACCTGCTCCGCGTACGCGTACGCCACCGCCTCCAGGCCCCGGTCCTGGGCGTGCGGGCCGCCGGCCTGGAAGGCCATCATGAAGGCCTGGCCGCTGGTGTGCATGACGGCGTGGGCGAACTCGTGGGTGCGGTCGCTGATCCGCTTGAGGATCTCCAGACACACCGCCGCGCGCGCCTCAGCGCCCGCGTCGCGCCACGCGCGCCGGCCCGCCTTCATGGCGGGCAGCAGCGTGTCGATGTCCGCGTGCGGGTAGGTGACGCCCAGCTCGATGCCGTACGGGGAGGTCTCGCCGCCCACCCAGTCGTCGGTGCCGGGCTGGCCGAGGTCGAGACGGCTGCCGAGCAGGGCGTCGAAGGCGGCCTTGCCCTCGGCCATGCCCAGGCTGCCGTTCTCGCCGTACGCCTTGGGGTGCTCGGGGTGGGGCGACCAGTACGCGCGTGTGCGGATCGCTTCCAGCGCCTGGTCGAGCGTGGGCCGGTGCTTGGCGATCAGGGCGTGCGCGGACGGTTCGGCGGCCATGCTTGACCAACTCCTCACGTCGGAAGCTCTTCATCGAGCTCTGACCTGGGCAGGAATGAATTTGAGGGGTGGCGCGAAGCGCCTCGTTCACAGTGGTGGTGAGCGACGGGCGAGCGGACAAGGCTAGAGTAACCGAACGATCGGTCGGGACAAGGGGGTCCGCCGCATCTGTGGACAACCCCGTGCGGGAGGATCGCGCACATGACAGGACTCGACCCCGGCAGCCCCGTGGCCGTCGTAGGCACCGGCACCATGGGCCAGGGCATCGCCCAGGTCGCGCTGGTCGCGGGCCACCCCGTACGGCTGTTCGATGTCGCCCCCGGTCGGGCGCGGGAGGCCGCCGAGGCGATCGGCGCCCGGCTCGACCGGCTCGTCGCGAAGGACCGCATGACCGGCGCCGAGCGGGACGCCGCGCGCGCCCGGCTGCACGCCGCCGAGAGCATCGCCGACCTCGTGGACTGCGGCCTCGTCGTCGAGGCGGTCGTGGAGCGGCTGGACGTCAAGCAGGAGCTGTTCCGCGCGCTGGAGGACGTCGTCGGCGAGGACTGCCTGCTCGCCACCAACACCTCCTCCCTGTCCGTCACGGCCATCGGCGGAGCCCTGCGCAACCCGGGCCGTTTCGTGGGCCTGCACTTCTTCAACCCCGCGCCGCTGCTGCCCCTCGTCGAGGTCGTCTCCGGGTTCGCCACCGACGTCACGTCGGCCACGCGCGCGTACGAGACGGCCCGCGCCTGGGGCAAGACGCCGGTCGCCTGCGCCGACACCCCCGGCTTCATCGTCAACCGCATCGCACGGCCGTTCTACGCCGAGGCCTTCGCGGTGTACGAGTCGCAGGCCGCCGAGCCCGTCACCATCGACGCGGTCCTGCGCGAGTGCGGTGGCTTCAGAATGGGCGCCTTCGAGCTGACCGACCTGATCGGGCAGGACGTCAACGAATCCGTCACCCACTCCGTGTGGCAGGCCTTCTTCCAGGACGTGCGCTTCACGCCCTCGCTGGCCCAGCGGCGGCTCGTCGAGTCCGGCCGGCTCGGCCGCAAGACGGGGCAGGGCTGGTACGAGTACGCCGACGACGCCGAGCGCCCCGAGCCGCACACCGCCGACCCGGTTCCGGCACCCGCGTACGTGGTCGTCGAGGGTGATCTGGGCCCCGCCTCCGAGCTGCTCCCGCTGATCCGGGAGGCGGGCATCGTCGTCCGCGAGGACGAGGAGGACCACGGCACCCGGCTCGTCCTGCCGAGCGGCGGCCAGCTGGCCCTCGCCGACGGGCAGACCTCCGTGGAGTTCCGGGACGTCGTCTACTTCGACCTCGCGCTCGACTACCGCAGGGCCACCCGGATCGCGCTGTCCGCCTCCCAGGACACCTCGCCGCAGACCCTCGCCGAGGCCACCGGGCTCTTCCAGGCCCTCGGCAAGGACGTCAGCGTCATCGGGGACGCCCCCGGCATGATCGTCGCCCGTACGGTGGCGCGGATCGTCGACCTCGCGCACGACGCCGTCGCCAAGGGCGTGGCCACCAAGGAGGACATCGACACGGCGATGCGCCTGGGCGTCAACTACCCGCTGGGGCCCTTCGAATGGAGCCGCAGGCTGGGCCGGAACTGGGCGTACGCCCTTCTGGACGACCTGCATCTGCGCGACCCCTCCGGGCGCTACGCGCCCTCGCTGGCGCTCTACCGCCACGCCTACGCCTCCGACAAGCGGGAGGGCACCTCCTCATGACCACCGCCAAGCGCGACACGTACACCCCCGAGACGCTGCTGTCCGTCGCGGTCCGGGTCTTCAACGAACGCGGCTACGACGGCACGTCCATGGAGCACCTCTCCAAGGCGGCCGGTATCTCCAAGTCGTCGATATACCACCATGTCACCGGCAAGGAGGAGTTGCTTCGCCGGGCCGTCAGCCGGGCGCTGGACGGCCTCTTCGGGATTCTCGACGAGGAACCCGCGCGCGTGGGACGTGCGGTGGAGTGCCTGGAGCACGTCGTACGGCGCATGGTCGAGGTGCTGATGAGCGAGCTTCCCTACGTGACCCTGCTGCTGCGCGTGCGCGGCAACACCGACACCGAGCGCTGGGCGCTGGAGCGGCGACGCGACTTCGACCACCGGGTCGCCGAGCTGCTGAAGGCCGCGGCCGCCGAGGGCGACGTACGCCGTGACGTGGAGGTGCGGCTCGCGACCCGGCTCGTCTTCGGGATGATCAACTCGATCGTGGAGTGGTACCGGCCGGACGGGCGTGGCATGGGCGAGCGGGAAGTGTCCGACGCGGTGACCCACCTGGTCTTCGCGGGGCTTCGCGCCCAGGACTGACCAGGACCGCCCGGGACCGACCAGGACCGACCAGGACCGACCAGGACCGACCAGGACCGGATCGATCCTCCGAGGGCTGGGGCGATCGGTTGTCCGCGGGCGCGGACCCGGATCAGCCCTCGGGTTCCACGTCCTCCTCCTCGAACACCAGCAGTGTCCGGGTGCTGAGCACCTCCGGGATGGCCTGGAGCTTGGTGAGGACGACCTCGCGCAGGGCCCTGTTGTCCGAGGTGTGCACCAGGAGCAGGACGTCGTAGTCGCCCCCGACCAGCGCGATGTGGGCGGCGCCGGACAGCTGGCGCAGCTGGTCGCGGACCGTGCGCCATGAGTTCTGCACGATCTTGAGGGTGATGTACGCCGAGGTGCCCTTTCCGGCGCGCTCGTGGTTCACGCGCGCCCCGAAGCCTCGGATCACGCCGTCCTCGATGAGGCGGTTGATACGGGCATAGGCGTTGGCGCGGGAGACGTGGACGCGTTCGGCGACGGACCGTATCGAAGCGCGGCCGTCGGCCTGCAGCATGCGCAGGATGTCCTGATCTATGGCGTCCAGCGGTCGAGGGGGCGGCAGGGCCGGGCCGTGCTCCGGCGGCTCGGCCATTTGTTCAGGTGCCATGTGCCCCTGCCTCCCTGCCATGGACGTACTGCGTTCATTTCAGGCTGTGCAGAACCGTTTGTCCACAGCCTGAGGGCGCCTGTAGCCAAAATGCGTCAACGACCGAACAATCGGTAGGTGAGACGCGTCACAGCCGTGCCGCGTCCCGGAGCCACTCCCACGAGGAGGTGCCGTATGACGGTCATGGAGCAGCGGGGCGCGTACCGCCCGACACCACCGCCCGCCTGGCAGCCCCGCACGGACCCCGCGCCGCTGCTGCCCGACGCGCTGCCGTACCGCGTGCTCGGCACGGACGCGGCGGCCGACGCCGACCCCGCGCTGCTGCGCCGGCTCTACGCCGAGCTGGTGCGCGGCCGTCGCTACAACACGCAGGCCACGGCCCTGACCAAGCAGGGCAGGCTCGCCGTCTACCCCTCCAGCACCGGTCAGGAGGCCTGCGAGGTCGCCGCCGCGCTCGTCCTCGAAGAGCGGGACTGGCTCTTCCCCAGCTACCGCGACACGCTCGCCGCCGTCGCCCGCGGCCTCGACCCCGTGCAGGCGCTCACGCTGCTGCGCGGCGACTGGCACACCGGCTACGACCCGCGCGAGCACCGCGTCGCGCCCCTGTGCACCCCGCTCGCCACCCAGCTCCCGCACGCCGTGGGTCTCGCGCACGCCGCCCGCCTCAAGGGCGACGACGTGGTGGCGCTCGCCCTGGTCGGCGACGGCGGCACCAGCGAGGGCGACTTCCACGAGGCGCTCAACTTCGCCGCCGTCTGGCAGGCCCCGGTCGTCTTCCTCGTCCAGAACAACGGCTTCGCGATCTCCGTCCCGCTCGCCAAGCAGACCGCCGCCCCGTCGCTTGCCCACAAGGCCGTCGGCTACGGGATGCCGGGCCGCCTGGTCGATGGCAACGACGCGGCGGCCGTGCACCAGGTGCTCGCCGAAGCCGTGGCCCACGCGCGGGCGGGCGGCGGTCCCACGCTGGTCGAGGCGGTGACGTACCGCATCGACGCCCACACCAACGCCGACGACGCGACCCGCTACCGGGGCGACGCCGAGGTCGAGACCTGGCGCGCGCACGACCCGATCGCCCTCCTGGAGCACGAGCTGACCGAGCGCGGCCTCCTCGACGAGGAGGGCGTCCGGGCCGCCCGCGACGCCGCCGAGACGATGGCGGCCGACCTGCGCGAGCGCATGAACCAGGACCCGGTGCTCGACCCCATGGACCTCTTCGCCCACGTCTACGCCGAACCCACTCCGCAACTGCGCGAGCAGGAGGCCCTGCTCAGGGCGGAGCTGGCGGCGGAACAAGAAGGGGCGCACCGATGACCACCGTCGCCCTCAAGCCCGCCACCATGGCGCAGGCGCTCAACCGCGCGCTGCGCGACGCCATGACGGCCGACCCCACCGTGCACGTCATGGGCGAGGACGTCGGCGCCCTCGGCGGTGTCTTCCGGGTCACCGACGGGCTCGCGAAGGAGTTCGGCGAGGACCGGGTCACCGACACCCCGCTCGCCGAGGCGGGCATCCTCGGCACGGCCGTCGGCATGGCCATGTACGGGCTCAGGCCGGTCGTGGAGATGCAGTTCGACGCGTTCGCCTACCCTGCGTTCGAGCAGCTCATCAGCCATGTCGCCCGTATGCGCAACCGCACGCGCGGGGCGATGCCGCTGCCGATCACCATCCGCGTCCCGTACGGCGGCGGCATCGGTGGTGTCGAGCACCACAGCGACTCCTCCGAGGCGTACTACATGGCGACTCCGGGGCTCCATGTCGTCACGCCCGCCACCGTCGCCGACGCGTACGGGCTGCTGCGCGCCGCCATCGCCTCCGACGACCCGGTCGTCTTCCTGGAGCCCAAGCGCCTGTACTGGTCGAAGGACTCCTGGAACCCCGAGGAACCGCAGGCCGTCGAGCCGATCGGCCGCGCGGTCGTGCGCCGCGCGGGCCGCAGCGCCACGCTCCTCACCTACGGCCCGTCCGTGCCCGTCTGCCTGGAGGCCGCCGAGGCGGCGACGGCCGAGGGCTGGGACCTGGAAGTCGTCGACCTGCGCTCCCTGGTGCCCTTCGACGACGAGACGGTCGCCGCGTCCGTACGGCGGACCGGGCGCGCGGTCGTCGTCCATGAGTCCGGCTCCTACGGCGGGCCGGGCGGCGAGATCGCGGCCCGCGTCACCGAGCGCTGTTTCCACCACCTGGAGGCGCCGGTGCTGCGCGTCGCCGGGTTCGACATCCCGTATCCGCCGCCGATGCTGGAGCGGCACCATCTCCCCGGCGTCGACCGGATCCTGGACGCCGTGGGGCGCCTGCAGTGGGAGGCGGACAACTGATGGCCCAGGTGCTGGAGTTCAAGCTGCCCGACCTCGGTGAGGGGCTGACCGAGGCCGAGATCGTCCGCTGGCTGGTCCAGGTCGGGGACGTCGTCGCGATCGACCAGCCGGTCGTCGAGGTCGAGACGGCCAAGGCCATGGTCGAGGTCCCCTGCCCCTACGGCGGTGTCGTCACCGCACGCTTCGGCGAGGAGGGCACGGAACTGCCCGTCGGGGCACCGCTGCTGACGGTGGCCGTGGGGGCGCCCGCCTCCGGGGTCACCGCCGACGAGGGCTCCGGCAACGTGCTGGTCGGATACGGCACCGGGGCGCCGCCGGCGCGACGCAGGCGGGTGCGGC
>NZ_LRTR01000272.1 GCF_001550375.1 Streptomyces europaeiscabiei | reverse complement strand
CCCGTCGCGCAGCCCGCGCCCTCCGGGGCCCCCTCCGCCACCCGCGTCCCCCTCCGCGGTGTCCGGGGCGCCGTCGCCGACAAGCTCTCCCGCAGCCGGCGCGAGATCCCCGACGCGACCTGCTGGGTGGACGCCGACGCGACGGAGCTGATGAACGCCCGTACGGCGCTGAACGCGTCCGGCGGCCCGAAGATCTCCGTCCTCGCGCTGCTCGCCCGGATCTGCACCGCCGCGCTGGCCCGCTTCCCGGAGCTGAACTCGACGGTCGACATGGAGGCCCGCGAGATCGTACGGCTCGACCAGGTGCACCTCGGGTTCGCCGCACAGACGGAACGGGGGCTGGTCGTGCCCGTCGTACGGGACGCGCACACCAGGAACGCGGAGTCGCTCGGCGCCGAGTTCGCCCGGCTGACCGAGGCGGCACGGACCGGGACCCTGACGCCCGGCCAGCTGACCGGCGGGACCTTCACGCTGAACAACTACGGCGTCTTCGGCGTCGACGGTTCCACGCCGATCATCAACCACCCCGAGGCCGCCATGCTCGGTGTCGGCCGCATCGTCGCCAGGCCCTGGGTGCACGAGGGCGAGCTTGCGGTACGGCAGGTCGTGCAGCTCTCGCTCACCTTCGACCACCGGGTGTGCGACGGCGGCACGGCGGGAGGCTTCCTGCGGTTCGTGGCGGACTGTGTCGAACAGCCGGCGGTGCTGCTGCGCACGCTCTGATCACCGGCTTTGCCCGGTCGGGTCCGATCGCTCAGGGCCGTCGGGGCCGACCGGGCCGTGATTGCGCGGCCTCTCCGCGTTCCCTGTGATCGTCGGGGCCCGCATACTCGGGGGGTGACCGCGTACGAGCCCCCGGGCGACCCCGGTACCGAGGCGTTCGACGCCGTCGTGCTCGCCGGAGGCGCCGCCCGGCGGCTCGGCGGCGCCGACAAACCCGCCGTGCGTGTGGGCGGACGGGCCCTGCTCGACCGGGTGCTGACCGCCTGCTCCGGCGCCGGGGCGACCGTCGTCGTCGCCGAACCCCGGCCCACCGCGCGGCCCGTGCTGTGGGCCCGGGAGGAACCCCCGGGTGGCGGCCCTCTCGCCGCACTGGGCGCCGGACTCCGGCACACCACCGCGCCGTACGTCGTCGTCCTCTCCGCCGACCTGCCGTTCCTGGAGGAGGCGACGGTACGGCGACTGCTCGACGCCCTCTCGCGGAGCGCGGTCACCGCCGACGGCGTCCTGGTCACCGACCCCGACGGCCGTGACCAGCCCCTCGTGGCCGTCTACCGGGCCGAGGTCCTGCGCCGTGAGCTCGCGCGGCTCGCCGCCGGGCACGACGGCCTCACCGGGCTCCCCCTGCGGAGGCTGACCGCCGCGCTGCGTCTCACCCGCATCACCGACCCGGTCGCGTCCTTCGACTGCGACACCTGGGACGACATCGCCGCCGCCCGCGCACGGATCAGGGAGCATGGCCACGTGTTGGATGAATGGATTTCCGCAGTCAAGGACGAGCTGGGGATCGACCTCGACGTCGACATCACCGAGCTGCTCGACCTCGCTCGTGACGCCGCGCACAGCGTGGCCCGGCCCGCCGCTCCGCTGACCACGTTCCTGATCGGCTACGCAGCCGCCAAGGCCGGGGGAGGCCCCGAGGCGGTCACCGAGGCCGCGCGCAAAGCGTCCGCCCTGGCCCTCCGCTGGGCCGACGAGAACACCCCCGACGCCAAGCCGGACGCCGGGACCGGTACCGGCCAGAACACCGGCCCGGCCACCGGATGACCGCCCAGGACGCCGAAGAACTCGACGTGGAGGAGGCGCTGGCCGTGGCCAACGACAGGGCCGTCCGGGGGCCGGACGAGCCCCGCTCCTCCCGCGAAGCCCCCAGGACCGGCCAGGCCGACCCGCAGCGGGCCAAGGACCACACCCACCACAGGGCCACCTCCTGGCCCGAGGCCCGAGCCGTCGCCGAACGCGCCGCCCGCTCGGCCGGCCGCCGGCCGCCCGTGTCGGTCACCGTCGACCAGGCCCTCGGCCTCGTCCTCGCCGCCTCCCTCACCGCCCTCACCGACCTCCCCTCCTTCGACACCTCCGCGATGGACGGCTGGGCGGTCGCGGGGCCCGGCCCCTGGGACGTACGGGAGAACGGTGTGCTGGCAGGGCACGCCGATCCAGGGCGGCTCACGGACGGGGAGGCGGTGCGGATCGCCACCGGCGCCCGCATCCCCCTCGACACGACCGCCGTCCTGCGCAGCGAGCACGGCCGCACCGACGACAAGGGACGGCTGTACCCGATCCGGGACCTCGCACACGGACAGGACATCCGCCCACGGGGCCAGGAGTGCCGCAACGGCGACCAACTGCTGCCGCTCGGCACGCAGATCACCCCGGCCGCGCTCGGACTCGCGGCGGCCGCCGGGTACGACACGGTGAGCGTGATCCCCCGACCGCGCGTCGAACTGCTCGTCCTGGGCGACGAACTGCTCACCGACGGGCTCCCGCGCGAGGGCCTGATCCGGGACGCACTCGGCCCCATGCTGCCGTCCTGGCTCCGGGCGCTCGGCGCCGAGGTCACCGCCGTACGCCGCCTCGGGGACGATGCCGCCGCCCTGTACCGGGCCGTGAAGAAGTCCTCCGCCGACCTCATCGTCACCACCGGCGGCACGGCCGCCGGACCCGTCGACCACGTCCACCCCATCCTGCGTCGCATCGGAGCCGAACTCCTCGTCGACGGTGTGAAGGTGCGCCCGGGGCACCCCATGCTGCTGGCCCGTCTCAAGCAGGACCAGCACCTCGTCGGTCTGCCCGGCAACCCCCTGGCCGCCGTCTCCGGACTGTTCACGCTCGCCGAGCCCTTGCTGCGAACCCTCGCCGGACGTCCCGCCCCGGAGCCGTACGCGATGCCTCTGCGGGAGGCGGTGCACGGGCACCCGTACGACACCCGGCTCGTTCCCGTCAGTCTGCGCGGTGACGACGCTGTGCCGCTGCACTACAACGGTCCCGCTATGCTCCGCGGAATCGCCACCGCTGATGCCCTTGCCGTCGTACCGCCAGGCGGCGCCCGCCCCGGTCAGGAGCTGGAGCTGCTCGACCTGCCCTGGGCGACAGCGGGGATCCAGGTGTGTTTCACGTGAAACATCGGTATGGCCGACCGCCCTGCGGCCAACGATGTTTCACGTGAAACAACGGGCAGCCGGGGGCGGAGTACAGCCAGGGGATGTACGTCGAAACGGGGAGTGTTTCACGTGAAACTTCCGGGCCATGATGCGATCGCCCGCAACGCGGACGAGCGTCTGGTGACCCACCAGGTCAAGCTGCCGAAACGTGAGCTCGAACGGCCGATCCGACAGGTCGGCAAGCGGCTGGCGATGGCCTTGTTCGTGCTGCTCGCGACCGCGTTGATCGTCTATGCCGACCGCGAGGGGTACAACGACAACTCCGACGGTTCCGTGGACCTGCTCGACGCGTTCTACTACGCCACCGTCACCCTCTCCACCACCGGGTACGGCGACATCACCCCGGTCAGCGACGCTGCCCGGTTCACCAACATCTTCGTGATCACGCCGCTGCGCGTGCTGTTCCTGATCATCCTGGTCGGGACCACGCTGGAGGTCCTCACGGAGCGCACGCGTGAGGAATGGCGACTGAACCGCTGGAGGGCGGCCTTGAGGGAGCACACCGTTGTCGTCGGCTTCGGGACGAAGGGGCGCTCGGCGATCCAGACCGTCTGCACGACGGGGCTGAAGAAGGAGCAGGTCGTCGTCGTGGACCCCAGTTCCAAGGTCATCGACGCCGCGACGGCCGATGGGTACACGGGGGTCGTCGGGGATGCGACGCGCAGCGATGTGCTGTTGCAGGCCGAGGCGCACAAGGCACGGCAGATCATCATCTCGACCGCGCGGGACGACACCGCCGTACTGGTCACGCTGACCGCTCGCCAGCTCAACCGCGGGGCGAAGATCGTGGCCGCCGTACGGGAGGAGGAGAACGCGCAGCTGCTGAAGCAGTCCGGGGCGGACGTCGTCATCACCAGCGCGAGCGCGGCCGGACGGCTCCTGGGGCTCTCCGTGCTCAGCCCCGCCGCCGGCATGGTCATGGAAGACCTCATCCAGCAGGGCAGCGGGCTCGACATCGCCGAACGACCGGTCATAAAGGCCGAGGTGGGGCGCGGTGTGCGAGAGACCGAGGACCTGGTGGTCAGCGTGCTGCGCGGACATCGGGTGCTCGGCTACGACGATCCGTCCATCGGCCTGCTCCAGTTGACGGACCGTCTCATCACCATCGTCCGTGCCACGCCGAGCACGAAGATCACCCCCGAGACCAAGCACCTGCCGTAGCGGTCGGGCCGACGCCGACGCCGACGCCGACGCCGACGCCGACGCCGACGCCGACGCCGACGCCGACGCCGACGCCGACGGGAGCGGGAGCGGGAGCGGGAACGACGAAGAGGGCGCCTCGGGGACATGTCCCCGAGGCGCCCTCACCGCATGGACCCACTGGTCCGGGCGGACCGCTACTTCCGGTTGTACAGCCGCATCGTGATCGGTCCGAAGACCAGCACGAACAGGGCCGACCAGCCCAGCGTCCAGGCGATCTCCGCGGTCGGCCACTCACCCGCCATCAACTCGCGGACCGCCGAGGCCAGATGTGTGACCGGGCTGTTGTTGACGAACGCCTGGAGCCAGCCCGGCATCGTGCTCGGGTCGACGAAGACGTTGGACAGGAAGGTCAACGGGAAGATCACCATCATGCTGACGCCCATCACGGACTTCTCGGTGCGCAGCATCAGGCCGAACATCGTCCAGATCCACGAGAACGCGAACGAGAAGATGATGAGCAGCACGACCCCGGCGACCACGCCCAGCACCCCGCCGTCCGGGCGGTAGCCGAGGATCATGCCGACCGTGAGCATCACCACGGACGCGATCGCGTAGCGCAGGGCATCGCCCAGCAGATAGCCGACCATCGTCGACGGCCGCCAGATCGGCAGCGAGCGGAACCGGTCGAAGACACCCTTCTCGATGTCCGTGTTGACCGAGACACCGGTGTACATCGTGATCATCACGACCGACATCACCAGGATGCCCGGCAGCAGGAACTGGATGTACTCCTCCGGGGAGCCGGCCAGCGCACCGCCGAAGAGGTACGTGTACATCAGCACCATCATGATCGGGAAGGCGGTGACGTCGAAGAGCTGTTCCGGCACGTGCTTGATCTTGAGCATGGCCCGCCAGCCGAAGGTCAGGGACGCCGACAGGGCGCTGGGACGCGGCGGCCGTTCCCTGGAGATGAGCAGCGCGGCGAGCGACTCGGCGCTGACGGGGGCGAGTTCCTTGTTCTCGGGGGTGGTCACGGTGCTCATGCCGCCGCCTCGTCCTTCGTGTTGACGACCTTGGGGTCGTGGGCCTTCGTGTCGTGTCCGGTGAGGGCGAGGAACACCTCGTCCAGGCTGGGCTGCCCCAGCGAGAAGTTGTCGACGGTGATGCCTCTGCGGGCCAGCTCGGCCAGCGCTCGGGCGGCCGCCTCGGCGGCACCCTGCCCGTTGCCGGACCCCGCGCCCACACGTGCCGTCAGTGCCACCGGGTCCGGCTCCCGCTGCACATCGGCGTCGAGGGCGAGTCGCAGAACCTCCTCGGCCTGCGGCCGCTGGGCCGCGTCGCGCAGCCGCAGATGGACCGAACCGGCGCCCACGGACGCCTTCAGCTCGCCCTTCGTGCCCTCCGCGATCACCTTGCCCTGGTCGATGACCGCGATCCGGGACGCCAGCTGGTCCGCCTCGTCCAGATACTGCGTGGTCAGCAGCACGGTCGTGCCCTGGGCGACCACCGCGCGCACGATGTCCCACACCTGGTTGCGGCTGCGTGGGTCGAGGCCGGTCGTCGGCTCGTCCAGGAACAGCAGATCGGGCGTGTTCAGGATGGACGCGGCGATGTCGATACGGCGCCGCATGCCGCCCGAGTAGTGCTTGACCTGCTTTCCGGCCGCGTCGCTCAGCCCGAAGGCCTCCAGCAGTTGCTCGGCACGATGGCGGGCCGCCCGTTTGTCGTGGCCGAGGAGCCGGGCGAGCAGCACCAGATTCTCGGTGCCGGTCAGGTCCTCGTCCACGGAGGCGTACTGCCCGGTCAGGCTCACCCGACCACGTACCTCGTCGGCCTCCCGGACGACGTCGTGACCGAAGACGTGCGCCTCGCCCCCGTCGGGGCGCAGCAGGGTGGCGAGCATCTTCACCGTGGTCGTCTTGCCGGCGCCGTTCGGGCCGAGGACGCCGTAGACCGTGCCGGCGGGCACGGCCAGGTCGACGCCGTCGACGGCCCGGGTCTCGCCGAAGGTCTTCACCAGACCTGCGGTCTCGATCGCGAGGCCGGACGTCTGTGCGCTCATGTCTGGGTTCCTTCCGCGTGCGGGGCCCGTGTCCGGGGCTACGAGAAGGCAGACCACCGGGACCGCCGAAACTCATCGGTCGCCGCGCGAGGAGTCGGGACTGCTTCGACACCGGGGCGAAGCGCGTCGGCGAGAACCCGTGCGGCCGTGAAGTCCCCACGGTCTCGCCCATGGAGTCCGGGCGCACCTCAATTGGGACCACGGTGGAGGCGGATCGGTCCGGAGGCGCAGGCAGGCCGGGGTCCGGGACGTACCCCGATCGGCACGGCCGCAGGCCCGCCGGCCGGGGACGCGGGCCGACCAGGAAACGCGGGTCGGCCGGGATCGGCGACGTGGAGGTTGGCCGGCATCGGTGACGCCGGTCGCCGGGCCGGGGACGGGGCCGGCTGGACCGGGGAAGCGGGTTGCCGGGGCGGGAACGGGCCGGCTGGGCCGGGGAAGCGGGTCGCCGGGGCGGGGATACGGGTCGCCGGGCCGGCGGATCGGCCGGGGATGTGAAGGTGCGGGGACCGGGGGCACGGCGCGGAGGCCGAGGAGTAGCGTCCCCCTCATGCATGCGATCACGATTCCCGAACCCGGTGGACCCGAGGCCCTGGTGTGGGGCGAGGTCCCCGACCCGGTGCCCGGCAAGGGCGAAGTGCTCATCGAGGTGGCGGCGAGTGCGGTGAACCGCGCCGACCTGCTCCAGCGCCAGGGTTTCTACGACCCACCGCCCGGCGCCTCCCCCTACCCCGGCCTGGAGTGCTCCGGGCGGATCGCGGAGATCGGGCCCGGTGTGGCCGGGTGGAGCGTCGGCGACGAGGTGTGCGCGCTGCTCTCGGGCGGCGGTTACGCGGAGAAGGTCGTCGCCCCGGCCGCCCAGCTGCTGCCCGTGCCCGCCGGTATCGGCCTGACACAGGCCGCCGCGCTGCCCGAGGTGGCCTGCACGGTCTGGTCGAACGTCTTCATGATCGCCCACCTGCGCCCCGGCGAGACCTTCCTCGTGCACGGTGGGTCCAGCGGCATCGGCACGATGGCCATCCAGCTCGCCAAGGCAGTCGGCGCGAAGGTCGCGGTCACGGCGGGTACCAAGGAGAAGCTCGAACAGTGCGCCGCCCTGGGCGCCGACATCCTGATCAACTACCGCGAGCAGGACTTCGTCGAGGAGGTCCGCGGCGCCACGGACGGCCGGGGCGCGGACGTCGTCCTCGACAACATGGGTGCCAAGTACCTCGACCGAAACGTCCGGGTCCTCGCCGTCAACGGCCGCCTCGCGATCATCGGTATGCAGGGCGGCGTCAAGGGTGAGCTGAACATCGGCGCCCTGCTCGCCAAGCGCGCCGCGATCAGCGCGACCTCGCTGCGCGCCCGTCCCCTGGAGGAGAAGACCGCCATCGTCGCCGCCGTACGCGAGCACGTGTGGCCGCTGGTCGACGGTGGCCACGTACGCCCGGTCGTGGACCGGGAGATCCCCATGGACGACGCGGCCACGGGCCACCGGGTGCTGGAGGAGAGCGGCCACATCGGCAAGGTGCTCCTGGTGGTGCCGTAGACCGGCCGGAACACCGTACGAGCCCCTGCTCGGCCCGGCCCCGCCCGACCCGGCTCAGTCCCGCCTCATCCGCAGCCCGACGAAGGCCAGACCGAGGCCCAGGCCCACCAGCATGAGCCCGCTGCCGAGGGACACCACCTGCAGGACGGGTTCCTCGGAGGTCGCGGTGCCGGGCGGGGCGGCGGGGAAGGGCAGTGCGGCGTCCCGCGACGGCTCGGGGGTGGGCTCCGTCGAGGTCGAGGGCACGTACGCGTCCGAGGGCGTGTACGCGTCGTCCTCCGGTTCCACGGGCCCGGCGTCCTGCCGCCCCGGCCGCTCCCGCCCCTCGCCCGCGCGGCTGCCGGCCCAGGAGGTCGTGGGGTCGGGCTCGGCCGCGTACACACGCGGCATGGGCCCCGCCACCAGGACCACGAGCAGTCCCGGGACGAGGACCAGTCCCGTCACGCGCGCCGAGCGGAGCGAAGGAGCCACGCCCCCAGGCTCACACGCCGCGCGCACCCCGGCATCTCGGTCTCCGGCCCGCCGCTGATCCGACCGAAGCCCCCGCCGCGGGCGGTCCGCAAGGCCGCCCTCAGGCCGCCCCGAGCCCGCAGAAGGCCGACCGAGGTCTGCCCAGGGCGGGCAGAAGCCCGACCGATCCCCTGCCCCCAGACGCGCTGGGGCCCGCCGAGGTCCACCTGACGGGCGTCGTCACAGGCCCGCCGACGGTCGGCCTCACCGGTCCCGCTGGCCCGCCGACACCCGCCGCTGTCGGCCCGAGCCCGCCGAGGCCCGTCCCATGGCCCCGAGCCCGGCCGAGGCCCGCCGAAGCCCCCGGCGGTCATCAGCCGCCGCCCAGGGCACGAACAACTGGTACGTAAACGGTGGATCACCCTGTGTGGGGGGCACCAGAGTGATGAGGTCCACGCGTGCGAGAGAATGGCGGCATGGAGATGCCGAGGAACGAACGGTCGCCCGAACAGCCCCAGATCCTGGTCGTGGGCCAGGACGGAATGGCGGTGGGCGGCGCAGGAGACGAGGGCTCCCGCGAAATCCCGGTGACGGAGATGGTGGAACAGCCGGCCAAGGTCATGCGCATCGGCAGCATGATCAAGCAGCTGCTCGAAGAAGTGCGGGTCGCCCCTCTCGACGACGCCAGCCGGGCCAGGCTCAAGGAGATCCACGCCAGCTCGGTCAAGGAACTGGAGGACGGCCTGGCGCCCGAGCTGGTCGAGGAGCTGGAGCGGCTCTCCCTGCCCTTCACGGACGAGGCGATCCCGAGCGACGCGGAACTGCGGATCGCGCAGGCCCAGTTGGTCGGCTGGCTCGAAGGCCTCTTCCACGGGATCCAGACGACACTCTTCGCCCAGCAGATGGCCGCCAGGGCCCAGCTGGAGCAGATGCGCCGCGCACTGCCGCCCGGCGTCGGCGGTCACGAGGGCGACGACGACCCGCGGACGATCGGCCGCTCGGGCGGCCCGTACCTCTAGCCCCTGGCGCCCCCGTCCATACGTACACGAAGGGCCCGGCACGTGAAGTGCCGGGCCCTTCCTATGACGCGTCAGGCCGGGTTGCCCGTCGAGACCTTGAGGATGATCGAGGGCATGTCCTTGGGGTCGACGTCCTCGTCGGCCGAGGGGTACTGCTCCATGACCGTGCCCTGGCCGTACGTGTTCTCGTCGACCTTCTGCACGTCGTACTCCCAGCCCGCGGCCTGAAGGCACTTCTTCACCGAGTCGATGTTCTTGAAGGTGAAGTCCGGCAGCTCGATCTTCTCGGGGTCGTTGTACGACTCCGTGGGCTCCGTGCACGCGGTCGACTCGATGACCTTCGACGTGTCGGGACCCTTGTGCCCCTCGACCACGGTCGGCGAGGCGGACACGTCCGTGCCGCTGTCGCCGCCCTCGGCCTCACTGCCGGAGTTCAGGCTGATCGCCGTGATCAGACCGCCGACCGCGAGGACCGACACGACGATCGCCCCGACGATCACACCCTTGTTGCTCTTCCCGCCCCCGGCACTCCCCGACGGGAGCGACGACTGGTGGGGCGCGATGTTGTACGGCGGCGGGGTGGCCGCCCCCTGCTGCGGCGCGTACGCGGCGGTCTGCGGCGGCGTCTGGTAGCCGCCCTGCTGCGGGTAGCCGTAGGACGGGGCGGGCGCGGGCGTCGGCGGACCGTATCCGCCCGTCGCATGCGGCTGGTACGGCGTCTGGACGCTGCCCGACTGCGGCGCGCCCGTGTGGTCGATCGGTGGGAAGACCGCGGCGGAGACCCCGGAGCCGCTGGACGTCTGCGCGCCCGGCACGATGCTCGGCGCGACGGGCTGGAGGGACGCGGCGACCCGCAGGCACTCGTCCCGCATCGCCTCCGCGCTCGGGAACCGCTCGTTCGGGTTCTTCTTCAGCGCACGGGCGATGATGGCGTCGACGGCCGGCGGCAGGGAACGGTTGATCGAGGAGGGAGCGACCGGCTCCTCCTGAACGTGCGCGTACGCGATGGCCAGCGGCGAGTCCGCCTCGAACGGCAGCCGGCCGGTGGTCAGCTGGAACAGCATGATGCCGACCGAGTACAGGTCGGAGCGGGCGTCGACCCCGCGGCCGAGGGCCTGCTCGGGCGACAGGTACTGCGGGGTGCCGACGACCATGCCGGTCTGCGTCATCGACGTGACGCCCGACTGCATGGCACGGGCGATGCCGAAGTCCATGACCTTCACGATGTTGCGCTTGGTCATCATCACGTTGCCCGGCTTGATGTCCCGGTGGACCAGGCCCATCTCGTGGCTGATCTCCAGCGCCGCCAGCACGTCCGCGGTGATCTTCAGAGCCTTGTCGGCGGGCATCGCGCCGACCTGGGCGACGTCCGCGTCGAGCACCGAACCGAGCGGCTGGCCCTCGATGTACTCCATGACGATGTACGGCGTCGTCATGCCGTCCATCTCGTCCTCGCCGGTGTCGAAGACCGAAACGATGTTCGTGTGGGTGAGCTTCGCCACGGCCTGCGCCTCACGGCGGAAGCGCTCACGGAAGGCCTGTTCGCGGCCCAGTTCGGTGTGGAGTGTCTTGATCGCGACCTGTCGGTCGAGCACGGAGTCGTACGCGAGGTGGACGGAGGCCATGCCGCCCTCGCCGAGCAGGTCACGCAGCTGATAGCGGCCACCGGCTAGCGACCGCCCCGCGTACCGGCCCTGTGCGGCGTCCTGGCTCATCTTCCTGCGTCCCCCATCGGCGCGCGCGAAAGCTGACTGGCGTGGCTCCCGCGATCGGTGATCCCTGATACTGCCGGTGATCCTTTGTGCTATTCCCGGCCAAGTCTGCCCCAGGTCACTGACACGTCAAGCGCGGTGCCCGATCCGTGACCGTACGCGAAAGAAGCGTCGCGGAAGCGTTACAGGGGGCGTACGCCCGGTACACAGAACTTGCACGAGCGAGCGCGCTGCGGGTTTCATGGCCGATCGACCTTTGAATCCACCTTGAATCCGTCGTGAACCCGTCGCGCATCCAACCCGGACCGGCCACTTGCGTGAAGGCTGTAGCGTGGCCGACGGAGACCGTAACAAGTACCGCGCGGACCGCGGGCAGAAACGACGGCGAGGACTGATGGCACAGCAGCAGCGCTCTCAGGGCCCGTCCGACCCCGAGGCGACTGGCGGCGGCATGTCGGACGCGCCGGAGTTGTGGGGCAACGGCGGGCTAGTCGGTGACGGTCGGTACCGGATGACGCACAGACTCGGCCGGGGCGGTATGGCCGAGGTGTTCGCGGCCGAGGACGTGCGCCTCGGTCGTACGGTCGCGGTCAAACTGCTCCGTTCCGACCTGGCCGAAGACCCCATTTCCAAGGCCCGCTTCACACGTGAGGCCCAGGCGGTGGCCGGTCTCAACCACCACTCGATCGTGGCGGTCTACGACTCCGGCGAGGACGTCGTGAACGGCACCCCGGTGCCGTACATCGTCATGGAGCTGGTCGAGGGCCGCACCATCCGCGATCTGTTGATCAACGCGGAGGCACCCGGCCCCGAGCAGGCGCTGATCATCGTCTCCGGTGTGCTGGAGGCGCTCGCCTACTCCCACCAGCACGGCATCGTGCACCGCGACATCAAGCCGGCGAACGTCATCATCACCGACAACGGGGCCGTGAAGGTGATGGACTTCGGCATCGCGCGCGCCCTGCACGGGGCGTCGACGACGATGACGCAGACCGGCATGGTCATGGGCACGCCCCAGTACCTCTCCCCGGAGCAGGCGCTCGGCAAGGCCGTCGACCACCGCTCCGACCTGTACGCCACCGGCTGTCTGCTCTACGAACTTCTCGCGCTCAGGCCGCCGTTCATCGGCGAGACGCCGCTGTCGGTGGTCTACCAGCACGTCCAGGACATCCCGACCCCGCCCTCGGAGGTCTCGGACGGGGCGGCGCCGCCGGAGCTCGACGGGCTCGCCATGCGCGCTCTCGCCAAGGAGCCGGACGACCGGTTCCAGACGGCCGAGGAGATGCGCGGCCTGGTCCAGTACGGCCTGCAGATGCTGTACGACCAGGGCAGCCACACCGGCACCTGGAACACCGGGCCCGTCACCGTGCACGACGGCCGGCACACACCGCCGGGCGGTATGTCCGGTACGACGGTCATGCCGCACCCCGGGGAATCGGGCACCTCGCAGATCGCTCAGCCGATCCTGCCCGGGTACGGCGGCGGTGGCCGGGACGACGGCGGTTTCGAGGGGCACGGCAACCGGGGCGGCGGCCGCGGCAAGCTGTGGATCCTCGCCGTGCTCGCGGTGATCGCGATCTCGGCGGGCGTCGCGCTGGCGATGAACAACAACGGCGAGGGCACCGGCGGCGGCCGTGGGACCACGAAGTCTCCGACGGCCACGGCGTCCAACAAGGACAAGGACGCCACCGCGTCGCCCAGCGACGAGGCGACCGAGGAGGAGACGGAGGAGAGCACCGGCTCGGGCGACAACCCCGACTACACGCCGTCGTACACGCGGTCCCCGTCCTTCAGCCAGTCGCCGACGCAGAGTCAGCCGACGGAGGAGCCGACGGAGGAGCCGACGACCGAGGAACCGACGACGGAGGAGCCGACGGAGGAGCCGACGACCGAGGAACCGACCGACGACGGCGGCGGGGACGCCGCCGGGGGCCTGACGGTCGGCGGAGGCGACGGCGAGGAGTGATCCGGTGGCGTGAGTGGAGTGGCCCTCGCCGGGCTCACTCCACGAACGTCGGCCCGCTGCGGCGCCGGGCTCACTCCACGAACGCCTCGCACACCGCGTCGTACTCCCGCGTCCACCACACCACCAGCGCCGAGGCCGCGGGGAACTGCGGGTCGGCGCGGGTGTCGCCGCGCTCGTAGTGCCAGCGCAGCATCCAGAAGTCGTTGAGCCGCTCCCACCACACGCGGTGCACGGCGGCCGCGAGTTCGGCCGGGGCGGCGCCCGTGGAACGCCGGTACGCGCGCGCGTAGGACCGTACTCTCGCCAGGTCCAGGGCGCCGACCGGACGCACGAAGAAGATCACCGCCGCCCGGACCGCCTCCTCCGCGCGCGGGTGCACCCCGAGCCGGTCCCAGTCGAGGATCGCGGCGGGCACATCGGGCACGTCGTCCCGGTAGAGCACGTTGAACGGGTGGAAGTCGCCGTGCACCCACCCCACCGAACCGCCCCTGGGCGGGCGCCGGTCCGCGTGCCGCTCCAGCAGCTCCCGCCGCTCCAGCAGACGATGCCGGGCGAGCGCGTCGAAGGCGTCGGCCGGCCGGTGCCGCCGTACCCGGTCGAGCAGAGCGTCGATGAGGGCGAAGGTGCCGACGGGGTCGGCGCTCTCGGACCCGGCGGGACGGGCGCTCTCGGACCCGGTTTCCGGGCTCGCGGACCCGGCGGTCTCCGCGCCTCCAGAAACCCCTACGGCCCCTACGGCCCCTACGCCGCCCGCGCGGCCCTCGACACGAGACGCGGTGGGCGCCCTTCCCGGGCTCTGCCGCTGGGCCGGGATCAGCCGTTTCCGCACCGATGCCACCGTCACCACCCCCTCCTGGGCCGGCATCACCCGCTCCAGGCACGCGTGCACGACGCCCAGGAGCGCCCCCAGGCGCCCGCACTGCCCGGGGGTGAGCTGGCCGCCGTGCCGGTGTCGGCCGTCGATCCACGGGTGCAGGGCGTAGGCGTGGCCGCCGACGACCGTGACGGTGTGCCCGTCGCGCCCGGCCAGGGGCGGGGCCACGGGCACGCCCAGGTCGGCGAGGCGCTGGGTGGCCCGGTGCTGGCGGACGATGGCGGCCGGGTCGGCGGTCTCGGGGTCGAAGTGGTGCTTGAGGAAGTACCGGCCGCGGGTGGTGGAGAGTCGGTAGCCGCGGTTGAGGAGTCCCTCGTCGACGGGTTCGCAGGTCAGTGCGGACCCGGCGGCGTAGCGCTCCAACAGAGGGCCCAGAGGGGGCGCGTGGAGCACAGGGGGTGGTACAGATGAGCGCGACACGCGCCAGATGTTAGGGCACGTGTCACGCCGCTGACCTCACGCTTGTCACACGCAGTCGTTACCGATCACACAGTGCGCAGATCCGAACTGTGGCTCGACGCGCAGACATACGGGCCGGGCGGCCGCCGGGCCCGAGAGGAACAGGGCGGTCCGATCGTGTTCACGTATGGAGCAACTTCCACAGGCGATCTCGCGGCCCGCGTCCGGCGAAGTCTTCCCGTGGCCGGGGTGGCCGGGATAACGTGCCGGTGTTCCGGCCCCCTGCCAGGCTGTGACCAGTGCTGTGACCAGCGGCTGTTCCCTACGGACGCGACTTACTTGGACCCCCTAGTACCGAATTACTTGGAAATCCAAGGAAAATCGCAGGTCAGTAGGGGTTTCACAGGAATGTGGAGCACTGGGTAACGTGCCTTGTGCAGGGCGCTCGCCGGGGCACCTGTCACGTCTGTTCCCGGCCAAGGGCACCCACCCCGTGCACGGGTTACCGGGATCAGGCGAGCCGCACTGGTCTTTCGGCAACCCCGAGGGCCGGACCGACGGAGGAGCACACGTGACCGTGGAGAGCACTGCCGCGCGCAAGCCGCGACGCAGCGCCGCAGGCAAGACCGGCACCACCGGCAGCAAGGCCGCCGGCACCGCCGGGACCAGGCGCGCCCCTGCGAAGAAGCCGACCGACGCGCAGCCCCAGCTCATTCAGCTGCTGACGCCCGAGGGCAGGCGCGTCAAGAACGCCGAGTACGACCCGTTCGTCGCCGACATCACCGCCGACGAGATGCGTGGTCTGTACCGCGACATGGTGCTGACCCGCCGCTTCGACGCCGAGGCCACCTCCCTGCAGCGCCAGGGCGAGCTGGGCCTGTGGGCCTCGCTGCTCGGCCAGGAGGCCGCCCAGATCGGCTCCGGGCGGGCCACCCGCGAGGACGACTACGTCTTCCCGACCTACCGTGAGCACGGCGTCGCCTGGTGCCGCGGAGTCGACCCGACCAACCTGCTCGGCATGTTCCGCGGTGTGAACAACGGCGGCTGGGACCCGAACAGCAACAACTTCCACCTCTACACGATCGTCATCGGCTCCCAGGCGCTGCACGCCACGGGCTACGCCATGGGCGTCGCCAAGGACGGCGCCGACTCGGCGGTCATCGCCTACTTCGGCGACGGCGCGTCCAGCCAGGGCGACGTCGCAGAGGCGTTCACCTTCTCCGCGGTCTACAACGCGCCGGTCGTGTTCTTCTGCCAGAACAACCAGTGGGCCATCTCGGAGCCCACGGAGAAGCAGACCCGCGTCCCGCTGTACCAGCGCGCCCAGGGCTTCGGCTTCCCGGGCGTCCGCGTCGACGGCAACGACGTCCTGGCCTGCCTCGCGGTCACCAAGTGGGCGCTGGAGCGTGCCCGCCGGGGCGAGGGCCCCACCCTGGTGGAGGCGTTCACGTACCGCATGGGCGCCCACACGACCTCGGACGACCCCACCCGCTACCGCCACGACGACGAGCGGGTGGCCTGGGAGGCCAAGGACCCGATCGCGCGTCTGCGCGGTTACCTGGAGTCCGAAACGGACACGAACGAGGGATTCTTCGCGGAACTCGAAGCGGAGAGCGAGGCGTTGGGAAGGCGAGTGCGCGAAGTGGTGCGTGCCATGCCCGACCCGGACCACTTCGCCATCTTCGAGAACGCGTACGCGGACGGACACGCGCTGGTGGACGAGGAGCGCGCCCAGTTCGCCGCGTACCAGGCGTCGTTCGCCGATGTGGACGTAGAGGAGGGCAAGTAGCGATGACCACGCAGACAGCCGCGCAGGCGGCCGGGCAGACCGCCGGGCATTCCGCCGTGAAGAACATGGCGATCGCCAAGGCGATCAACGAATCGCTGCGCAGGGCCCTCGAAGCCGACCCCAAGGTCCTCGTCATGGGCGAGGACGTCGGCAAGCTCGGTGGTGTGTTCCGGGTGACGGACGGCCTTCAGAAGGACTTCGGCGAGGAGCGGGTGATCGACACCCCGCTCGCCGAGTCGGGGATCGTCGGCACCGCCATCGGCCTCGCTCTGCGCGGGTACCGCCCGGTGGTCGAAATCCAGTTCGATGGCTTCGTCTTCCCCGCGTACGACCAGATCGTCACCCAGCTCGCCAAGATGCACGCGCGCTCGCTGGGCAAGGTCAAGCTCCCGGTCGTCGTCCGTATCCCCTACGGCGGCGGCATCGGTGCGGTCGAGCACCACTCCGAGTCCCCGGAGGCGCTGTTCGCGCACGTGGCGGGCCTGAAGGTGGTCTCGCCGTCGAACGCGTCGGACGCCTACTGGATGATGCAGCAGGCCATCCAGAGCGACGACCCGGTGATCTTCTTCGAGCCCAAGCGGCGCTACTGGGACAAGGCCGAGGTCAACCCGGAAGCCATCCCCGGCCCACTGCACAAGGCCCGTGTCGTCCGCGAGGGCACCGACCTCACGCTGGCCGCGTACGGCCCGATGGTGAAGCTCTGCCAGGAGGTCGCCGACGCGGCCGCCGAGGAGGGCCGGACGCTGGAGATCCTGGACCTGCGGTCGGTGTCCCCGCTGGACTTCGACTCGATCCAGGCGTCCGTGGAGAGGACCCGCCGTCTGGTGGTGGTCCATGAGGCCCCGGTGTTCTTCGGTTCGGGCGCGGAGATCGCCGCCCGCATCACCGAGCGGTGCTTCTACCACCTGGAGGCCCCCGTCCTTCGCGTCGGCGGGTACCACGCCCCTTATCCGCCGGCCCGCCTGGAGGAGGAGTACCTGCCGAATCTGGACCGGGTGCTCGACGCCGTCGACCGCTCGCTGGCGTTCTGAGGAGAGGTCCGTGACGACGATGACAGACACGTCTCCGCGCGAGTTCAAGATGCCCGACGTGGGCGAGGGACTCACCGAGGCCGAGATCCTCAAGTGGTACGTCCAGCCCGGTGACACCGTCACCGACGGCCAGGTCGTCTGCGAGGTCGAGACGGCCAAGGCCGCCGTCGAACTGCCCATCCCGTACGACGGTGTCGTACGCGCGCTGCACTTCCCCGAGGGCACCACGGTCGACGTGGGCACGTCGATCATCGCGGTGGACGTGGCGGGCGGCGCGACCCCGGCCCCGGCGTCCGCCCCTGCCTCGGCACCGGCACCGGCAGCGGCCTCGGGCGAGGAAGCCGCGCCCGCCGCAGCTGCCGCGCCCGCCGCGAAGCCCGAGCCGACGGCCAGGAAGATCGAGGGCCGTAAGCCGGTCCTCGTCGGCTACGGGGTCGCCGAGTCGTCCACGAAGCGCCGCCCCCGCAGGGGGGTCCCGGCCGCGGCAGCGCCCGCCGAGGACACGCTGTACGCGGCCACCGCGATCCAGGGTGTCCAGGGTGAGCTGAACGGGCACGGTCACGCCTCCGGCGGGCAGCGTCCCCTGGCGAAGCCGCCGGTCCGCAAGCTGGCCAAGGACCTCGGTGTGGACCTGACGACGATCACCCCGTCCGGCCCGGACGGCGTCATCACCCGCGAGGACGTCCACGCGGCCGTGGCCCCGCCGAAGGCCCCGGAGCCCGTGGTGGAGGCGGCCCCGGCCCAGGCAGCGCCCGCCGTCGCCCCGGCGCCGGTGGCGTCGTACGACGGGGCGCGGGAGACCCGTATCCCGGTCAAGGGGGTCCGGAAGGCCACGGCGGCGGCGATGGTCGGCTCGGCGTTCACCGCGCCGCACGTCACGGAGTTCGTGACGGTCGACGTGACGCGCACGATGAAGCTGGTCGATGAGCTGAAGCAGGACAGGGACCTGGCGGGCCTGCGGGTCAATCCGTTGTTGCTGATCGCCAAGGCCCTGCTCGTGGCGATCAAGCGCAACCCGGACATCAACGCCTCCTGGGACGAGGCCGCCCAGGAGATCGTGGTCAAGCACTACGTGAACCTGGGTATCGCGGCGGCCACCCCGCGAGGCCTGATCGTCCCGAACATCAAGGACGCCCACGCGAAGACGCTGCCCCAACTGGCCGAGTCCCTGGGCGAGCTGGTCTCCACGGCCAGGGAGGGCCGGACCTCCCCGGCCGCCATGCAGGGCGGCACGGTCACCATCACCAACGTCGGTGTCTTCGGCATCGACACCGGTACGCCGATCCTCAACCCCGGTGAGTCCGCGATCCTCGCGGTCGGCTCGATCAAGCTCCAGCCGTGGGTCCACAAGGGCAAGGTGAAGGCACGCCAGGTCACCACTCTGGCGCTCTCCTTCGACCACCGGCTGGTGGACGGGGAGCTGGGCTCGAAGGTGCTGGCGGACGTGGCGGCGATTTTGGAACAGCCGAAAAGGCTGATCACGTGGGCCTGAGGTCCTCGACCGGATAGGCTCGCTGTGAAGGGGCCGGTCGCAAATTCATCTTGCGACCGGCCCCTTCTGCTGTGGCTCGGCTCAGTGCCTGCCTGTCAGCGCTGGTTGAGCACGTACACCGGTGCCCCGTCCCCCGTCGCGCCACGGGGGTGAATGCAGGCGTGCTTGCGCAGCATCCGGAGACATTCGTTGACGCGGTGCACCGACAGCCCCGTACGGGCGGCGATCTCCTCCAGCGGCTGACGCAGCTCACCCTCCTCGACGAGCACCGGGGCGATCACCACGGCCACCGTCCACACGTCCTCCGTCACGGACAGCCGCTTCCGCCAGTCGGCCAGCACGGACTCCGTGGTCGGCTGCGCCGGGAACCCGGGGGCGGGTGCCGGCCGGTCGAGCGCGAGGGTGTCGAGCCTGTTCGCGATGCGTTCCATGGCCTGGGCGATGGCTTGTTGGGCATTCAGTGTCGCGAGCTGTGTCTCCACCATGGTGCGCTGCATCTCCACCATGGTCTGCTGGGTTTCCACCATGGTCCGCTGGGTCTCCAGCGACTCCCGTTGCAGAGCGAGTGCTTCCTGCTGCGCGACGGCGAGCTGTTCGTCCGCCTGAAGGTTGCGCTCTTCGAGCCGGACGATGGCCTCGGCGACCTGTTCGGGCATGGCGTACGCGACGGGGGCGCCCGGCTCGGCGGGCTGAACCTCGGCCTCTTCCAGGGTGTAGGAGCCCTCGCGCTGAACGGTCTCGATCACCTCCGCGACCCACTTCTTGAAGGGTGCGCACTCAGGTTTGGTGCAGGCGCTGACGAGAAGGATCAGCCCTTGGAGATCGATGAGATTCAGGTCTCGGCGCCACTCACGACCTGCGGGAACGCTGAGACAGTGACCTCCAGTCACTGTCTCAAGAATGTCTCGATGCTCCTCTGGGACATGGTCGAGGAGAGCTTTTCGCGGCGTGGTGTAGCCCAACTGCTTGCAGACATCCACAGCCGGGAACCAGTGGGTCCCGTCCGGCATGGTCAGTCGGCGGACTCGGGCTCCGGTAGCCGCGTAGACGAAGTCGCCGACGTCGAGCGCGTCCTGCTGCGTGCGCGGGTCGGGTTGGTGCTTGCTGGGTTCGATCATCTGAACCACCTCCGCTGCGGAACGTAGGGCGGAGGAATTCGAATATGCCAGCCAGATAAACGATGTTCACCATTGCGAGGGAAGGTTGGCTGTTCGGCTTGCGATTCCGGCGAGCAGCACGAAGGGGGCCGTCGCTTGCGAGCGGCGGCCCCCTTCCTCGTGCTGGTGCGGTTACAGCGTGGCGAAGCCGTAGTCCATCAGCTTCTTCACGTCCGCCGTGCGGTTGGTCGCGTTGGAGGAGGTGAGGACGGTGCCGACGATGGTCTTGCCGTTGCGGGTCGCGGCGAAGACGAGGCAGTACTTGGCCTCGGTGCCGGAGCCCGTCTTGATGCCGATCGTGCCTTTCCAGCCGAGAAGGTCGTTGGTGTTGTTCCACGTCGCCATGGTGCGGGTGGTGCCGGACGCGGTGATGGTCTTCGCCGTGTACGCCTTCGTCGCCACGATCGTCTTGAACGTCGAGTTCTTCATGACGTTGCGCGCGAGCTTGGTGAGGTCACGCGGAGTCGAGGCGTTCGCGCCCTTGCTGATGCCGTCGAACGAGTCGAACTTCGTGTTCGTCATGCCGAGACTCTTGGCCGTGGTGTTCATCTTGGCGATGAAGTTCTTGGTGCGGGCCGAGACCGTCGAGCCGGAACCGAACTTGTCGGCCAGCGCCATCGCGGCCTCGCAGCCCGACTTCAGCATCATCCCGTACAGCAGCTGACGGACGGTGACCTTGTCCCCGACGATCAGGTTCGCCGACGAGGCGCCATTGGCGACGATGTAGTCGCTGTACGCCTTCTTGATCGTCACCTTGGCGTTGAGGTCCAGGTTCGACTGCGACAGCACGACCTTGGCGGCCATGACCTTCGTGGTGGAGGCGGTGAGCCTCTTGGTGTCAGCGGCCTTGGTGAAGAGAGTCTGGCCATTGGCACTGTTCATCACGAACCCGCCCTTGGCGGTGATCGTGGGCTTCGCGGGGGCGGCCTGCGCGGGAGCGGAGCCGACGACCCCGGTCGCGATCATCGCGCCGGTCGTCACGACGACTGCAGCGGCTCTGCGGACACGTACGCCCTTTATGGCGGTAATCAAGTCAAGTACCCCGATTGCGTCAAATGTCTGTGGAGCGCGGCCACTTGGTCTCCGGTTGCGGGCAAGCGGGGCCGCTTCTCGTGTGACAAACGAGTAGCACAAAAGGATGTGCTCCGGGTGGCGCGGGGGTCAATTCAAGTCCACCTCACACTCCTCCGACAGGTTTACGGTGGGTTTTCGTCCGGATCGTGGACGACCGCCACGCATGGGTACGTGTTGTATCTAAGCTGTGGGCATGCCCTCCGCCCCGGCTCCCGCCCCCGCCGTGAAGCAGCCCCCCGCCGCCGACCGTGTCTACGCCCACGTCAAACAGGGTGTGCTGGAGCGCCGTTACGAGGGCGGCACGCTGCTCACCGAGGGCGAGCTGGCCGAGGCGGTCGGGGTGTCCCGGACGCCGGTGCGGGAGGCCCTGCTGCGGCTGGAGGTCGAGGGGCTGATCAGGCTCTATCCGAAGAAGGGCGCCCTGGTGCTGCCCGTCTCCGCGCAGGAGATCGCGGACGTGGTCGAGACCCGGCAGCTGGTCGAGGAGCACGCGGTCCGCAAGACGGTCCCGGCCTCGCCGCGGCTGATCGCCCGGCTGGAGGAACTGCTCGAACAGCAGAAGGCGCAGGCCGCCGTCGGGGACCTGGCGGGCGCCGCCGTCACCGACCGCTGTTTCCACGCCGAGATCGTCCGCAGTGGCGGGAACGAGATCCTGTCCCGTCTCTACGACCAACTCCGCGACCGCCAGCTGCGGATGGGCGTCGCCGTGATGCACGCCCACCCGGACCGCATCACCAAGACGCTCGTCGAGCACGAGGAGATCCTCCAGGCGCTGCGCGCGGGTGACGCGGAGGCGGCCGTGGCGCTCGTGCACCGGCACGTCAGCTGGTTCTCCAACCTTGCGCGGGGAGAGGTCCGTTGAGCCGCCCCGCCCTGGAGTCGTCCGCCGGGTCCCTGCCCGGAGACCCGCCCGGCGGCCGTCGCGCCCTCGCCGTCTGGGGTGTGGGCGTCTCCGTCTACTTCGTCGCCGTCATCTTCCGTACGTCGCTGGGCGTGGCCGGCCTGGACGCCGCCGACCGCTTCCAGGTGGGCGCCTCCGCGCTGTCGACCTTCTCGATACTCCAACTGCTGGTCTACGCGGGCATGCAGATACCCGTCGGCCTGCTGGTCGACCGGCTCGGCACCAAGAAGGTGCTGACCCTGGGCATCCTGCTGTTCACGGCCGGCCAGATCGGCTTCGCGCTGTCGCCGTCGTACGGCACGGCGCTGGCGTCGCGCGCGCTGCTGGGCTGCGGCGACGCGATGACGTTCATCAGCGTGCTGCGGCTGGGCAGCCGCTGGTTCCCGGCCCGGCGCGGACCGATGGTCGCGCAGATGGCGGGTCTGGTCGGCATGGCGGGCAACCTGGTCTCGACGCTCCTGCTGGCCCGGCTGCTGCACGGGGTGGGCTGGACGATGGCGTTCGCGGGCAGCTCGGTCGCCGGCCTCGTCGTCCTGGTCCTGACCCTGCTGTTCCTGAAGGACCATCCCGAGGGGCACGAGCCGGAGCCGTTCCCGCACCGCGGGGCCGCGTACGCACGGCGGCAGATCGCGGCGTCCTGGCGGGAGCCCGGCACCCGGCTCGGGATGTGGGTGCACTTCACCACGCAGTTCCCGGCGATGGTGTTCCTGCTGCTGTGGGGGCTGCCGTTCCTGGTCCAGGCGCAGGGCCTCAGCCGCGGCACCGCCGGTGAACTGCTCACCCTCGTCGTCCTGTCCAACATGGTCGTCGGACTGGTGTACGGCCAGATCGTCGCCCGGCACCACGCGGCGCGGCTTCCGCTGGCGCTCGGCACGGTCCTCATGACGGCGGCGGTGTGGGCGACCGTGATCCTGTACCCCGGCGAGCACGCGCCGATGTGGCTCCTGGTCGTCCTCTGCGCGGTTCTCGGCGCCTGCGGCCCGGCCTCGATGCTCGGCTTCGACTTCGCCCGCCCGGCGAACCCGCCGGAGCGTCAGGGCACCGCCTCCGGGATCACCAATATGGGTGGTTTCGTCGCTTCCATGACCACGCTCTTCGCGGTCGGCGTCCTCCTGGACCTGACCGACGACGACTACCGCATCGCCTTCTCCGCGGTCTTCGTCCTCCAGGCCCTCGGCCTCACCCAGATCCTCCGCCTGCGCGGCCGAGCGGCCCGCCGCGAACGGGAACGGCTGGTGGCGAGCCGGGTGGAGACGGTGCACGTACCGGTGTGAGGGCCCGGCTTTCGGAAGCCCGGTGGCCCGGCCGGTTACACGGTCACCGCGAACGCGTGCAGGATCGCCGCGATCAGGTGAGGGTCGCCCTCCGCCTTGATGCGGTCGGCGACGAGGTCGGCGGTGACGCGACCGCAGGCCAGGCGGACGTAGGTCTCCCAGTCGAGGGTGAGGGTGGCGGCGGGGCCGAGGGCGGGAGTGGTCTCCAGGGTGCCGCGGCCCTGCATGTCGACGCGGACGGTACGGATGAACTCCACCGGGCCGTGCACGTCGAAGACGACGGCCGAACTGCGCGGCGCCTGCGCGTCCTCGGCGACGACCTTCGGCAGCACGGCCAGCAGCTCGTCACGGACGACGAGCGCGCCCGGCGAGTCCAGGTTCCCCGGCCGGCCCAGCGCGGCGCGCAGGTCCTGTTCGTGGACCCACACGTCGAACGCGCGGTTCCGCATGGCCTGTTCGAGGGTCTGTTCCGTGCCGAGCGGACCACGGATCTTGCGCCCCGGGTCCCGCGACTCGTTCCGCAGCTGACGGTTGCGCCGGATGATCGTGTACTCCAGCTCGGAGGTCATCTCCGGCGCGGTGTGGTGACGACGGGCGTCGACCTGCATCTCCATGTACCGCTGGTGCTCGGTCCGTACGTGGTACAGGTCGCGCGGGAGGGTGTGGATCGGCCGCGGGTCGCCGAGCATCTCGCAGTCCAGGCCGATGACATGCGAGACCACATCGCGCACCGACCAGCCGGGGCACGGCGTCCGCCGGTTCCACTCGCCCTCCACGAGCGGCGTCACCAGCTCGGATATCGCGTCCACGGAGTGGGTCCAGGCGTCGGCGTAGGGCTGAAGAGTGGGATGCAGACTCACGGAACGGGACCCCTCGGGCGGTCGGTACCTGTCAGTACGGTCGGTGCGTATCGGTATGTGGGTGGCGGGTTTCAGTAAGGGCGTCGGCGTTGACGGCGGTGAGTGGGCGTCGGCGGCTGTCAGTGGGTGTTCTGAGACGTTAAGTTACGCTGCTGTGAGGCACCCCGGCAGTGCTTTGGTGTGACGATCGTAGGCCGGTGTGGACGGCTCGAATGCCAGGACGGTGGTAGTGTGCGCGCCTCGCTCATCCAGATCGGCGTAGACGAGGACGAATCGGTCGATTCGCGCAGACGGCGTGTGGCCTCGCTGGTACAGGACCAGGCCGGTGCCGATCTCGTCGTCCTCCCGGAGCTGTGGACCACCGGCGCATTCGCGTACGAATCCTTCACGGCCGAGGCCGAACCGCTTCAGGGGCCGACGTACGAGGCGATGGCCAAGGCGGCGAGCGACGCGGGCGTGTGGCTGCACGCGGGCTCGATCCCCGAACGTGATCCGGATGGACTTCTCTACAACACCTCCCTCGTCTTCTCACCTTCCGGCGACCTCGCCGCCGCCTACCGCAAGATCCACCGTTTCGGCTTCGACAAGGGCGAGGCCGTGCTGATGGGCGCGGGCGCGGAACTGGTGACGCTCCGCCTCCCCGAGACGACCATCGGCATCGCCACCTGCTACGACCTCCGCTTCCCCGAGCTGTTCCGCGGGCTCGTCGACGCGGGCGCCGAGACGTTCGTGCTGTCGGCGGGGTGGCCCGAGCGGCGGCGGTCGCACTGGACCCTGCTGGCGCAGGCGCGGGCCGTGGAGAACCAGGCCTACGTCCTCGCCTGTGGAACGGCCGGTACGCACGCGGGAGTTCCCCAGGCCGGTCACTCGATCGTGGTCGACCCCTGGGGCGAGGTGCTGGCGGAGGCGGGCCCCGACGAGGAGGTCCTCACGGTGGAGTTCGACCCGACGAGGGTGACGACCACGCGTGAGCAGTTCCCGGCGCTGAAGGACAGGCTGCTGGGACTGGAGCCACCGCTCCGCTGAACCCCGCCGGCCGTCACCGTCGGGCTCGGCCGGCCGCCCTCTCTGTCTGTCGGTGTCCTCTCCGTCAGTCGTCCCGCTCCTTCTCCGCCAGATTGATCACGCACACCGTCACGGCGATCAGCAGCGCCGGATCCGCGTCGTCCCGTACGACGTCGAGGCCGTAGGTCTCACGGACCCGCAGCCATCGGCGGGAGATGTGCGCCAGGAGTTCGCCGTCGTACTCGATGACGAACTCACGGTCGAGGATCTTGCCGCTGACATCGAGTTCGGTGCCCTCCGCCAGGGAGACGCGGTAGTGGTTGCGCAGGAGGGACAGGCGTTTGCGGCGGACGGTGGCGAGGGGCTCGCCGCCCCGTTCGATCACCATCGTGTCGCGCAGGGCGAACATCTTGCGGCGGATGTCGATCAGTACCTGCCCCTGGGTGTCCTTCAGCTCGAAGGTGTCCCGCAGCCGCATGGCCTTGCCGTCGACGAGGAAGGCCTTTCGGCCGTGCTCGTCCTCGATCCAGTAGTCGTCACCGATGCCGAGGAGCCGGTCGCGCACGAGGAATCTCATACCTTCAGGCGTTCCCCGGTGCCCGTTCCGAAACGTCGCCTGTAGGCCGAAGGGCTCAGTCCGGTCCCCTGGCGCAGGCGGGCACGCAGGCCGGTCTCCTGGCGCAGGCGGGCACGCAGGTTCGCGGCGGTCCCGGGTCCGCCCCGCTCGGCGACCACGTCGAGACGTTCCTCGCCGCGTTCGACGAACCGCCGGGCCAGGGCCACGCGTTCCCGATGAGCCAGGCCAGGGGCGTCGTGCCGAGCTGAGTGCGGAAACGGCGGTGCAGGGTGGCGGGCGAGACGGCCGCGCGTGCCGAGAGGTCGGCGACGGTGAGCGGTGTGTACGCCCCGGTCCGCGCCGCGATCCTCGTCATCGAGCCCTCCGGCACCCCCACCGGCGACATCGCGGTCGTGGAGTCCGTCCGCCACCGGCCTACCCGGCGATGGCCGCCGCCGGAGACCGACCGTGAGGCCGAGTCCGTCGCCCACCGCACGCGGCCGCCGAAGTCGCTCCCGGCAGCGTGCGGTGGGACGTCGTACGCGTGCTCGAACCGCCACCAGCAGCAGAGCTGGGGGCGTGCCGGTCCGGCTCACGGATGTGGGCGGACCGGCTGCCGCTGGTGTGGGAGAGGAGGGACAAGGGCCTCCCGGTCCGGGTGCCCTGGTACCCGTAGTACGCCTAGTAGTGCTTGGTCAGGTTGGTATCGCTGTGGGTATGTCGCGGTGACAGGTGGGGCAGGCGCCGGTCCAGACCGCGAGGAGTAACTGCATCTCGCGGACGACCTGGTAGAGGCTCAGGCCGGCGCCGTCCCTTTTGGGGTCCGGGCCAGTCGCTGGAGCGTGCAGAAGGCGTGGGCGGCGGAGACGAGGGTGACGTGGTGGTGCCAGCCGTTCCAGGTGCGGCCCTCGAAGTGGGCCAGGCCCAGGGCCTGCTTCATCTCGCGGTAGTCGTGCTCGATGCGCCAGCGGAGCTTGGCCAGCCGCACCAGCGTGGTGAGTGGAGTGTCGTCGGGCAGGTTGGAGAGCCAGAACTGCACCGGCTCCGGCTCGGTGGCGGGCCATTCGGCCAGCAGCCAGCACGCGGGCAACTCGGCTCCCTCGACGGCCTTGCGGATCTCGCGTCCGGCGGGCCTGATCCGCAGTGCCACGAACCGCGAGTACATCCGCTTGAACCCGCTGCGGCCGCTGCCTGGGCGGGAGCCCTCCCGC
>NZ_LRTR01000271.1 GCF_001550375.1 Streptomyces europaeiscabiei | reverse complement strand
CGCAGCCACCGGCTCGGGCTCGGCTTCGGCGGCGACCTCGGGCTCGGGCTCGGCTTCGGCAGGCACGACCGGCTCGGCGGCGGCGGGCGCCACAGCCTCAGCCGCGACCTCGCTCTTCGACGTCGCGGGTTCGGCCTCGGCCTCGGCCACCGGCTCAGCAGGCTCCGTGTCGGCCGCGGCTCTCACCTCGGCCTCGGCGGACGCCGCGGGCTCGGGCTCGGCCACCGGCGTCTCCGGTTCAGCCTTGGCCACCGGCGTCGCCGCCTCGGTCACCGGCTCGGCCTCAGCAGTTGGTGCGGCCGTCGCCTCCGGCTCCACCTGCGGCTCCACCTGCGGCTTCGCCTCGGCCTCCCCGTCCCGCGGCTTCGGTACCGTCACGTTGTCGAAGGCGGCGGAGACGAGTTCGTCGGCGACGGAGGTGGGCGGCGTGGAGGCCACGGGCCCGACCGCGGTCGTCGGCTCGGGCTCGGCGGAGGGGGCCGGAACCTTCGGCCCGGCATCCCGCGGGGAAGCCTGCGGGGAAGCCTCGGCCGCCGCCGCGGCGGCGGCCTCCGGCGAGGAAACCTGCTCCGCCCCCTGCGAAGGAACCGTGTCGCGCCCCTTGCGTGAGCGGCTGAACGCATTCCGCAGGAGAGAGAGAATGCCCATGTGCGCAACCCTTCGGGTGAGTTGAAGCCCGTCAATCCCTGGCCAGGACGGACACGTAAGGTTAGCGGCCGGGCGTGGCGATCTTGGGGTGGGGCGGGGGGCTTGGACTATCTCCGCCACCGCGCGCTGTCAACACCGCCGCAACTGCCGCAGGTTCACCCCCCGTTCACC
Source organism: Streptomyces europaeiscabiei (assembly GCF_001550375.1). Lineage (GTDB taxonomy): Bacteria > Actinomycetota > Actinomycetes > Streptomycetales > Streptomycetaceae > Streptomyces > Streptomyces europaeiscabiei. The sequence goes on along the minus strand of NZ_LRTR01000271.1, from coordinate 330 downwards.
CTGCGTCCCCGTTCTCGAACGCACGCCCCCCTAGCGTCGCACTCACATCGAAAAGGCACATAGGACCATCGAGGAGCGCGCTGTGCGCAAGCTGCTGCCCATGATCGGCTCGCATCCCGGCGGCCGTTCCGCCATGACCTGTCGGTTCCGCTGTGGTGACGCCTGCTTCCACGAGGTGCCGAACACCAGCACCAACGCGTACGTGGGTGACGTCATCGCGAGCGCGCTGAGCCGCCGCTCGGTGATGAGAGCCGCCGCCGTCGTCTCCGTGGCCGGCGCGGCCGGTACGGCCGTCACGCTCGGCACGGCCCCGCCGGCCGCCGCGGCCAC
>NZ_LRTR01000270.1 GCF_001550375.1 Streptomyces europaeiscabiei | reverse complement strand
GACGGCGGACGCCGCCGACGCCGCGAAGGCCGCGGCGGCCAGGATCAAGGGCAAGGCCGCCCGCGGTCTGCGGTTCACCACCGTCGAGCCCAACACCGCCGACACCGTGACCGTCCCCGAGGGGTACGAGCAGAACGTCGTCATCCGCTGGGGCGAGCCGATCCTGCGCGGCGCCCCCGCCTTCGACCCGGAGAACCAGACGGGCGAGGCCCAGGCGGGCCAGTTCGGGTACAACTGCGACTTCCTCGCCCTGCTCCCGCTTCCCGGTGAGCGCCGCCGCCAGATCCTCGTCGCGAACCACGAGTACACCGACGAGATCCTGATGTTCCGCGGCTACGACGCCGCCAACCCGACCCGTAACCAGGTCGAGGTCGCCTGGGCGGCGCACGGCCTGGCCGCCGTGGTCGTGGAGGAGGACCGGCGCACCGGCAAGCTCACCGCCGTGCCCCGTCACCCCCTCAACCGCCGGGTCACGGCGACGACCGAGTTCCGTCTCACCGGCCCGGCCGCCGGGTCCGACCTGCTCAAGACCTCCGTCGACCCGACCGGCACCAAGGTCTTCGGCACGCTCAACAACTGCTCGGGCGGTACGACCCCCTGGGGCACCACGCTGCACGGCGAGGAGAACTTCAACCAGTACTTCGCCAACAGCAGCCGTCCGACCGACAAGCGGTACGGCATCGGCACCGGCGCCACCGAGCGCAAGTGGGAGCGGTTCGACAAGCGGTTCGACGTCGCCCAGGAGCCGAACGAGGTGCACCGCTTCGGGTATGTCGTCGAGTTCGATCCGTTCGACCCGACCTCCACGCCGCGCAAGCACACCGCGCTCGGACGGTTCAAGCACGAGGCGGCCACCATCCGGCTGACCTCGGACGACCGTCCGGTCGTCTACTCCGGCGACGACGAGCGCTTCGACTACTTCTACAAGTTCGTCAGCAGCAAGCGGATGAAGAAGGGGTCGAGCCGCGCCGACCGCGAGCACAACCTCTCCCTGCTGGACGAGGGCACGCTCTACGTCGCCAAGCTCACCGGCGACTCCCCGGCCATCGAGATCGACGGCACGGGCAAGCTGCCGGCCGACGGCGAGTTCGACGGCGCCGGCGAGTGGATCCCGCTGGCCACCGCCACCGCCGAGGGCTCCGTCTCGCACGTGGCCGGGATGACGGCCGACGAGGTCTTCGTCTTCACGCGGCTCGCGGGTGACAAGGTCGGCGCGACGAAGATGGACCGCCCCGAGGACATCGAGCCCAACCCGGTCACCGGCAAGGTCTACGTCGCCCTCACCAACAACACCAACCGCGGTGTCGGCTCCAATGCCAAGGCGGACGAGGCCAACCCGCGCAACGCCAACAAGCACGGCCAGGTCCTCGAACTCACCGAGCACCGCAACCGGCCCGAGAGCACCACGTTCGGCTGGCTGCTGTTCCTCGTCGCGGGCGACCCCGACGACCCGGCGACCTACTTCGCGGGCTTCCCGAAGGAGGCCGTCAGCCCGATCTCCTGCCCGGACAACGTCGCCTTCGACCCGCACGGCAACCTGTGGATCTCCACCGACGGCGCGCAGCTCGGCTCGCACGACGGCCTGTTCGGTGTCGCCACGCAGGGCAAGCGGCGCGGTGAGCTGAAGCAGTTCCTGACGGTTCCGCGCGGTGCCGAGACCTGCGGTCCGATCATCCAGGACTCCCGTGTCCTGGTCGCGGTCCAGCACCCGGGCGAGATCGACGGGGCCACCGTCGACAACCCCAAGAGCACCTGGCCCGACGGTCCGGGCACGTACGTCCGCCCGGCGGTCGTCGTGGTGTGGCGCGCGGACGGCCGCGACATCGGCCGTTGATCCGTAGTCTCCGCTGCCTCCGCGGTTTCCGTGGCTGAGGGACACAAACGGGTGCGGGCCGCCCTCCTGTCGGGGAGGGCGGCCCGCACTTGTTCTGCCGTTGTTCTGTTCTTGCTCTGCGAACGCCCGGGCTCAGGGAGCCAGGCAGCTGACGCCCGGGGCGGCGGCCGGGTCCAGCAGACCGGCGGGGTCGAGCAGCACGGCGGGGTCGACGAGTTCCGTCACGCCGGCCGGAGTCTCGGTGACACAGGTGATCGTGGCAACCGGGTCCGGGATCGCGTGGGCGGCCGGGGCCATGGCGCCGGCGAGGGCGAGGGTTCCGAGCAGGACGGTCGCGGTGCGACGCATGAAAAATCCCCTTATAGGTAGGGCGTTTGAACAGGATTGATCATTGCGTCTTTCCTCCTGCGAACTCGCCCCCCGTCACCCGTGCGGGCGTGACGTAACGATTCAGCGCCCTGCGCCGAGTTGACCTTGAGGGGGTGGGGGCTCAGCGGGGAGAGGTGATCGTCCTGGCCGCCGCCACCTCCTGGCGCAGCGGCTCCAGTACGCTCCCGGGCGGTCCGCTCAGGTCCGAGCGGACCTCGTAGAGGGTCTTCGTCCTCCGTAGTCCGTCCGCCAGCTCCCGCAGCTGGAGCGTGACCTGGCCGACCTCGGCGGTGGACGGCGGCTGCGCGCCCTGCTTGATCCGGACCCGCGCGGCCGTCGTCGCGTCGACGATCCGCTCGACCGCCACGACCAGCGGCCACCAGGCGGCGGCCCGCCGGCCGATGGGCGGCGGTTCGGTCAGGGCCCGCTGGAACTCCGTACGGACGGCGGACAGGTCCCGGTAGAGACGGCGGCGCATCCGGGTCCGCCCGGAGGGGTCGGCCGTGACCTCCCCGAAGGCTCCTTCGACGTACGCGGCCGTGTCGGCGACGGCGTCCGCGAGGCGGGCGCCGACCCGCGCGTGCCAGCTCTCCGGCCAGAGCAGATAGCCCGCGACGAGGGCGATCGCGCAGCCCATGAGGGAGTCGACGAGACGCGGCACCAGCAGGCCCGTGCCCTGGTGGTTGAGGACGTCGGAGAGAAGCAGGATCACCGGCGTGATGGCGGCCGTCTGATAGCCGTAGCCCCGGGGTGTGAACACCGGGATGAGCGGCGCGAGCAGCAGCATCACCGGCACGTCCCACCAGCCGCGCGGCACCTCCGCGAGGATCCCGGCCGCGACCACGAGCCCCACGACCGTGCCGAGCGCCCGCAGCAGCGCCCGGGAGAAGACCGACCCGAAGTCCGGCTTCAGCACGAACGTGATGGTCAGCGCCACCCAGTACGAGCGAGGCACGGCCACGAGCGACACCAGGGCCTGCGCGATGCCGATGCACAGCGCGAGACGCAGGCCGTAGCGCCAGGAGGCGCCGGAGAGGGCGACGTTCCGCGCGACCCGGATGGCGCGTACGCCCAGCGGGGCGGGGCGGCCGGCCCGGTCGCCGGCCTTCTTCAGCGCGTCCGGCGACTGCTCGGTGGCGACGTCGGCGG
>NZ_LRTR01000027.1 GCF_001550375.1 Streptomyces europaeiscabiei | reverse complement strand
GTCGGCGGGCCGGAGCGGGGCGGGGCTCGGCGAGGCGGTGTACGAGGAGGCGTGCGGCCTTGGCCGCGTGGTCGCGCAGCCCGGACTCACCGGTGGTCCGCGCCAGCTCGTCGAGCACCAGGCCGAGCCCGGCCAGACCGCCGCGCAGGTCGGACGACAGCTTGTGCCACTTCTCGGCGAGGATCTGCTCGACCAGGTCCAGGGCCCGCTGCCGGTGGCCGAGCCGCGCCAGGGTATGGGCGACACCCGCGAGACCGTCGTACAGGCCGAGCGGGGTCCCGATCGGCACCGGGTCGCAGTGGTCGAGGAGCCAGCGCTCGCCCTCCTCGTACCGTTCCGCGCCGACCTCCGCGAGCGCGTAGAGGACGCCCGCCGCGCCGTGTGCGAGGCCGAGTCCGCCGCCGTCGGAGAACTGGGCGACGTCCCCCGGGAAGAGCCGGTCGTCACGCTCCGGCGTGGCCGACGCCAGGATCGCCTTGACCATCGAGTCACGGCTGTACGGCCAGTCCCCGGGCTCGGCGAGGGACCAGCCACCCGGCAGGCCACGAGCCCCCTCCGCACGTGCCCCAGCCCCCTCCACCCCGGCCGGCGGGTGCTCGGCGGCGGCACCGCTCGCCCGGGTGATCTCCGCGACCGCCTCGTCGAGGAACTCGCGCGGCACCCCCGGGAACTGCTCCGCGATCACCGAGGCCAGATGTGCGGCCTTCCCCCGTTCCACCACGAACAGGGACGTGACCGGCAGGAACAGCGCGAGGCGCAGACACGCCAGGGCGTAGCGGTCGACGTCCGGGCCGGTGCGCTCCGGGGGTGCCAGGAAGCCCGGGTGGGCGACGATCTGGCGGCCGTTCTCCTCGGCGGGCGCCGCCGCCTCGAAGTCCAGCAGGGACACCGACCGCTCGTCGGGCGCGACCATGATGTTGAAGACGTGCAGGTCGTTGAAGACGATCCCGCGCGAGTGCACCGCCTCGACCGCCTCCTCGACGGCCCGGTGGATGTGCAACGCCCAGGCCGTGTACGCGGCGACCGCGTCCGGCGCGGGATCCGAGGCCAGCAGGGGGTGCCGTTCGGCGACGCACGAGTTGAGCGGGCGGCCCTCGACGAAGTCCATGACGAGGAAGCGGTGGTCGCCGAGCGTGAACCAGTCACGCACCTCGGGCACGACCCCCAGCCCGGCCAGCCGCTCCAGCGCGTCCTTCTCCCGCTCCAGCCGGGTCACCGCGTCGGCCCCGTCGGCGGCCAGCCCGGCGTGCGGCCGCCCCTCCTTGAGGACGACCCGGCGGCCGTCACGGGTGTCGGTGCCGACGTACACCCCGCCGCCGTTGGAGAAGTGCAGCGCCTTCTCGATGCGGTACGGCAGATCGCCGACCGTGGTCGTGTTGCGCGCCGCCAGCTGCGGTTCCAGGAACGCGGGCAGGGTCACCCAGTCGGGGACGTGGAAGGTCGGCTTCCGCTGGTCCGGCACCAGGGTGCCCGCTCCGTCGCGGACGGCCGGGACGAGGGTGCCGCGCTCGTCGACGACGAAGGAGCGGGCGAACGCGCCGTAGCGGACGTACAGCGGTCCTTCGTTCCAGCGCAGGTCGGTGAGGATGTACGGCCCGTCGAGGCCGTCGAGGAGTTCGCCCAGCTCACGCAGGACGAGGTGGAGCCGGTCCTCGTCGGCCGGGTAGACCGTGACGAACTTGCCGCTGGTGTCGCGGGCCGCGTACTTGGCGTTGCGCAGATGCAGCAGATGCGGGCCCGGCACGAACTTGAACGGGATCCGCCGGGGCACGCAGTAGTCCCACACGATCGCCGCGATCCGGTCCGCGTTCGCCCGGGTGGCGGAGGCGTGCACCTTCCATCCCTGGGTGGGTCCGGGACGGGGCCGCCCGCCGTCGTCGACCGGGGTCAGCGTCAGCCAGTCCCCGATCCGGGCGGCCCGCCAGCCCTCGGGAACCGCACGCCCGGCCGTCTCGTAGCCGGGCGCCGCCGTGCCGGCGCGGTCACCGGCCGAGAGCCGGTCCGGTGTCTCGTAGAAGTGTCTGTCGGCGAGCGCGTACGCCTCGTACCGCTTGTCCATACGGGTTCCCCCGGGTCCTGTGCCATCGCCCCCTGGGCCAAGTGATGACGAGCCTTCCAGCCCGCCGGAGCGCCCGACAGTCACGGCTGTCACCAGTGACCCGTCACGCCTGTCACGCGCTCACCGTGCGGAACGCACGAGTAAAGATCTGTTCGGTGCCTTTCGAACCAGGACGGTGCGAAGCGGGGCCCCGGCCTCGCGGAACGGTCCCAGGGGCTGCGCGAGTGGGCCGGAAGCGCTGTAATTGCGGACGTGGTCAGTGCAGGCGCTGCGGAACGCGGAACGAGGACGCTGCGTGCCGAACTCGCGCTCAAGTCGCTCGGCGGCGACCTCGATCCCCACGCGCGGCTGCACGCCATCCTCGAACAGGTGCTCGTGTTCACGAGTGCGACCGTCGCCGCCGTGTACCTCCCGAACCGCGAGGGCGACGCCATGTCCCTGGCCGGCGAGGCCGGCGTACCGAGGAGCCTGTACGGGCTGCGCGACACCTACCCGGCCACGGGGACCGATCCGGTCGCCGAGGCATGCCGTTCGGGCCGGCCGCGCTGGCTCGTCTCCGGCGATCTCCAGCAGGACGCCGACGTCCGCCGCGCACACGCCGAGGGCTTCTCGCTGGGCGTGCTGCCGCTGCGCGAGCGCGGCTGCCTCGTCGCCGTCGGCGACGGCACGGACGCCTTCGACGCCGAGGACCGGCACTGCCTGGATCTGCTCGCCGAGGCGGTCACCAGCGCAGCCCCCGCCCCGCCCACCGGGCTCGGCGCCTCGTTCGACCTGGCCATGGACACCGGGCGGGTCGAGGTCGACGACAAGCTGCTGGAGCTGTTCGGCATGGGCCCGGACGACTTCGACGGCCGGGTCGAGACCCTGATCGCGCTGACCGTGCCCGAGGACCTGCCCGCCCTGATGTCCGTCGTGGAGGCGGACCACATGTCCATCGGCGACCGGGAGCTGGAGTTCCGCATCCTGCAGCCCTCCGGCGAGCAGAAGTGGCTCAGGCTGCGGGGCCGGATCCTGCCCGGCGGTGAGGACCGGCCCGCCCGTCTCGTCGGCACCGTCGCCGACGCCTCCACCCTGCGCACCGGCCGCGGTGACGTGGCCCGCATCCAGCGCCTCGCCGCCGCCCTGGCCACCGCCGGTACCGTCCGTGACGTCAGCCAGGCCGTGGTGACCGCGCTGCGCAAGCCGCTCCGGGCCGACCGGATCGCCCTCGCCGAGCTGGAGGGCGACCGCCTCGTCGTCACCGTCCTCGACCCGCCGCAGCCGGAGATCTGGCCCGAGGTGTGGCGCTCCGAGTGGCGCTCCGAGTGGCCGGACGCGCCGGTGCGCACCATGCCGACCCTCGCCACCGCGCTCCGTGAGGGACGCG
>NZ_LRTR01000269.1 GCF_001550375.1 Streptomyces europaeiscabiei | reverse complement strand
CGCAGCGCCTGGTCGACCGCCCGCCCGATCTCGCTCCCGGGCTCCGGCAGCCGCAGGCCCAGCGGCCCCGAGTACCCCGTCTCGACGGCCTCCGCGAGGTGCCGTACGGCGACGGGGATCTCGGCGGGCAGCGGCCGGCCGGACAGCCGTACCGCCGGGGCGGCCTCCACCAGCGGGGTGATCGCGTTCAGCTGGGCCAGCAGCCGCACCAGTTCGGGGCTGCGGCCGTGGTGCCGGGCGCGGCGGGCGAGGACGAGGTCGTAGGACTGGTTGAGGGACTGGGTGACGAGGTGCCGGGCGGCGTCGTACGCGGCCTCGGCTCCGTCGGGATCGGCCGTCGTCGTGGTCGCGAGCAGGTCCGCGACCTTGCGGTAGGTGTCCGCGACGGCGGCCCGTTCCGGTACGCCCGCCCTGAGCGGCCAGGCGAGCAGGGCCAGGGCGAGGACGAGGAGGCCACCGCCGGTCATCAGGACCGGGGCGAGCCACCACTGCCCCGGCATCGGCAGGCCCGCGCCCACCACCGAGTTGAGGAGCAACAGCAGGCCCGACACGGAGGCCACGGCGCCGATCGACGAGATCATCCCGGAGACGAGCGCGGCCCCGGTGAGCGCCGCGACGGTGACCCAGCCCTGCCCGTACACCAGCGAGCCGAGCGTGATGCCCAGGGCGGCGAACAACTGCGGGACCGCGATGTTGAGCAGCCGCATCCGGTAGGCGGCCGCCGTGTCGCTGATGACGCCCGACAGGGCACCCATGGAGGCGAGCGCGCCGTACTCGGGCCGGCCGACGGCCAGGCCGAGTACGAGCGGCAGCGTCAGCGCGATGGCCGCGCGGGCGACGGCCGGCCGGTTGACGGGCGTCCGCTGCGGCTGGAGGTTCCGCACCAGCCAGTCGGGCGGGGCAAGGCCGATGGGGAACGTGCGGGACATGCGCCCATTATGACGGCGGGATTTCGGGGGTCCTGGAGGGCTTTTGTGACCCTTTGGTTCACGCGCGCTCGTGGAGGGCGAGGTCCACGGTGACGGCGTTGTGGTCGGTGCCGGACAGTTCCCGGAAGCGGACCTCGCGTGCGGAGAAGTCCTCGGCGGAGACGAGGACGTGGTCGATCTGGGCGCCGAACCTCGGCGTCGTCCGGGAGGGCCAGGTCGGCCTCCGGTCCTGCCCGACCAGACGGGCGGCGTCGCTCAGGCCGGTGTCGAGAATGGCGCGGAAGGCCGCGTGGTCCTGGGAGGCGTTGAAGTCCCCGGCCAGGATGGTCGGCGTACGGGTGTCCTTCGCCGCGTACGCCCGCAGCGCGTCCAGCTCCCGCCGCCAGGTGGCCAGCTGTCCCGGCAGCGGGGGCATGGGGTGCGCCAGCTGCAGCCGTACGGGGTGGCCCTCGACGTCGGCGACCGCGCCGGGCATGCCCATCGAGCCGTAGATCGGGGCGGCGGACTTCAGGGGGTAGCGGCTGAGGATGACGGAGCCGGTGGAGCCGTAGCCCTCGACGGACTGGCGGTGGGGGTAGAGCGGGGTCTTCCCGCTCAGGTCGCCGAGGGTGTCGCGGAGTTTGGCCGAGCAGGTGAGTTCGCACTCCTCGACGAAGACGATGTCGGGGCGGTCGCGGCGTACGGCCTTGACGAGGGCGTCGGTGCCGTGGCCGAACTGCACGTTCGACGTCATCACCCGTACCTCGGCGAGCACCGGTCCGCCCGGCTCGGTCGCCTTGGCGTACGGCTCGATGTACCAGGCGAGCGCGGCGAGGACGATCACGCCCCAGGTCAGGCCGGTCCACCAGCGTGCGACGAGCGCGAGGAGGAGTGCCAGCCCGGTGGGGGCGAGGAGCCAGGGCAGGAACGCGAGAAGCTGGGTGACCGGGGTGAAGGCGTCCAGGTCGGCGACGCGGGAGGCGACGACGAGGCTGACGCCGAGGAGGACCAGGGCGGCGAGGCCGGCCTTGCCGCGGTGCCGCTTGCGCGGGGGCGGGGCGTCTTCCGGTGCCGGTTCCGGCAACGGCTCCGGCCGCTCGATGGTCGCGCTCTCCACGGGCCGGTGCCTTTCGCTTTTCTTGCGGGGTCCCTATTTTGCGGGGTCCCTATAAGGACGGGTGGGGCGGGGAGAAGGTTGCGTGGTCGGGCGCGGGTGGGTGGGGGGCCGGTCGCGCAGTTCCCCGCGACCCTTGAGGACCAGGCGCTGCGGGCCTGAAGAGCCACGGCCGTGCGGGCCGGAAGGCTCGGGGCGCAGCCGCTGCTTTCAGGGGCGCGGGGAACTGCGCCGGCGACCGGGGCGGACCCGCGTACGCCGACGAAGCCGTACCCCCGAGCTCCTACGCGTGCGGCGGTGTCACATGCCGTGCGCGTGGGAGTCCGGGGCCGTCGCCAGGGACCACATCACGAACACCGCGATGCCGATGCAGATGACGGACCAGACGGGGGCGTACGGCAGGAACATGAAGTACTCGATGGCGAACAGGGACGTCAGGGCGATGCCCACCGCGCGAGCCCAGGTGTGACCCTGGATGACGGCATAGCCGGTGCCCAGGACGGCGAGTCCGATCACCAGGTGGATCCAGCCCCACGTGGTGAGGCTGAACTCGAAGGCGTAGTTCCCGATGTTCGCGTACACGTCGTCCGTGGCGATCCCCGCGATGCCGTTGAGGATGCTCATGACGCCGATGACCATCATCAGGACACCGGCGAAGACCATCCCGCCGTGGGCCCACTCCGAGCGGGTCTCCCGGTGGGACGTCGGCGTCTCCTGCGACGTGGCGTTCGAACGCGGTGCGGTGCTGTGCTGGGCCATAAGGGCCTCCTCCGACGGATGAACAGCTCATCCGCATGGTCACGCGGACGGGGGAGCACCGCATTCGGTGTAGGCCAAACGGGTGAACCGCGTCTCGGGGTGCCGCCCTCGGTCCGGTCCGGGTGCCGCCCTCAGCCCAGGTGGTCCAGCCGCGCCAGGAAGTCCTCCAGGACCTTGTTGAACTCGTCCGGGCGCTCCAGGTTCGGCAGGTGGGCGGCGCCGTCGATGACGTGGAGGGTGGAGTCGGGGAGGGCGGCGTGCATGCCCTCGGCGTCGGAGACGGGGGTGTACTCGTCGTCGGCGCCCACGACGACCAGGGCCGGGACGCTGACGCGGGTGAGCAGGTCGCGGTAGTCGGGGCGCTCGGCGCGGCCGCGCAGGGCCGCCGCCGCGCCCTCGGGGTCGGTGGCCGTCATCATGCGGCGCACCTGGGCCGCGACCTCCGCGTCCGCGTACGGCGCGACCATCTTGTACAGCACCTCGTCGGCGTACCCCGTCATGCCTTCGCGCAGCAGCCGGTCCGCCATGGCGTTGCGGGTGCGCCTGCCCTCTGGGGTCTCGGCGGCGGGGAAGGTGTCGGCGAGGAGGAGACCGCGGACGCGGTGCGGGTACTGGCGGTAGCACTCCATCGCGATCTGGCCGCCCATGGAGAGGCCCCCGAGGACGAAGTCACGGACCCCGAGGTCGTCCAGGAGCGTGACGATGTCCTCGGCGAAGGCCGGGAGCGGGGTGACGCCCGGGACCACGGGGGACTCGCCGTAGCCGCGCAGGTCGGGGGCGATGACGCGGCGGGAGGCGGCGAACGCGCTGATCTGGGGGCGCCACATCGTGCGGTCGAAGGGGTGGCCGTGGATGAGGACGAGAGGAAGGGGAAGGGCCGGGCCCGCTTCCCCTTTGTCCTCGTATGCGAGGAAGGTGGTCATGGGATCGACCCTAGGGTCCCCCAACTCCTCGGTGCAATAAGATCTTTGCCCTCGGTGCAATGTGGTGAGGGCCGGGGGAAGGTGGGGCAACCGTCGTGGCTGACTACCGGCGTATCGCCGATCGCGTCGCGGACGACATCGCCGCCGGGCGGCTGCAGCCCGGTGACCGGCTGCCGCCGCAGCGGGTGTTCGCGCGGCG
>NZ_LRTR01000268.1 GCF_001550375.1 Streptomyces europaeiscabiei | reverse complement strand
CTCGCCACGGGCGGCTGGCGCCCGGCCCCGGACCGGTTCCTCTTCGCCGGGAACGCCCGCCAGGCCATCGCCGCGGCCCTCGCCCACCTCGTCCGGCCCGGGGGCCGCGTCGGCGTCGAGGCCCTCACGTATCCGCTGGTCAAGGAGATCGCCGGTCGGCTGGGGGTGACCCTGGTGCCGCTCGCCACGGACGGGCAGGGGGTGCGGCCGGAGGCCGTGGTCGCCGCGCACCGGGCGGCGCCGCTGTCGGCGGTGTACGTGCAGCCGACGTTGCACAATCCGACGTCCGTGACGATGGGCGGCGTACGGCGGGCCGAACTCGCCCGTGTGGTGCGGGAGGCGGACCTGCCGGTGATCGAGGACCGGATCTGGTCGTTCCTGGCGGACGGGGATCGTGGTGAAGGGGACTTCGGCGAGGACGTGCCGCCGCCGTTGGCCCTGTTCGCGCCGGAGCGGGTGTTCGTCGTCGACGGGTTGTCCAAGCGGGTCGCGCCGGGGCTGACGGTCGGGTTTCTGGTGGTGCCGGAGGGGCGGGCCGAGGGGGCGGCGGACGCGTTGCGTTCGGGGGGCTGGACGGCGGGGCGGTTCGCGCTGGAGGCGGGGGTGCGGTGGATCGGGGACGGGACGGTCGGGCGGCTGGTCGCGGCGAAGCGGGCGGACGCGGCGGCACGGCAGCGGATGGTCGCCGAGCATCTCGCGGGGTTCGCCGTACGGGGGGATCCGCGGGCGTACTACGCGTGGTGGGAGTTGCCGGAGCCGTGGCGTGCCGACACGTTCTGCGCGGCGGCGGCGGAGAGGGGGGTGGCGGTGACCGGGGGGTCGGCGTTCAGCGTGCCGACGGTGGGGGCCGGCCGGGGGCCTG
>NZ_LRTR01000267.1 GCF_001550375.1 Streptomyces europaeiscabiei | reverse complement strand
GGCTGGGGCCAGTGGCCCGGTGGCCGGTGCGGGGCCGGGTTCGGGCGCGCTCGCCGACGCTGACAGGGTGCCGCCGCGCCCAGCGGAGGGACCACCGTCGCCCCGGCGGTGGGGTGGTGAGGGTTCTCGGGCGGGGCAGCCCTGGGCTGCCGCTCCCGCCTCCGACTGCGTCAGGCTGGGGCTCGCGTCGGTTCCTCCGTCGGAGTTGGCGGGGGCGTTGCGGACGCTCGGCGAAGTCGCGCGAGCCGGCCCGTGAGCCAGGCGACCGCGGCCACGGTCGTGCCGAGGCCCAGGAGACCCCAGGTGACGGTGCGCAGGGTGGCGGTGAGGGCGTCGTAGACGGCGCCGGCGGCCGCGGGGGAGACGCCCGGGGGCAGGTCGGCGAGGGTGAGGTGGCGGCCGAGGGCGACGGCGACGCCGAGGAGCGCGCCGCCGAGAGCCGTGCCGAGGCCTGTCGCGCAGACGGCCCGGCGGCGTTGCGTCGCGACGAGAATGCCACCGGCGGCCAGCGCGAGCGCACCGACCGGGAGCCAGAACGCGGCGATTTCGAGCACGCGATATCCCTTCCGAAGCTGAACCAGTTCCGCGGCCGACAGCACCTCGACCTCGGTGCGCGCGACCGGGATGCGATGGGCGAACGGCACGTGGTCGCGGACGAGTTGACGCTTGACGCGTTCGCCGACCGGCGCGAGGTCGAGCGTCACCGGCCGGGCCTCGACGCCGCCCGCGCCCCCG
>NZ_LRTR01000266.1 GCF_001550375.1 Streptomyces europaeiscabiei | reverse complement strand
CCTCGACGCCGCCCGCGCCCCCGCCGTACGCGCCCTCCTCGCGCACCGCCGTCAGCACCGCGTCGTGCGCCGCCCGGTTCGCCGTGAGCCACGCCGTGCGGAACGCCTCCGTCCGTGTGAAGGAGCGCGCCGCGTCATGCGTGAAGTCCCGCACCGGTCGCCGCAGCCGCGGCCCCACCCGGACCTCGCGCAGGATCCCGGCGGCGACCGCGTCCGCGAGCGCCTCCCGTACGGCGGGGTCGGTGGCCAGCGGTGCCATGACCGCCTCGTACCGCGTCCGGTCCGCGATCTCGTACGTCGTCCACGCGGCCAGCGCACCCACCGGCGTGAGCAGGCAGGCGAACACGGTCAGTACGGCCGACAGGGTGCCGCGGGCATCGTGGGACACCCCTCCAGGCAAGACCCCCGACCTCCACCGCGCGAGCGCTCCCGCCGCACGTGACTGCGAATGGCGGCGCAGGACAAGCCGAACGGGGAGACCGGCCGCCGGCGGAAGGGGGGTGACAGAGGGTGGCCGCGAAGGGGGTGCCGAGGGGCCGGTACCGGGGAGTGGAGGAGGGCTGAGCGGCCCGGGTCACCGCAGCCGGTGGCCCGTCGCGTCCTCGTGCGTGTAGTAGCGGTAGAAGTTCGCCGCGAGGAACCCCGCCGCGACGGCGAGCGACATGGCCGCGCAGCGCAGCACGCTGTGCTGCGACGCCTGGCTGTAGAGGAAGCCGAAGGCACAGCCCGCGAAAGCGGCCCAGACGGCGGCGCGCAGTTCGCGGCGCAGACGGGGGGCCACGGTCAGTACGGCGGTGTGGAGCGCGGCGAACACGAACGCGGTCACGAAGCCGAAGAGGAGGTTCCAGCCGGTGATGGGGCCGGCGTCGCGGTTCATGGCCGCGGCCCAGTAGCCGTAGACGAGGCCCAGGACGACGGGCAGGATCCGGTTCGCGAGCGCGTGGGTGCGCTCGCTGAAGACATCGGGTGTGGCCGGCGCCGCCGGCCTGGCCGGAGCCGAGGGCCTGCCCGGAATCACCGGCCGGCCCGGAGTGGGTGCCGCATGCGCCATGGGAGCACTCCTCTCTTCCCTCCCCCGCGACTCTCCGCCCCGACTACCAGAGCACACCTGGGGCGGGCCCCTGGCAAGTCGGGACACGGAAGCCGTGACACGGAAACCGTGACAGCGCCGGGGCGCGGGGGCGGCGGCCGTATCAAGGGCCGGGCGGCGCGGCGCGGCGCGGGGTGGTCGGGATGCGGGGGGCCCGGGGGCGTGTTTCGCTGTGGGGCATGCGGATGCGGATGCCGGTGCCGCGTGTGCGCCGGGAGCCGGACCCTGTCGAGCGGCTGCAGCTGCTGCGGGTCCGCGGGCGCGACATCTCCTGGCTTCCGCCGCTGGTGGTGCTGCTCGCCGTGCCGGTGGTCGACTGGTACACCGGCGGCGACTTCCGGATCATCTCGTGGCTGGTGCTCGTACCGGGCGTGGCCGCCGCGGTCTGCCGGGTGCGGACGACGGCGCTGTTCGCGGCGCTCTCGCTGCTCATGTACTTCGTGGGCGACAACTCATGGCCCCACCAGTACCGCAACGGCCTGCCCGACTTCGTCCTCGTCGCCCTCGGTGGAATCCTGTCCGTGCTGGCCTGCGCGGTACGGCTGCGCGGGCAGGAGCGGATGATGCACATGCGGGCCGTCGTGGACACCACCCGCCGTATCCTGCTGCGCCAGCTCCCGCCGGACGTCGGCGGCCTCGACCACGCGGAGATCTACCTCGCCGCCGACAGCCAGGCCCGCGTGGGCGGCGACTTCTACGACATCCAGCCCAGCCCGCACGGCACCCGCGTCGTCCTCGGCGACGTCCAGGGCAAGGGGCTCGCGGCGGTGGAGGCGGCGTCCGTGCTGCTCGGCACGTTCCGCGAGGCCGCCTATTACGAGTCCGACCCGGTCACCGTGGCCGAGCGGCTGGAGACGCGGATGGTGCGCCACGTGCGGTACTGCGCGCACGTCGGCCGCGACGACTCCGAACGCTTCGCCACCGCCGTGCTCCTCGACTTCCCCGAACTGCGCAGCGAGCGGACCGACTGGGGGCCGGACCTCACCGGGCTCGACTCGCTCACCGTCGACGTCATCAACTTCGGCCACGAACCCCCGCTCCTGGTCTCCCCCGCCGGCGTGCTCCTCCTGCCCATGAGGGACGGACTCCCGCTGGGGCTCGGTGAGCTGGCACCGCGGACGCCCGCGACGGCCACGGTCCGCCTCGCCCCCGACGAGACGTTGCTCCTGGTCACGGACGGGGTGACGGAGGCCCGCGACGGGAGAGGTGTCTTCTTCCCGCTCCGCGAGTACCTCACCCGCGCCCTCGCCGCCGGGACGCCCGCCCTCGACCCCCAGTCCCTGGTCCGGCTGGTCCGCGACGGCGTCCTCGCCCACACCGGGGGCGGCCTCGACGACGACACGACGATCTTCGCGGTACGCCGGGCGTCGGAGCCGATACGGAGAGGCCCGGGGGCCCCGGATTGAGCGCTCCTCGCACGCTCCTTTCCCCGTTTGCACGCGCAGCGGTTACCGTGCTGACTGGCGTACGTGATCGACGGGGAGCCGATGGGAATCGATGGGGAGGGAACGATGCCCGGAACAGTGCTGCTGCTCGCGGCCTCGCCCATGGGCAAGGGGTGCCTCGTGGACGCGGCCTCCGTGCTTCCCGTACTGGCGGCCGTCACGCCCGAGGTGCTGTCCGGTACGGGTACGGCGAACGTGGTCGAGCTGGCCGATCCGCTGGAGCCGCAGGCCGTCCTCACCCGGCTGCGCGCGGCGGCCACCGCGCCGGGGCCGCTCACCGTGTACCTCGCCGGGCAGCTCCAACTCGACCGCAAGCAGCGGCTCGTGCATCTGGCGCTGGCCCGTACGACGCCGGCGACCGTGCGGTACACGGCGTTTCCCTGGCACTGGATCGTGGAGGAACTGCGGCTGCGCGCGCCCGGTTCCACGACCCTGTTCGTCGATCTGCACGCCGACGCGGAGGTGTGGCGGCAGTTGGCGGGGCAACCGCTGTCGGCCGGGCCCGGGGTGAGTGTGTACGGGCGGATCGCGCCGCCGGGCGCGGGGATCCGGCGGGGCGTGGCCGTGCCCGGGTACATGAAGGCGCTGGCGACGATACTGCGGAGTGGACAGCGGCCGGAGCCGGGTGCGCTCCACGAGCAGGTGCTCGCGCGGACGGGGGGTTACGGGGATCTCGTGCTGGCCTGGGACGCGACGGTGCCCGGAGTGCGTCCCCCGCGTGCGACGGTGCCGGGCGCGGTTGTCCCGCACGGCGATGTCGCCCCCGCCGTCCCCGTCGCCCCCACCCGTCCCGTCCCGTTCCCGGGGGCTGCGCCGGGTCAGCGGAGCCTGTCCACGCCCCCGGAGGCCTCCGACCCGCACAGCGCCATCGCCGTCGCCGTCGAAGCCGGGCGGCATTCCGAGGCGGCCGGGCTTGCGGCTCGGTGGGAGCAGGGGGCGTTGCGGTCGTTCGGGGAGGGGTCGGAGGAGGTGCTGCACTGGCGGGAGGTGCGGGCGGATCTGGCGATGTTCGCGGGGGACGCGGCGGGGAGTTGTGAGGCCTGGATGGGTGTCGCTCAAGCGCGGCTCGCGGCGGGGCGGCGCGCGGAGGACCCGGTGGTGGAGGCGGCGGTCGACCGGGCGCACCATCAGTGGGGGCTGGTCGCGGACGCGGGACGCGCCCGTGAACTCGGGGTCGCGCTGCTGGAGTTGCGGACCCGGGTTCCGGGGCGGCGGGCCGGGGCCCTGGAGCACGCCCGGCAGTATCTGGCCGAACTGCGTCGGCCGGAAGGGGAGTTGAGGTCGGCCCACCACGTACCCGGTTAGCCGAGCCGGTCGATGAGCCGTCTTCCGTTCGTCGTAGATCGATGAGCCGTCGATCAGGGCGAATGCCGGGCCGACCTCGGAGGGGAGTTGTACGAGGTCACACCGGCACTGCACCGGATGGGACACCATACGTTGATCACTTAAGCGGTCGCAGCTCCGGAACAGATCGGAGTTTGATCAGAGAATGATCAGAAACTGTCGCGCTGTCGGCAAAGTCCAACCCCCTTCACAACCCGTGCGTGAGGACAGGTGGAGCTCGGCGGTCGGGGCTGGTCAGGGCTGGTCAGGGCAGGTCAGAGCTGGTCAGGACGAGGCCGGGATCAGCACCCGGAACCACGCCCCCTGGTGCGGCGGTTGGGACGGTTCCAGCGTGACCGTGCCGCCGTGGGCCGTCGCGATCGCCGCGACGATGCTGAGGCCGAGCCCGCTGCCGGCGGCCCGTGTCTCCTCACCGCGGACGAAGGGGTCGAAGAGCCGGGCGCGCAGTTCGCCCGGGATTCCGGGACCGTCGTCGAGGACCTCGATCACCCGGTAGCCGTCCTCCGTGCCGAGCCCCAGCGTCGTCGTCGTGCCCGGCGGCGTGTGGACCCGCGCGTTGGCCAGCAGGTTGGCGACCAGCTGGTGCAGCCGCAACGGGTCGCCGGTGACCGTGTGGTCGCCGGGGGCGAGCAGCAGCCGTACGGGATGGCCGGGGTGGCAGTCGCGGGCGGCGGAGGCCGCGTCGCGGCACAGCTGGGCCAGGTCCACGCAGGTCAGTTGCAGGGGCTGGCCGAGGTCGAGGCGGGTCAGCAGCACGAGTTCGTCGATGAGCGTGCTCATCCGGCCGACCTCGGTGGCGATCCGGCCGAGCGCCTCCTGCCGCATGGGTTCGTACGTGGGGTCGCCGACCCGGGCGAGTTCGGCGTAACCGGAGATCGTGGTCAGCGGGTTGCGCAGTTCGTGCCCGGCGGCCGCCATGAACTCCCGTAGCCGCCGCTCGGTGTCCTGCCGCTCCCTGACCTCGCGGCGACCGAGGCGGCGGGCGCCGATCAGGACGGTGGCGAGGAGGGGGAGCGCGGCGGCCGTCTCGACCTGGAGGAGGCGCTCGACCGCCCGCCGGTCGTCCGCCGTCGACCTGGCCGTGACGATGTAGCCGCCCTCGTGGCTCCGGTCCGCCTCCGGCGCGCGCACCACCTTCGCCCGGTAACTCTCCCCGAACGCCGACGGGTTCGCCCGGCCCGCGTACGCCTTCAGCCGGGCGGGCGTGAGCGCCGGGAACGCGGGGAGACCCTCTGACCCCGCGTAACGCTCCACGACCCTGCCCTCGGCGTCGAGGACGAGGATCAGGTCGTTCTCGTCGAGGGAGCTGGATGAGGCCGCCACGGAGGCCGGGGCCGGGGCCGCGCCGGTGGTGGGGGCGGGCGCCGGCGCGGGTGCGAACGTCGATGCCGGTGACGACGGCGGGACCG
>NZ_LRTR01000265.1 GCF_001550375.1 Streptomyces europaeiscabiei | reverse complement strand
GGCGGCGCCACCGATGCCGTCGCGGCCCTCGGGGGCGGCGCCGGGACCGGCCCCGGAACGCCGACGCTGCCGGATCCGCCGAGTCCGCTGGCCCGCGTTATCTCCTGGTCGGTGCGGGCGGTGAGCTGTTGGGCGAGGGTGTGGGCGGAGAGGGCGGCGACCGCGCCCAGGGTGGTGAGGGTGGCGATCAGCCAGAAGCCGACGGTGCGTTGGCCCGTACGGTGGGGGCGGATCGGCTGCTCCACCGGAGGAAGGGGCCGACCGGGGTGGGGCCGACGGCACGTGTCACTGGGCGCGAGCAGTCCGGCCGCCCTGATGTTCTCGCCCAGCCCGGTGAACCCACTCATCCGACCAGCCCGTCCACGTCGCCCGGTTCTCCGTAGCCCCCGCCGCCGTCGCCCGCCCCTCCCCGGGAGGCTTGCTCGCTCAGTTCGTGCACAGTTGGTAGCCCACGCCCCTGACCGTCCGTATGAGGGACTGGCCCGGCTCGCCCAGTTTGCGGCGCAGGTAGTAGATGTACGTGTCGACGACGCCGGACCCCTCGTCGCGGTGGTTCCAGACGCGTTCCTGGATCTGGCCCCGGGACAGGACGCGGCCGGGGTTCTCCATGAGGTAGCGCAGGAGGGCGAACTCGGTGGTGGTGAGGTCCACGGGATGGCCGGCGGCCCAGACCTGGTGGGCGTCGGCGTCGAGTTGGACCGCGCCGGCGCGGAGGCGGTTGCGGTCGGGCGCGGGCCGGCCGCCACCGGCCCGGCGCAGCAGGGCGCGGACACGGGCGGCGACCTCCTTCAGCTCGAACGGCTTGGTGACGAAATCGTCCCCGCCCATGTCCAGGCCGCGCACCCGGTCGTCCACACCGCCGAGCCCGGTGAGGAACAGGACCGGAACCGCGTTGCCCCGGTCGCGCAGGGTCCGGCACACCTCGAAGCCGCCCAGGTCGGGGAGGTTGACGTCGAGGAGGATCAGATCGGGGTCGTACCGCGTGACGGCCTGCAGCGCCTGGCGCCCGGTCGCCGCGGCGCTCACCTGGTATCCCAGGAACTCCAGCGCCATGGTCAGCATGGACCGGATCCCCTCCTCGTCGTCCACGACGAGCAGGCGCCCGGCAGAACCGGAGGTACCCCCTGATGGGGCCTGCGTGGCGGGTGCGGCTGGTGGGACTGCGGCGTGGGCGGAGGGCACAGGGGCGGTCATGTCCTGTTCCTTTGCGACCGTGACCTCAGTTTGAGGTCTCAAGTTTCGGCAGAGCCCGTATCGTCACACGTACCGGCAGGTAAGGGAGACCGCTTTCCCATTCATTCGGAATGCCCCGTTCCCTGCGGTCGTACGCTCCCCCGGCCGCAAGGCGCGAAAGCGGCGAGCGCCGCCGGGGGACCCGTGGAACCCCCGGCGGCGCTCGCCGTCGTACTGCCCGTGCTTCCCGTACTGCCCTGTGTAGCTTGTCAGTTGGTGTACATGAAGTACTTCCAGGCCCCGTACGTCGTGGTGTTGACGTTGTCGCCCGAGGTCGTGTCGTGGTACTCGGAGCGGAAGCGGAGGCGGACGTCCGTGGTCGGGGTGCCCGTGAGGGTGACGTCGGACCCGCCGGACGTGCCGAGGGGGAAGTACTCGGTGCCCCAGTCCTGCCAGGCGCCCTGGTAGTGGAACTGCAGCTGCAGACGCTGCTTGCGCTCCGGGTAGTACGTCATCGTGGTCTTCAGGACGGGGTCCTTGGACTTGCGGATGTAGTGGTACTTCTGGCCCCAGGCCGTCCGGGTCGTGTAGTGGCCCGAGATCGACGACGAGATCTTGACCTTGGTGTAGACGGTGTTGGTGACCGACCTCGCCTTGTAGCGGGCGTCGCCCGAGAACTTCACCGAGAGCTTGGTGTCGCGCTTGAGGTCGACGGTGACCGACAGGTTCCCCTTCGAGTTCACCGTCCCCGACTTCACCAGCTTGTTCGGCCGGTCGGAGCCGTACGGGTCGGCCCAGATCTCGACCTTGCGGTTCTTGTAGGTCGTGCCGAGGTGCGCGGTGAACTTCACGTCCGCGCCGTACGCGTACGTCTTGCGGTTCTTGTCCAGCGACAGCGTGGGCGTCGCCCGGGAGACCTCGACGGTGTCGGACGCGGACGCGGCGGTGTGGTCGGCGTCGCCCGCGTACCGCACCGTGTACTTGACCTTGCCGCCGGCCGGCGGGGTGTCGGAGAAGGTGTAGCTGCCGTCGGCCGCCACGGTCACCGCGGCGAGGGCCTTGCCGGACGTGGACTCCACGTCGGTGCGGGTCACCGTCAGCTTCACCCCGGCCGGGAGCGCCGCCTTCGAGGTGACCTTGCCCTTGACCGTGAGCTTCTTGGCGCGGGTGGCCGTGGCCGGGGCGTTCACGGTGATCGCCGTGAGCGCCCTGGTGGGGGCGTCGAGGACGCGCAGCGAGTACACGCCCTCGTCGTTGTACGTCACCGCGAAGAGGCGGGAGGCGTCCGGCGCCCAGGCCAGGCCGGAGTCGGGCAGCTCGTCGCCGCCACTGCCGCCACCGGTGTTCGGGAAGTCGTACTCCCGGACCGAGGTGGTGGCGCCCGGCTCGTAGATGTAGATGTCCGGCTCGTAGATGCCGTCGATGCCGGCCGCGACCGTGCCGTCGGGCGCGATGGCGACCGAGTTCGGGTAGGTGTCGCTGGCGTAGGTGCCGTCCGGCGTCAGGTCGGAGGTCTTGAAGACCTGGTGGTGGTACGGGGCCCCGCTGGCCACGACGACGCGCTGCCCGTCCGGGGTGACCGCGAGGTCGCCCATGTTCCCGCCGCCGGTGTCCACGGCCGCCGTACGGCCGGCGGTGCCCGACGCGACGTCGTACACGGCCAGCTTGCTGCCGCCGGGCTCGCCCGCCACCAGAGCGGTGGAGCCGGGGGCCGCGTCCAGGATCGGCGCGTTGTACCAGAGGTGGGTGGTGTCCTGGTCGAGGGTGACCACGGGCTCCTCGCCGGACAGGTCCAGCGAGCCGAGGTTGCCGGCGGCCGAAGCGCCGTAGCCGAACCAGACCTTGCCGCCGGCCACGGCGACGCCCACCGGGGCGTCGCCCACCGGGTAACGGGCGGACTCGGTCTCCGTCGCCGTGTCGACGGCCACGATCGCGTCGGCGTCGCGCACGGCCGCGTACAGCGTGCCGGAGTCGGCCGACAGCTCCAGGCCCTGGACACCCGGCAGGTCCGTGAACTGCTTGCGGACGATGCCGTAGTAGTCGGTGACGACGATCTTGCCGTTGGTCGGGTCGCTGACGAAGACCCGCTGGTGGACGCCGTCCACCACGATGTCCGCGCTCGACGCGACCGGCAGGATCTTGGTGCTGTCGGCGGACGCGGTCGGGGCGACCGCGAGTGCGGCGGAGCTGAAGAGGACTGCCAGCGCGGTGGCAGCCGGAAGAGTGCGCATACGCACGGTGTCGAACCCCCCGGAACGAAAGAAGTGGGCGCGTCGTCGCGCGGGGCCGGTGTGTTCGACCTGTGCGGCGCGTGTGACGCGTGTGAAGCGTGTGCGAAGACTAAGTCATGCCACTGACAAGAGGGTCACAGGGGGTGGTGGAGAACTCAACGTATTTACGTGACGGACGTCCACTCCGGCGCACGCGCCGTCCGCGCACCCCGTGCGCGGTCACCCGAACGGCCCTGAACTGCGCCGTCACCCGGTCGGCCCACTGCTATCCACAAGGGGAGGGGACGTACTCGACGTACCCGCGAAGGGAAGAACCACCCATGGTCAGCCTGTCCGTCGACGTGTCCGTCGACTTCACCCAGGGCCTGAACGACGCCTGGTCCAAGGTCGCGCAGTTCGTTCCGCAGCTCCTCGCCTTCCTCGTCATCCTGGTCGTCGGCTGGTTCGTCTCGAAACTGATCGCCCGCGTTCTCGACCGCGTCCTGCGCAAAGTCGGTTCCGAGCGCCTGTCGGAACGTGCCGGAACGTCTCGCCTGCTCCAGGACTCCTCGTACGACCTGACCGGCATCCTCCGCCGGATCGTGTACTACGCGCTGATGCTGCTCACCCTCCAGTTCGCGCTCGGTGTCTTCGGCACGAACCCCGTCAGCACGATGATCAACGGCATCGTGGCCTGGCTGCCGCGCGCGCTCGTCGCCGTCGTGCTCGTCGTCGTGGCGATGGCCATCGCCAACGCGGTGCGCGGCATCGTCGGGGGCGCGCTCGCCTCCGTCTCCTACGGCCGTACCCTCGCGACCGCCGTGTGGGCCTGCGTCGTCGGGCTCGGCGTCATCGCGGCGCTCGGCCAGGCCGGGATCGCGCAGGACGTCACGCAGCCGGTCCTCTACGCCGCGCTCGGCACGGGCGCCGGAATCCTCGTCGTCGGTGTCGGCGGGGGCCTGATCGGGCCCATGCGGCAGCGGTGGGAGCGGATGCTGACGACGGCGGAGCGGGAGACCGTGCAGGCGAGGGAAAGCGTGGCGGCGTACCAGGCGGGCCGCGAGAACGTGCCGGCCAGTCGGCAGACCGCCGACACGTGACCGCCGTCGGCAGACCGCCGACAGGTGACCGCCGTCGGATGACCGTTGGCGGGTGACCGCCGTCGGACGACCGCCGTCGTGCCGCGGGGCGGTCTGTGACCGCGGGCGCGTCGTGGTTCTTCGCGCAGTTCCCCGCGCCCCTCCAGGGTGCGGGGAACTGCGCGTTTCAGAGGGATCAGCTTTCAGAGGGATCAGCCCGCGCCGTTCGGGTCGAAGGAGATGCCCGAGGGCATGGCGCGGCTCAGCTCCGTGGTGAAGCGGCCGTCCTTCAGGGGGAAGTTGGCGTCGCCCCAGGTGGCGTTCTGCAGACGGCTCTGGAGGTTCGCCGTCCACTTGTTGTCGCCGCCCGGGAAGCTGTTCCAGCTGACCAGGGCCGGGAAGTCCCAGCCGCCGTTGCCCCAGGCCTCCGCGGTCTCACCGGACTTGGCGAAGCGGAACGCGTGGGTGAGGGCGCCGTCCTTGTGGTAGACGACCCTGAGGCGGACGCCGTCCCTCGGGACCGAGCCGAAGGACGTCGTCGAGTACCCGCCGTGGGCGGAGACGGACGCGTACTCGGGGGTGCTCGCGCCCTGCCGCACCCAGAGCACCGCGGCCTCCCAGTCGTGCCGGTGCGAGGTGGCGGTGCAGTCGGCGCAGCTCATGTCCTTCTCGAAGTACAGGGTGTAGACGATCGCGCACCAGCCGTTGTTGCACTTCACCCGCGAATAGGTGTTGGCCTTGCCGAGGTGGCCCGAGCGGCACTGGCCGGTGACGGGCCCACTGTCGTCGAGGCCGCCGTTGAGGTTGCCGTTGCCGTCGATCGCCGCGGCGGGGAAGCAGCTGTCGGAGTCGTAGTCGAAGACCGGCTGGAACGTCTTCTGGAACGAGGTCGTGCTCTCGGCAAGGGGCGTCGGCACACCGGCGTGGGCGCTGCCGCCCAGGGCGACGGTCAGGGCGGTGGCGGTGGAGCCGACGAGCGCGGCTCTGCCGAGCAGCCCGAGGCGTGCCTTCAGGGACTTCCGCGTCGACTTCTTCGGTGCTGGGGACATCAGCGGTTCTCCACTTGCTTCGAGGTGGGGGACTCCGGTGATCCGGCTCTGCGGGACCGAGGCTGCCAAGCGGAGAATTGATCGGCACCTGGTTCCACCAGGGCAATCAACTCGGGAAGCGGGTTCCGAGTTGTTCGACGGGGCGTACCGCCGCTGTCATCAACACCACACTTCGAGTGCGCACGGTTACGCGTGTCCATCGGGATACGTATGTTGATCGCCGCCCGAACCGGAAGGGGGGTGAAGCTGTGGGGCGTCCCGAAAGACCCCTGGACCCGGCGGCCGGGCCCGTGCAGCGACTCGCCCACGAGCTGCGGGAGTTGCGCCGGACCGCGGGCAGCCCGTCCTACCGGGCGATGGCCGAGGGCGCCGCCGGCTTCTCCGCGACGACCCTCTCCCAGGCGGCGGCCGGGGAACGGCTGCCCTCGCTCGCCGTCGTCCAGGGATACGTCCGGGCCTGCGGGGGCGACCCCGGCGCGTGGGAGCCGCGCTGGAAGGAGGCCGAGGCCGCGGCCGGCG
>NZ_LRTR01000264.1 GCF_001550375.1 Streptomyces europaeiscabiei | reverse complement strand
CAGCAGTCCGCAGCCCGTGCCCACCGCGACGGCCCGGCGCCGCAGCCTCCGGCCGCGGCCGTCCCGTTCGATCGACTGCAGCGGCACGGGCGGCGGTGTGAGGTCGTACGCGGCGTCGGCGAACGCCTCGCGCAGCAACCGCCCGGTGTCGGCGTCGTACTCGCAGTCCGCGACCGTACCCAAGTCCGTTCCCTCTCCTTCTCCTGTGTGTCTTCCTGCGGTGGTGTCCGGGCCGGTCCCGGAAGTGGGGCGGTTCATGGGCGGGCTCCGGAAACGGGCGAGGGGGACGCCGGGGTGAAAGGGCGGGAGGAGGGGACGGAGGCGGCGGAGCCGTGGGCGCGGCGGTCCGCGTGCGCCGCACCGGCGAACTCGGGGTGGGCGCGCAGGGCCTGCAGGCCGCGTCGTACATGGGTCTTGACCGTGCCGAGCGAACAGCCGAGCAGCTGGGCGATCTCGTTCTCGCCGAGGTCCTCCCAGAAGCGGAGCACCAGCACGGACCGCTGCCGGGCCGACAGCGCCGCCAACGCCTGCGTGACGGCGGCCCGTTGGGCGATCGACTCGTCGTGCCCGGCGTGCCGCTCGTGCACCCGTTCCGGCAGGAACGGTGTCAGCAGATGGGCCACGCGTCTCTTCCGTACGCGGCTGATGTTGTTGTTGACCAGCGAGCGCCGTACGTAGAAGTCCACGTCGTCGCGCGGTATGCGCCGCCAGCGGGCGTACACCTTCGCCAGGGTGGTCTGCACGAGATCCTCGGCCTCGTGGAAATCACCGGTCAGCATGTGTGCGGTACGCACCAGACGGGGCCAGGCCGCGGTGGCGTACACGGCGAAGTCACCGGCCTCTGGTGATCCGGGTTTCTCTTGCGGCACGGACGACGGTCCTCGGGATCGGGAACGGGGGAGCCTGCCGTGCGGGAGCGGGTCGGTCAAGTCCCGCTCCCGCACGGTCACTTCGGCACGAGGTGCCGGGGCGGAGCGGAGCGGCCCGTGGAGAGGACCGCCCCGGACCGGATCAGCGCAGGCGCAGCCGGGAGTAGACGCCGCCCTTGGTGTCGTGGACGGTCACACCGCGCAGGAACTCCTGCCCGTCGCCCACCGTGGGCAGGTCCGCGATGGCGTACCAGACGCCCCAGCCCGGCTTTCCGGGCAGCTCGATCAGCTTGCCGTGGACCTTGCCCGTGCTCGTCCGTACCTCCACGCGGGAGGCGGTCCCCTTGCCTCCGTAGTAGACGCCGGAGAGGTAGTAGCGCCCCTCGAAGGCGGACGCCTGGAGCGACACCCCCGGCCGGCTCCGGTCGATGTTGCCGTCGACGACGCTCCGGAACTGCGGGAAGTCGGGCAGGTCCGGCTCCAGCCAGTGCTTGCCCTCCGCCGTCATCCAGAACTCGAATCCCGGCGCGGCGACGACGTGTTCACCGGGCTGGACGATGCGCGGAGTCGGTGCCTTCCGGGCCGCCGACTCCGCCACCGTCGTGCCGGCGCCGTGCGCCGTCTCCCCCCGCGAGACGGCGTACGACGACGTCGATGCCCCCGCCAGCAGCGTGGTCAGCGCTGCGACGGCGACGAATGTGTGCATCCGTGCCATGGCCATGAACGGACGACCCCCAAAGGTGTGTTGGTCCAGGTGTGTTGGTCTGACACTCCTGAAACCCGGGAGACGTACGGGACGGATGACACCGGCGGGACACTTTTTTTCCGCGGCACCTCACCTCAGCGCGCTGCCGGCCTTCCACTGCTCCCAGTCCAGGTTCCAGTCGCCGTACCCGTTCCCGACGGCCACGGTCTCCTTCGAGCCGGTCACCTTCACCACGTCCCCGGGGATGACCTGGTCGTAGAACCGTTTCGCCGTCCCGTCGTCCGCGAGCCCCACGCACCCGTGGGTGACGTTCTGCCGGCCCGCGTACGTGTTGGCCTTCGGGTTCTCGTGGAGGTAGGTGCCGGAGGCGGTGAGGTGGACGGCGTACGCGTACCAGTCGGCGTACGAGTCGCCGTAGCCGACCGAGCGGGAGTCCATGAACACCCGGCGCTGCTTGTCGGAGACGACCATCGTGCCGTTCCAGGTCTCCATGCCGGGCGCGCCCGCGGTGACCGGGATCCGCTGGGTCGAGCCGTCCTTCACGACGGTCATGGTGTGGCTGCCCACGTCGACCGTGGCGATCAGTGAGCGGCCGATGGTGAAGTGCCGGGTGAGGTTCGCGTCGTCGATGCGGACGGTGACCTCCGTGCCGGGCTTCCAGTAGGTGCGGGGGCGGTAGTCGACGCGTTGCCCGTCGGCGAGGTTGCGGTCCTTGACCCAGCTCCACGAGCCCTCGGTGGCGGTGTTGGTCTCGACCTTCAACCGGCGTTCCACAGAGGCGCGTTCGGCCTCCGGGACCGGGCGGTCGAAGGTCACGGATATCGGCATGCCGACGCCCACGGTCTGCCCGTCGGCGATGTTCACGCGCGCGCCGTCGAAGGCCTTCAGCGGGGTGGGACTCGGCTTCACGTTCACGGCCTCGGTGTCGCCCCCGGCGCCCGTCTCCGCGTCCGCCCGGGCGTGGGCCTTCGGTATCGCGCTCGGCCCCTCGATCCGCACCCCTTCCCCGATCCCCGCACAGCCCGTGAGCGTCAGCGCGACCGCGCACGCGGCCGTCGTGGCGAGCACGTGGACGAGACGCCGGGCCCGTCTCGTCCCTGTGGTCCTGCCCAGCGTGGTCCTCTTCCCCGAGGCGCTGTTCCTCGTGGTCATGGTGTCCCCCCAGATGTCTTTCGAGCGGTGTGTTTCCGTGATGTGTTTCGATGTGCGGCGTACGTACGGGACCTGTACGCACGAGGGGGGCGATCGGGTTGCACGGCGACGCAGATGACTTCGGACGACGGCGGGGGCATGACCGAGGAAGAGTTCGACGCGTTCTACGCCACCGCGTTCCCCCGGCTGACCGGCCAGCTCTACGCCTACACCGGGGACCACGGCGAGGCGCAGGACGTGGTGCAGGAGGCCTTCGTACGGGCCTGGGACCGGCGGCGGGACTTCCTCGCGGAGGGGGCGCCCGAGGCGTGGATCCGCACCGTGGCGATGCGGCTCGCGGTGAGCCGGTGGCGGCGGGCGCGCCGCTGGCTGGAGCTGGTGCGCCGAAATCCGCCCCCGGAACACGCGCCGGGACCCGAGCCCGAACGCGCGGTGCTGGTCGACGCGTTGCGCAGGATTCCGGAGGCACAGCGGATGGCGGTGGTTCTGCACCATCTGTGCGACTTGAGTGTGGAGCAGGTAGCCTCCGAGACCGGCGCCCCCGTGGGCACGGTCAAGGCCCGGCTGTCCCGCGGCCGGGCGGCGCTGGCGCGCGAACTGGCCCCCGGCGCGGGTGAGAAGGAGGACGGCCGTGTCCGATGAACTCACCGTCCGGCTGCGTGAGCTGGCCGAGACCGCCGAGGCCCTGCCGCCCGGGTCCGGCGCCGAGGTCCGCGCCATCGCCGGTCGCCG
>NZ_LRTR01000263.1 GCF_001550375.1 Streptomyces europaeiscabiei | reverse complement strand
TGGTGCTGGGCGCGGCGGCGGGCCTCAGCTTCGGCCTCACCGCGATCGCCGTACGCCTGCTGCCGGACGCGACCGTCCCCGCCGTCCTGGCGCAGCCGTCCGCGTACGCCGTCGTCGTCTCCGGTCTCGGCGGCTACCTCCTCCTCGTCCAGGCCCTCCAGTCCGGCTCGGTGACGGCGGCCACGGCGGCGATGGTGATCTGCGAGACCGTCTGGCCGGGTGTGTTCGGGGTGGCGTGGCTCGGCGACTCGACGCGGGACGGGTACGAGTGGCTGGCGGTGGCCGGGTTCGTGGGCTGTGTGGGGGGCGGGGTGGCGTTGGCGCGGTTCGGGGAGGCGGGGGAGAGCGGGGGCTCCGGGGATTCCGGGGATTTCGGGGAGGCAACCTCCGGGCCTTCGGCGGCGACAGAGAGGTGAAGTGAAGGCACGTGAAATCCCGCCCCCACCAAGGGAGTTCACCATGCGCACCATACGCAACCAACGCACCCGCATCGCAAGACTGCTCACCGTGCTCGCCGCCGTCCTGGCCGTGCTGCTCGCACCCGGCCTGACCACCCCGTCCGTCGCGCAGGCGGCGAACGACCGAGCCGCCCAGGCTCAGCAGACGGAAGCCCAGGCGCGGACCCGGGCCGAGGCGGCGGTCGCCGCCGCCGCGGCCGTCTGGAACCCGCCCTCGAACCTGGTCCAGCCACTGGGCGAGGTCTGGAGCCACGTCGAGTCCACGTACGGCAACCTGTACGGCTTCCGCAACTACGGCTGGGACCAGATCATGGCCAACCGCGGAAGCGTCAACTACTGCGTCCGCTGGGAGTCGGACCAGCCGGTCAGCACCGCCCTGCGCGACCAGATCCACGCCGCGCTGAAGAAGCAGTTCGGCAAGTGGATGGCGGCGATGGTCGACAACGGCCAGGGCCACAACGCCTGGCCGTACACCAACGTCCCCGTCAACATCGTCGGCTGGGCGGTGAAGAACCGCTCCACCCTCCAGTGGAGTGACAACTCCGTCGACATCTACACCAACATGCTGGACGGCGGCGGAGCCCCGCAGTGCGCTCCCGACTGCGGCCGCTTCTTCCACCAGGACGGCAACTACTCCCGCTGTCCCGGCGGCGCCGCCCGCCACTACGACCAGTCCCTCTGGCTCACCGAGGGCTTCGGCGGCGGCGCCGGCGGTGACTGGGGGCAGCGGATGGGCCGCTCCTACTTCACCGGCGCCCTCAACCAGGAGAACATTCACATCTATCTGCACGAGGTCGGCCACACCTTCGGCCTCGACGACTTCTACGACTGGTCCCCGACCGGCCAGTGCTGCTTCCTCATGAAGGCCGGCAGTGCCACCCAGATCACCGAGTTCGACAAATGGATGTTCCGTGACTTCTGGCGCCACATGAAGTCCCGCTACGGTCTCTGACACCCGCCTCTCACCGACGTGCGCGGGGCCGTGACAGATGTCATGGCCCCGCTGTGAAGGGGGTCGTCCGCGGGAGGGATGTGGAGCGCACCGGCTGGTCGTGACAATCGCCTGACAGGGACCGGGAGTTGACCGTCCGGGACCATCGGGAACGTCAGGATCGAGGGGGACACGCCGTGCGTATCAAACGTCTCGTCGGGACCGCGCTGGGCACCACGCTTCTGCTCGTCACGGCGGCGCCGACGGTGTCGGCCGCGCCCGGGGCGAAGGGCCCGTCCCCGGCGCCCACCGGGCTGGACCGGGCCGAACTGCGGGACACGCTCGACGCGATCCACGAGGCCGGGATGTACGGCACGTACTCGTCGGTGCGTGACGGCCGGGAGCGCTGGACCGGCGCGTCCGGGCTGGCCGACGTGGACACGGGCCGCAAGGTCACCCCGAACATGCGGCACCGTATCGGCAGCATCAGCAAGACGTTCACGTCGGTGGCGATCATGCAGCAGGTGGAGCGGGGCCGGATCAGCCTCGACGCCCCGGTCACCGACTACGTCCCCGAGCTGTTCGCTGGGAGCGGCGCCGACCGGGAGCGCGGCGACGCCATCACCGTACGCATGCTCCTCAACCACACGAGCCACATCGGCGACTACGTCCTCGGCGCCTTCCCCTCCCTCGTGCAGAACTCCACCACCAGCCTCGACGAGGGGCGCTTCCGCTCGATCAGGCCCCGGGAACTGGTACGGCTGGGCCTGGCCGCCGATGCCACCGGCAGCCCCGGCGCGCTGCCCGGCTCGTACTCCAACACCAACTACGTCGTCGCGGGCCTGATCCTGGAGAAGGTCACCAGGCAGAAGGCGTCGACGTACATCACCCGCAACGTCATCGAGCGAGCCGGGCTGGACAACACCTCGTACCCGCGCACCCCGTACATCAGGGGCCCGCACGCCAGGATGTACGAGTCCTTCTACGGGCTCATCGACCCGCCCCGCGACTACAGCGTCTACGACATGTCCTGGGCCTACACCGCGGGCGCGATCGTCTCCACGACCGACGACCTCAACCGCTTCTACCGCAAGCTGCTCACCGGCGGCGGCCTCGTCGGCCGGGCGTCCCTCGCCGAGATGCAGCGCACGGTCCCGGTGGAGGTCGCGGCGGGCGCCGCCATCGACTACGGGCTCGGCATCTACACCCTCGACCTCCCCGGCTGCGGGCGTTTCTGGGGCCACGACGGCGGGGTCTTCGGCGCCGGCACGATCAGCCTCACCAGCGCGGACGGCAAGCGCCAGCTCTCCCTGGGCCTGAACCTGATGAAGTACCAGCGCCTCAACGAGGCCGGTACGGAGCTGGAGCCGAGCCCGATCGACGAGGCGATCAACATCCACGTCGTCGAGGGGCTGTGTCCGGCACTGGGCACGGGGGAGGAGCCGGGCGCGGGCTCCGGGGCGGCGCTGAAGTCCCGGATCGCGGCGGCGGACACCGGGCGGATCCTTCCGGACGGCCTGGTGGGTGTGGATCTGTCCACCGGGAGCCGGCTGGTGGCCCCGAACCGGTAGGCCCGTCCCGGAGTCACGGCCGCTGGTGGGTAGAACGCTTCCGTAACCGCCCTCGCACCCCAGGGAGAGTAGCGTTTTGCCCACCTTCGTCATCTTCGACCTGGAGTTCACGACCTGGCCGGGGGCCATGGAGCAGGACTGGTCGGCCCCCGGCCAGCTGCGGGAGATCGTGCAGATCGGCGCGCTGCGGCTGAGCGAGGAGTACTCCGTCGTCGAGGAGTACGAGACGCTGGTCCGGCCGGTGGTGAATCCCCGGCTCTCGCCGTTCTTCACCACCCTCACCGGGATCGACCAGCGGAGGGTCGACCGGGAGGGGCTGCCGCCCGCCCAGGCCCTGAGCGACTTCCTCGCCTTCTGCCAGGGTCGGTCCGTGCTCTCCTACGGCAACGACATGCTCGTCCTCGGCGAGAACATCGGCTGGGCGCGGGCCCGGGGCGAGGCGATCAGGCACAACGCCCTCACCCCCGGCTTCCTCAACATCCGCCCCTGGCTGAACACCGTCGCCCCGACGACGACAGGCAGCAACTCGGGCCGCCTGTGGCAGGCCCTGGGCCTTCCCCGGCCCGCCCCGGGCGACGAACACTCGGCTCTCTTCGACTGCCACTCGATCGCGGCGGCGCTGCGGCACCTGGCGGGGACGGGGGCCACGTTGCCGAAGGGGCTGCTTCTCTAGGGCCCGCTCAGCTCGCGAGGCGGTCCAGCTCCTCGCCGATCGTCTCGCGCAGCTCGTCGTGGCGCGGTCCGAGCGCGTACCGGTTCTCGCTCCACCGGTCCGGGGGATACAGCCACACCGGCCTGCCGACCAGCTCCGCCGGCTCCCACGCGTAGCGCGGCCACACATGCGCGTGCAGAAACGGGTCCGTGTTCCCGAGGATCTCCAGATTGACCCGCCGGAACGCCGGATCCAGCCGCCCGCAGGCCCGCTCGACGGCCTCGCCCAGCCGGTCCAGGTCCGCGAGGAACGCGGTCCGCGCGTCCCTCGGCAGCTCCGACAGCCGCCCCACCGCCGGGTCGTCCACGAGCAGCACGCAGTACCCCGGCAGGAACTGCGTGTCCCCGATCACCGCGAACCCGGCCGTGAGCCTTCGCATCACGGTCGGGTTCGCACCCCGAAGCGCGCTTCCGATCCGCTCGTTGCGCCAGTCCTCGGTCATGGCCGGTGACTTTACAATCGCCGTCCCACCGCCCAACCTCAACTCATCCAGGAGCCGTTGTGTCCGACGAACCCGCCGTCCGTGAACTCCGTCTGGTCGTGACGGCCGCCGACTACGACGCCGCGCTGCACTTCTACCGCGATGTGCTGGGTCTTCCCGAGCGGGCGGCGTTCTCGTCCGACGGCGGGCGGGTGTCGATCCTCGAAGCGGGCCGGGCGACGCTGGAGATCACCGATCCGAACCACGCGGCGTTCATCGACGAGGTGGAGGTCGGCCGTCGCGTGGCCGGTCACATCCGGGTCGCCTTCCAGGTGGACGACTCGACCGCGACCACGGCGAGACTGGCGGAGGCCGGCGCCGAGGTGATCGCCGAACCGACCCGCACCCCCTGGAACTCCCTGAACGCCCGCCTCGAAGCCCCCGGCGACCTTCAACTGACCCTCTTCACCGAACTCGACGACGCCTGACCGGGTGACGCCGGACCGGGCGACGCCCGACCGGATGGCGTCGGAACGGATGACGTTTGACCGGGCGACATCTGACCGGAGCACTCGGGACGTGAGGGCCGTCACCGAGACCCGGCTTTGCATGATCATGCGTTGGCATGCATAATATTTCTATGTCCAAGGTCCTCACCTCTCTTCCGGCCGGCGAGCGCGTCGGCATCGCCTTCTCGGGCGGGCTCGACACCTCGGTCGCGGTCGCGTGGATGCGCGACAAGGGTGCCGTCCCGTGCACCTACACGGCTGACATCGGCCAGTACGACGAGCCCGACATCGCCTCGGTGCCCGGCCGCGCGAAGACCTACGGTGCCGAGATCGCGCGCCTGGTCGACTGCCGGGCCGCACTGGTCGAGGAGGGCCTGGCCGCGCTGACCTGCGGCGCGTTCCACATCCGCTCCGGCGGGCGGGCCTACTTCAACACGACCCCCCTCGGCCGTGCCGTCACCGGCACGCTGCTGGTCCGGGCGATGCTGGAGGACGACGTCCAGATCTGGGGCGACGGCTCGACCTTCAAGGGCAACGACATCGAGCGGTTCTACCGCTACGGCCTGCTCGCCAACCCGCACCTGCGCATCTACAAGCCCTGGCTGGACGCCGACTTCGTCACCGAGCTCGGTGGCCGCAAGGAGATGTCCGAGTGGCTGGTCGCCCACCAGCTGCCGTACCGGGACTCGACGGAGAAGGCGTACTCCACCGACGCCAACATCTGGGGCGCCACCCACGAGGCGAAGACCCTGGAGCACCTGGACACCGGCGTCGAGACCGTCGAGCCGATCATGGGCGTCCGGTTCTGGGACCCCGAGGTCGAGATCGCCACCGAGGACGTGACGATCGGCTTCGACCAGGGCCGCCCGGTCACCATCAACGGCAAGGAGTTCGCCTCCGCCGTCGACCTGGTGATGGAGGCCAACGCCATCGGCGGCCGCCACGGCCTG
Source organism: Streptomyces europaeiscabiei (assembly GCF_001550375.1). Taxonomy (GTDB): domain Bacteria; phylum Actinomycetota; class Actinomycetes; order Streptomycetales; family Streptomycetaceae; genus Streptomyces; species Streptomyces europaeiscabiei. Next base: position 2,222 of record NZ_LRTR01000263.1, on the reverse strand, counting down.
GGCATGTCCGACCAGATCGAGAACCGCATCATCGAGGCCAAGAGCCGCGGCATCTACGAGGCCCCCGGCATGGCCCTCCTGCACGCCGCGTACGAGCGCCTCGTCAACGCCATCCACAACGAGGACACCCTCGCGCAGTACTACTCCGAGGGCCGTCGCCTCGGCCGGCTGATGTACGAGGGCCGCTGGCTGGACCCGCAGGCCCTGATGATCCGGGAGTCCCTGCAGCGCTGGGTCGGCACGGCCGTCACCGGTGAGGTCACCCTCCGGCTGCGGCGCGGCGAGGACTACTCGATCCTCGACACCACGGGCCCGGCGTTCAGCTACCACCCGGACAAGCTGTCCATGGAGCGCACCGAGGACTCGGCCTTCGGCCCGGTGGACCGGATCGGCCAGCTCACCATGCGCAACCTCGACATCGCCGACTCGCGCGCCAAGCTGGAGCAGTACGCCGGCCTCGGCCTGATCGGCAGCGGCAGCCCCACCGTCGGCGCCTCCCAGGCCGCTGCCACCGGGCTGATCGGCACCATGCCGGAGCTGCCGCAAGGCGGCGCCGAGGCCATTGCCTCCCGCGGCGAGGTCTCCGAGGAGGACGCGCTGCTGGACCGCGCGGCGATGGAGTCCGGCACGGACTGACCGTCGGCGGACGGCGACGGACATCATGCGAAGAGGCCGGCTCGACATCACCCTGTCGAGCCGGCCTCGTCGTATGCCCGCTGCCCGCTGCCCGCCGCCCGCCGTCCGCCGTCCGCCGCTCGCCGCTCGCCGCCCGCCGCCTGTCAGGGGCTTCAGCTGTTCTTCGGCTTCAGCGCGTCGAGGACTTGTCCTGCCGCGTATCGGACGCGACGGGAGGCGGGTGGGTGGGAGAGCGCGGTGAGTACGCCGAGCAGGTCGACGCCGTGGGGTGCGGCGGGCAGCTCCCCGTACCCGTCGACGTAGCGGTCGATCCCCCACAGGGCCTGGTGGCGGACGGATTCGGACGGGTCGTCGAGGTGGGACAGGAAGAGGGCGACGTCTCCGTCGTCGTCCTCGTCCAGGAGGGAGAGGACGGTCGCCCTGACCTCGTCGGACGGGTGGTCGATCAGGCGGCGTACGGCGGGGAGGGTCTCGGGGTACTCGCTGAGCGCGTTGCGGGTGTGCCGGAGGTTCGGTTCGTCGGTCGTGAGCAGGCCGAGCAGGGCCTCGGCCGCCGCGTGCCGCTGAGGGCCCGGCAGTGCGTGGCGGCCCAGCTCGTCCAGCCCGTTGAGCGCCCCGGCCCGTACCCGCTGGTCCGGATCGCCGAGGAGCGGCAGCAGCGTCTCGGTGGCCCCGGGGGCACCGAGATCACCCAGGACGGTGGCGGCGGTCGCCCGGACCCAGGGATGGCCGAGACCGGGGCCCAGGTCGGGCCCGGGGCCGGACACGGCCGCCGACGTGATCCACCGGACCGCTGTCGGCGTACCGATGCCGGCCAGCGCCCGCACGGCACCGGGGCCCGCCTCCGGGTGGTCGAGCCACCGTACGGCGGCGGGCACGGCACGCACGTCCCCCCATCCGCCGAGCGCGCTCAGGAGCCGGGCGGCGACATCGGCGTCGGTCTCGGCCTCCAGCGCCGCCAGGAACACGTCGGCCGTTGCGGACGGTCGCAGGACCGGTAGGAGCGACTCGGCCGTTCCGGACCGCCGCAGTGCGGTGAAGAGGGCGTCGACCGCTCCGGACAGCCGCAGCGGTGACAGCAGCGCGTCGGCCGGGCCGTGGCGCAGGTCCTTGGCGAGGAGCCCCACGGCCGCCTGTCGTACTGCGGGGCACTCGTCGCGCAGGCCGTCGAGGAGTGCGTCGCGCAGGCCGCGGGTGTGCCGCGCGGGCAGCATCTCCAGTGCTCGTGCCCGAGAGAGACCGTGACCGTGCCGGGCGGTGCGCAGGAGCTCCTCCAGTACGGGCCCCTGGTCCCGCGAGGCGTAGAGGGCACGTTGCGCGTGCCCCCACACGAGGGGCTCGGTGTCGCCCAACAGGCGTACGAGCACCGCCGGTTCGACGGTCTCTCCCCGGCCGCCCAGGCCCAGCAGCGCGTTGACCCGAAGATGCCGGTCGGTGTCCTCCGCCAGCCGCCGGAACGCCTCCGTGACGGCCGGCCCGGTCAGCGCCAGCCGCTCGGCGGCGAGGGAGGCCCGACGCCGTACGGACGCGTCCGCGTCCCCCATCAGCTCGACGACCACCGCGCCCGCCCCGTCGCCCCCGAGTCG
>NZ_LRTR01000262.1 GCF_001550375.1 Streptomyces europaeiscabiei | reverse complement strand
GGGGGGGGGGGGGGGGGGGGGGGGGGGGGGGGGGGGGGGGGGGGGGGGGGGGGGGGGGGGGGGGGGGGGGGTGGGTTCCGCCCGTGGTCGTCGGCGAGGGCTCGTACGGGGTGGTGTCCGGCGTCGGACTCGCTGTCGGATTCGATGTCGGACCGGGCGTCGGCGTCGGACCGGGCGTCGGACTCGGTGTCTGTGCCGGTGGGATGGGGGTGGGGGTGGGGGTGGCCAGGTGGGTGGCCAGTTCGCCGATCGTGCGGTGTTCGAAGAGGAGGGTGGCCGGGAGGGGGCGGCCGAGTTCGCGTTCCAGGCGGCGGGCGAGGTCGACGGCGGTCAGGGAGTCCAGGCCGAGGGTGAGGAACTGTTCGTCGTCGCCGATGTCCTGCGGGGAGCGGTGCAGGGCCTCGGCGAGGAGGCGGCGTATGAGGGTGGTGACCTGGGAGGGAGCGGGGGAGTGAGGGCCGGTGCGGTCGCCGTTGCGGGTGGACGCCTCATGGCTCGGGAGGGGCTGTTCTGCGGCGGCTGGGGGTCCGTCGTGGCTGGTCGCGCGGTTCCCCGCGCCGCTCAAGGGTCTGCGGTCCTCAAGGGGGGCGGGGGCTGCGGCGTTCGAGCCCGTCACCAGTACGTGCGGCGCGTCCAGACCGGCCGCCGCGTGGAGGCCCGCGAGGGCGGCTCGTGCGGTCAGGGGGGCGGCTGTCCGTGACAGCGCCGGTGAACGGAGTCCGGTCCGTGGGCCGGTCCCGCTCGCCAGGCCCGTGTCGGTGACGGGGCCGAAGGCGATCGACTGCCAGGGGCGGCCGGCGGCGCGTTCGGCGCTCGCGAAGGCGTCGAGGAAGGAGTTGGCGGCGGCGTAGTCGCCGAGGGCGCCGGCGAGTCCGGGCAGTACGGCGGACACGGACGAGAAGGCCACGCACACGGCGTTCTCCTGGCTGTGCCTGCGCAGTGCTTCGGCGAGGAGTGTCGTGCCGCGCACCTTCGCAGCGAGTACGGCCTCGATCTCGTCGTCGGGCTTGCCGCGCAGGCTGCCGGGGCGGGCCGTACCCGCCGCGTGGAACACCGCGTCCAGCGGCGGCAGTCCGGCGATGAGTTCGTCGACGTCGGCCGCGTCGGTGACGTCGGCCGCCTGGTAGAGGGCGCGGGCGCCGAGGGCGCGCAGGCCGGTGAGCAGGGCGCGCGGCGGGGTGGCCGTGCGGCCGGTGAGGACGAGGGTGGGGGTGCCGCGCTCCGCGAGGTCACGGGCGAGCGCGGAGCCGAGGCCGCCCGCGCCGCCGGTGATCAGGTAGGTGCCGTTCGGGGGGAGGGGTGTGGGGGAGCTGGGGGTGGTGGGGGTGGTGGGGGCTACGGCCGTACGGGCGAGCCGGCGGCCCGTCCGCCAGGCGACGGTGCCCCCCGCGCCGGGAGCGGGAGGGACAGCGGTACCCAACTCCCGTTCCAATGCGTCGAGTTGGCTGTCGAGCGAGTCCTCGGAGGTCAGGTCGACGCTCAGGGAGGAGAGCCCCGGGTGTTCCTCGGGGAGGGCCAGGGCGAAGCCGTGCAGGAGGGCCTGCGCGGGGCGGGAACGGGTGGCGGTGTCGCCGCTGCCGGTGCTGTACGCGTTCTCCGTGACGAGCAGTAGGCGGGTGGGGGGCGTGCCGAGCGCGCGCAGCACCTCGCGCAGGGCGGAGACGGCGGTGCCGGTCTCCGATCCCGTGCCCGGGGCGTCACCGGCGAACCACAGCACGGCCTCCGGGACGGCGGCCGTCTCCTCTGCTTCCGGCGGCCCTTCGGACCGGACCGGCGTCGGCCCCAGCACGGTCACTCCGCGCCCGGCGAGCCGGTCGGTGAGGGCGCGGCGAAGTGGGGTGTCGGCGCCGGTCAGGCGTACGACGCGGGGGGCGGGGGCGGCGGTCAGCGGGGCGTCGCGCCAGAGGAGCGGCTGCGGGGTGGGTATGTCGTCGGGCGAGGTGGGTGCTGCCGTACGCGGCACAGGTCTCGTACGCGGCGCAGGTGCCGTACCGGACCCGGGTGCCGTGTCGAGGCGCTCAGGCCAGTGGTGACCGCGCTGGAACGGGTACGTGGGGACGGGCACCCGTCGCCGTGCCGTGCTCCGGGCCAAAGACGCCGGAGAGGCCGGAGCCGTCGGGGACAGCGGGGCCCCACGGGTCCAGAGCCGGCCGACGGTTTCGAGCAACGCCCCTGCTCCGGAGCCGGCCTCCCGGCCGTCCGAGGCGGCGGGCAGCGCGGGCAGCGCGGGCAGGACGGTCACGTCGGAGAGGGCGACGCCGGGCTGTGCGGTGGCCGTCGCGCGGATCGGGGCGGACAGGGAGGCACCGGGGCCGAGTTCGACGAACGTGTCGTAGCCCTCGTCGAGGAGTCGGGCGACGGCGGTGCCGAAGCGGACGGGGCGGACCGCGTGGTCGCGCCAGTAGCCGGAGCCGGGGGTCAGGTCGGGGCCCCACCGGCCGGTGACCGTGCTCAGCATCGGAACGGTGGCCGGGGCGACGGTCAGGGACTTCGCCGCGTTGTGGAGGGGGTCGAGTACGGGGCTCAGCATCGGGGAGTGGAAGGCGTGTGAGACGCGGAGGCGGCGGGCGGCCACGCCCCGGGCGGTGAGGGCCGCGACCGCCCGGTCGA
>NZ_LRTR01000261.1 GCF_001550375.1 Streptomyces europaeiscabiei | reverse complement strand
CCGACGGTGTCCTCGTCGCCGCGTACGGCGGCCATGGCGCCCGGCGCGGCGAGCCCGCCCACCAGGCGTCCACGTTCGGCGGCGAAACCGACCGCCTCGGCCAGGGGCAGCGCCCCGGCGACGCACGCGGCGGTGATCTCGCCGACGCTGTGCCCCACGACCGCGTCCGGCGTCACCCCCCAGGCGGCCAACTGCCCGGCCAACGCCACCCCGAACGCGACCAGCAGCGGCTGCGTCACCTCCGTCCGGGCAAGGTCGGCGGGGTCGGCGTCCTCGTCCAGACACCACGCGGCCAGGGTGCGGCCGAGCACCGGCCCGGTGAGGGACGAGGCCTCGTCCAGGACGTCACGGAACACGGGCGCGGAGTGGTACAACTCCCGTCCGAGACCGGCCCGTTGGGCTCCCTGACCGGGAAGGACGAACACCGTGCGGGGCCGAGCCCGTACGGGTCCCCTCGCCGCGAAGCTCGCGGAATCTGCGGAATCTGCGAAACCTGCGGGATCTGCGGGAGCTGCGGGATCTGCCGAATCTGCGGGATCCATCGCCCCGAACGCTTCGAGTCGCTCCGCGAGGTCGCCCCCGCCCTCCGCCACCACGGCGATCCGGTACGGCCCCTCGTCCCGGGCGGTGTTGACGCTCGCGCACACGTCACCCTCGTCCAGTGCGGGGTGGGCCCGCAGATACGCGGCCAGCTCGGCGGCGGCGACGCGCAGTGCGCCGGCGGTACGGGCGGACAGGGTCAGGAGGTGCGGGCCGCCGGTGGCCGAGGGTGTCGCGGTCACGTCGGCGGCCTTCGCCTCCTCCACCCTCCTCGGCGCCTCCTCCACCACCCTCCTCCTCGGGGCCTCCTCCAGAATCGCGTGCGCGTTGGTGCCGCTGAAGCCGAAGGAGTTCACGCCGGCGGTCAGCGGGCGGCCCTCCGCGCTGGTCCACTCCTCGTGCTCGGTGACCAGGCGGAAGCCGGGGGCGGTGTGTGCGAGGAAGGGGGCGGGCGGGGTGGCGTGGAGGGAGGGCGGGAGGCGGCGGTGCGAGAGGGCGAGGGCGACCTTGACGAGGGCGGGCATGCCGGCCGCGTTGAGGAGGTGCCCGAGGTTCGCCTTGACCGAGCCGAGCCGGCGCGGGACCCCGTCGGCGCGGGGCGGGAACGCCCGGCCGAGCGACTGCGCCTCGACCGGGTCACCGATCGGCGTACCCGTGCCGTGCGCCTCGACGTACGACACGTCGGCCGGATCGACACCGCACTCCTCGTACGCCCGGCCGATCACCTCGCGCTGCCCGCGCGGGGTGGGGGCGAGGAGGCCGAGGGAACGGCCGTCGTTGTTCACCGCCGTACCGCGTACGAGGGCGAGGACCGGGTCGTCGGCGGCGCGGGCGTCGTCGAGGCGGGAGAGAACCAGCGTGGCGCCGCCCTCTCCCGGTACAAATCCGTCCGCGTCGGCGGCGAACGCACGGCACCGGCCCGTCGGCGACAGCGCGCCCGTCGCTTCGAGGAGGCGGTGGCCGGTCGGGGTCAGGCCCAGGTTGACGCCGCCGACCACCGCGAGGTCGCACTCACCGGACAGCAGGCTGCGCCGGGCCAGATGCAGCGCGACGAGGGCGGAGGAGCAGGCCGTGTCGACGGCCAGGGCGGGGCCGTTCAGGTCCAGTACCTGGCAGACGCGGGCGGCGATCAGGTTGGGAAGGTTGCCGGTGAGGGCTGCCGGGTGGCGGGCGAGGTCCCCGTCGGCGGCCTCGGCCAGGATCTCCCGGTACCCGCTGTCACCGGTCGCCGCGAAGACCCCGACCCGGCGTCCGGCCCGGCGGGGCCCCGCGTACCCGGCACGCTCCAGAGCCTCATGGGCCAGCTCCAGAAAGATCCGCGCCTGCGGGTCGGTGGCCCGTGCCTCCACGTCGTCCATACCGAAGAAGACGGCGTCGAAGGCGGCGGGATCGGGAAGGAAGGAGCCCGGACGGGGGCCGTCCCCGCACCGGTCCTCGGGTAGGCCGCCGACCGCGTCGCCACCGCCTGCGAGCAACTCCCAGAAGCCCTCGGGCGTCTCGACCCCGGGAAACCGACAGGCGACGGAGAGCACGGCAACAGCCCCGACAGGACCGGCGTCGGCATCACCCGGGCCCTTCGCAAGGGCCGCAGGCCCTTCTTCAGGGGCGCGGGGAACTGCGCGACCAGCCCCGACGGGCCTGACGCGACCAGCCCCGGCGGACCCGCCGTCGCCACCAGCCGGCTCCCCCCGAGCCGGCAGGCGCCCCTGCACACCAGAATCCCCCTCCTCCAGCATCCCCACCACATACCCCGCCAGCCCCGCCACCGTGTCGTGATCCCGCAGAGCGCCTGGCTCCACCGTCACCGAGAGGACGTCCTCCAGCCCGGCCAGCACAGCCATCGCCTTGAGCGAGGACCCCCCGAGGTCGAAGAACCGCTCGCGCAGCCCCACTTCGGACACGGGCACCTCCAGCGCACGCGCCCACACCCCCCGTACCGCCTCCTGAACCTCCCGCAGCGAACGGGGGACGCCCCCTCCCGCCCCGGCCGCACTCCCCACCGCCGCACGCGAGGCATCGCCCCAACGCCCCTCGCCCCAACGCCCCTCGACCGCCGCGTACGCGCCGGCCTCGAAGCGCGCCCGCAGCACCCCCCGGCGCAGTTTCCCGCTGGTCGTACGGGCGAACGCCCCCGGCGGCAACGGCAGTACCCGTACGTCGTCGTGCCCGAGAACCTCCCGCAGCCTCCCTGCGGCGGCCCGCAGCACCGGAGCCGCAGCCGAGGGGGCGGGCCGCGCCCACTGCACGAACGCGACGACCCGCTCGCCCCCGCCGTCGGGATCGGTGGACCCCACGACCGCCACGGCCCCCGGCGGCAGCCCCGGCGTCGCGGCGACCGTCTCCTCCAGGTCGGCCGCGTGGAACGTACGGCCGTTGACGAACACCACGTCCTTGTGGCGACCGGTGACACACAGCCGCCCGCCCCGCAGGAACCCGAGGTCACCGGTACGCAGCCAGCCGTCACCCCCGAACGCCTCCGCGCTCGCCTCGGGCGCCCGGTGGTATCCGCGCCCCAACTGCGGCCCCCGCACCTCCACATGCCCGACCCGCAGCTCACCCGACGGACCCCCGGAGTCACCGGTGATCCGTACCTCGCACCCCTCGACCGGCCGCCCCAGGTCCATCAACTCCACGGCGCGCGGCCCTGGTTCGGTCTCGGCCACCCGCCCCCGGCTGAGCGCGGCCCGGTCCAGCACCAGCGGCGTCGCGGTCTCTCCCAGCGGCGGTACGGTCACCGCGAGCGTGGCCTCGGCCAGCCCGTACACCGGCAGCGGGGCGACCGGGTCCAGCCCCGCCGGAGCCGTCCGGGCCGTGAACTCCCGCCAGACACGCGGCGCGATGGGCTCGGCGCCGACGAGCAGCAGGCGTACGCAGCTGAGATCGAGGGCGGTGAGCGCGGTGGCCGGGACGCGGCGTACCGCGAGGGAGAGGGCGAAGTTCGCGGCCGACAGGAGGGTCGCGCGGTGGCGGGCGACGGCCTCGAACCACAGGACGGGCCGCTTGGCGAAGGACAGCGGTTCGATCCGTACCTGCTTCAGGCGCGCGGCCATGGGGACGAGATGCGTGCCGATGAGACCCATGTCGTGGAAGTACGGCATCCAGGTCGCGAGCACGTCGTCGGCGGTGATCGCCATCGCGGCGCGGATCTGGCGGAGGTTGGCGAGGACGCCGGCGTGGGTCAGCTCCACGCCCTTGGGGGCGCCGGTGCTGCCTGAGGAGAACTGGAGGAAGGCGACATCGTGGGGGGAGGGGTGGTGGAGGTGCCGGGGCGGGCGGCCGCGACGGAGTTCGTTCAGCCGCAACACCCGTATATCGCTGGGGAGTCGGCTGCCGTCGTCCTCCTTCCCGTGGCTCATGCCGGTGACGACGGTGGTCGTGGCCTCGTCCACGACGACGGGCGGCCTGCCGAGGAGTTCCCACACCGGGCCGATCCGGCGCGGCTCCGGGGCGAGGGGGACGGGTATCGCTCCCGCCGCCAGCGCGCCCCAGAACATGGGCTGGAAGGCGTCACCCCGGTCGGCGACCAGCGGCAACGGGGTGCCGGGTGTCACGCCCGCGGCGAGCAGGCCGCCCGCCACGCGCAGTGCGTCGTCGCGGAGTGAGGCGAAGGTGACCGTGTGCTCCCCGCCGTCCCCCCGGACGTGCACGACGGTCTGGCCGGGGGCCTCCCGCGCCGCCCCGAGCAGCACGTCCAGCAGCGTCGACGCCGCTGCGCCGTTCACACCCTCATTCGATCTCTCCACCGTCCGGACCCTACAAGTCGGCTCGCACGGACGGACCGTCGTTGCCGGGCGTCCGCGTGTCCGCCGACCACTGGACGACCGGCGCCGTCCGGCCCGGGGTGACCGCCTGCCGCGGCACTAGTAGTGCTTGGTCAGGTTCATTCGTCGGTGGTGTGTCCGGTTGAGGGGCTGCGTCGTTGACCGGGTGTGACACCTGAGGAGTTGGATGAAGTCCGGTGCCGTCTGGAGGACTTCGCGGCGGATGTGTTCGAGCCGTTCGCGCGGGCCGATCAGCGTCGGTGGGGCGGGGTCTATCTGCGGGGACTGCTGCTGGACGGGCAGCGCAAGTCGGTGGAACCGATGGCCGCCCGGCTGGGTGAGGACGGCAACCGGCAGGCCCTGGCCCACTTCATCACCACCAGCCCGTGGGAGGCGGCGCATGTCCGAGCCCGACTCGCGTGGAAGATGGCTCCAGCGATCAACCCGACCGCGCTGATCATCGATGACACAGGCTTCCTCAAGGACGGCAACGCCTCGGCCTGTGTGTCGCGGCAGTACACCGGCACCGCCGGCAAAGTCACCAACTGCCAGGCGGGCGTGTCCTTGCACCTGGCCTCGGATACCGCCTCGGCGGCGATCGACTGGCGCTTGTTCCTGCCCAAGAGCTGGGATCCCGCCTCGCCGCTGGCCGACCCGGGCAAGGTGGCCCGCCGCGAGCGGTGCGGCATCCCGCCGGATATGGGCCATGTCGAGAAGTGGCAGCTGGCCCTGGACATGATCGACGAGACCCGGTCCTGGGGCGTCGATGTGCCCCTGGTCGTGGCCGACGGCGGCTACGGGGACACCGCGGCCTTCCGGCTCGGTCTGGAGGAACGCGGGCTGCACTACGTGGTGGGCAGCTCGACCACCGTCACTGCCCACCCACACGACGCGACGCTTCACATCCCGCCCCACAGCGGCCGCGGGCGCCCGCCCCAGCCGGCTTACCCCAAGACGCCGAGGAGCGTGAAGGAGCTGGTCATCGCTGCGGGGAAGCAGGCGGCTCGGCCGGTGCAGTGGCGGGAGGGCTCCCGCCCAGGCAGCGGCCGCAGCGGGTTCAAGCGGATGTACTCGCGGTTCGTGGCACTGCGGATCAGGCCCGCCGGACGCGAGATCCGCAAGGCCGTCGAGGGAGCCGAGTTGCCCGCGTGCTGGCTGCTGGCCGAATGGCCCGCCACCGAGCCGGAGCCGGTGCAGTTCTGGCTCTCCAACCTGCCCGACGACACTCCACTCACCACGCTGGTGCGGCTGGCCAAGCTCCGCTGGCGCATCGAGCACGACTACCGCGAGATGAAGCAGGCCCTGGGCCTGGCCCACTTCGAGGGCCGCACCTGGAACGGCTGGCACCACCACGTCACCCTCGTCTCCGCCGCCCACGCCTTCTGCACGCTCCAGCGACTGGCCCGGACCCCAAAAGGGACGGCGCCGGCCTGAGCCTCTACCAGGTCGTCCGCGAGATGCAGTTACTCCTCGCGGTCTGGACCGGCGCCTGCCCCACCTGTCACCGCGACATACCCACAGCGATACCAACCTGACCAAGCACTACTAGCATGCCGGTCCATGGCGATGTTCGTGCACCTCACCTCGGCGGCCGACGCGGCGCGCATCCGGCGGGCCGGAGTCCGCGCGGTCAGCCATGGGCAGGGCGGGGCGCGCGGGGTGTACTGCTTCCCGGTGCTGCCGTCGTACACCCTCACCCACCAATGGCTGCGCGAACTGGGCCGGTTCGGCAGCAGGGGCGGGCTGGTGGCCGTCCATGTGCGGCTGGACGACGCCGAGGAGGTGCTGGCCGGGCGGTACTCGGACCGCGCGCGGGGCGGGCAGGCCACCGTCACCGCGGCCGAGGCGGTGCGGCGGATCTCCGGGCTGGCGGATCCGCGCGGGTGGGAGGTGTTCGTGCCCCGGGCGATCAGGCCCCGGGAGGTGCACCGGGTGCGGGTGGCGCCCCAGGTGGTGGGGTGGCGGTACTTTCCCGACGCGCACGGCACCCGGCCCTGCACCTGCTTCGGCTGCCGGGTACGCGGCGGCCACGGGGCGCGTCGCCTGCGCGAACGGCTCCCGCACCCCCTGGACGGCCCGCCGCCGCCCGCCCGAGTGCTCCTCACCCGGATCGACGCGGCCGGCGACCCCGGCGACCCGGTCGCACTGCGGGAGGTCCTGCACTGGTTCGGCATGCGCCGCAGGGGCCCGCTCGCCCCACTGGCCCGTCTCGCCGCCCACCCCGACCCCGGTGTACGGGAGGACCTGGTCTGGGCGGTCTCCGGCTGGTCCACGCCCGGAGTGGGCGAACTGCTGGACCGCCTTGCCGACGACCCGCATCCGGATGTCCGTGAGGCCGTGGAAGCAGTGCGGGAGGGCTAGGCGGGCCGTAGGGCGGGGCCGGGGCGGGGGCAGTACCGCAGGGCTGCCCCCGCATCCCCTTCTAGGTCCAGCTGTGGGCCACGTCCACGACCAGCCGGCCGGGGAGTTGGAGCACCCGGAACGGCAGGCGGGCGCGGACGCCCAGGCCGATCTGGGTCTCGCCCTCGAAGCTGCCGGCGAAGCGGGTGTCACGGAAGGTGCGGTAGCCGGAGAGGTTCACGCCGGGCAGGGGCTCGGCGACGTCCCCCGGGTAGGCGACCCCACCGGTCTCGGGGTCGTAGCTCGGCGCGGCGACCCGGATCTCCAGGATGGCCCCGCCGCTCACCGGGATGGGGTCGCCGGAACCTGACTGGTGGAGCCGGTCGACGTACTGGACCCAGTAGCCGATGTGGTCGCCGCCGTCGGGGATGTCGAACACGACGCGGTCGAAGCAGTCGTGCCGGCCTGTCCTGATGTCCGCCAGCGGCACGGCACCGCTGTCGGGGATGCCCTTGACGCCACTGCCCCAGCCCGTCGGGCACGCCGCGGCGGCACGCGCGGCACCGCCGGGCACGGCGCTCGCGGTGGCCGCCGTCATCCCTATAGCGGTCCCCGCGAGCGCGAGTGCCAAGACCGCTGCTCCGATTCGTCGCATGTTGTCCCCCTTGGTGACGCAACGCTGAGGTGGCGCTGGTATCGGGTGGGACGACCGGATATGGCGGAAGGTTGTGCTCCGCGGGCTGCGGAAGTGTCCCAGGAACGTAACAGCGGGCCCGCTCGCCGCGGGGAGACGCCCGAATTTCCCCGGTTCGGGTGTCCGGTTGTGCCGCTTTGTTTCCCCTTCCTCCTGGGGGTTTGACAGTTGAAGCACCGGAAATCGATAGTACTTACCGGCGGGTAAGAACGCGTTCCGGAATCCCTGGACGCTCGAATCCCCGGCCGCTTGACTCTCCGCATGCCGGGATCGCCGCATCCCTGGATCCCGTATGCGTGAATCCCGTATGCCTGAACCCCCGTGTTTCTGAATCCCCGCATCCTCGAAAAGAGCGAATACTTCAGTGACGGAAAACACAGCTCGGTCCCGTTCCGGTTCTCTTTCCCCGACCCGTCTCCGTTCCCGGTTGCGGGTGCGGCGGGCCGCGGCGGTCGGTGCGGCTCTTCTCGGTGCCGTGGCGAGCGTGCTCGCGACGCAGCCCGCGCAGGCGGCCGGCCCGAACGACGCCGTGAACATCCGGGGCCAGGAGCCCTGGAACACCGACGGGATGATGGCGCGGGTCTGTGGCACCGACGGCGGCACCGGCTACCAGGACTGGTACGTCAACGTCACGACCGGTGAGCTGCGCGACCACTCCGCGTGGCGCGAGGCCCCCGTGTGGCACAAGGACGACGGCAAGTGGACGCTCCAGCCCGGCTGGGAGCGCTTCGAGGGCCACTGCGAGTACCCCGTCGCCTCCAGCTGGACCTACCGCGCGGCCTGGCGTCCCATCAGCGAGACCCGCACCAACTGCACCGACAGCGGCTACAGCCTGGAGCTCGCCCGCGAGTACGCCACCTCCAGGTCGTACTCCCACACCGTCGGCGGCTCCACCAGCGTCGAGGCCTCCATCGGCAGCTGGTTCGGCGTCTCCGCCGAGGCCTCCTACAGCTACTCCTGGGCCATCGAGAACTCCGTCGCCGTCACCAACAACGACGTCATCGAGATCGGCCCCGAGAAAACCGCCTGGATCGAGGCGAGCCCGACCAAGCGCGTCGTCCGCGTTAATCCGGTCTTCAAGGTCGAGTCGTACACGTGGAATTCGACCGGAAAGCGCGAGGACGTCGTCGATGTGACTTCCTGGCGTGGTCGCGGGTACGACCGCATTTACTCCTACGGCAATTACATCGACGGTGTCGCCGACGAACTCAAGAACGACGGAACGCCGCTGATGACGTTCCGCAAGAAGGACCGCCCGGCCGCGACCGAGTGCGCCTGACCCACGCCCGGACACCCCCGTGTCCGACGGGCTCCGGGCCGCCTACTTCTGCGCCACGGGGGAGCCGTTGCGCTCCGGGTGGCGGCGGCGGGCCGACGGGGCGGGGGAGGGGACTTTGCGGAGCAGGGGCGTGGTGGTGGGGCGTCCGGTGCCGGGCGGGCGGCTCACGTACTGGCTGTGCAGGCTGTCGTCGATCCGCCAGAGGATTCCCGTGGTGCGTCCCGTGGGCGCCGCCGGGTCGAGTTTGGCGGTGAAGGAGGCCAGCCGGTCGTAGAAGGTCCTGGCGCGGGCTCCGGTGGCGGTGAGTTCCGAGGCCGTTGCCTCGCGGAGGGCGTCGAGGACGAGGACCAGGTTGTGGCCGGAGAGCTGGACGTCCTGCATGCCGCCGTCCGCCTTGGTGATGCGGCCCGGCGGCAGATTGGGGTCGGCGGTGAAGTGGGCCGCCCTGGACGCGGTCGGGCCGACCCGGTCGTACGGGTCGCGCGTGCTCTGGGTCCAGCCGGGCTCCCAGACGCCGAACGCCGTGCGGGCCAGGAACGTCCAGGTGTCCTCGTGGCAGCGCAGCGTGAGGTAGGAGACGCCGGCCGCCCGCCGCAGCGTGCCGCTGTGCTCTTCGAGAGCGACCCGGTTCGCGGCGAGGGCCGCCTGGAGGACCACACGGTCCTCCTCCCGCCAGCGCCGCTCCTGCTCACCACGTTGAGCCAGCAGATCCCGTTTGATCTGCTGGCTCTTCGCGTACTGCTCGACGAACGTCTTGACCAACGTCTTGAATGCCTTGAACATGCCGCCTGCTGAGGTCGGGCCGGAGATCCTGAGGTCGGGCCGGAGATCCTGGTGTCGCGAGATCCTGGTGTCGCAGCGGCCCAACGACCGTCAGCAGATCTTGGTCACGCCCGATCGCCCTGCGCGCACGCGGTGCTCGGCTACGGGTACAACTCGACCACGTCGGCTTGGTCGTTGGCGTGTACCAGGGCCTCGTACGCGTAGGTCGGCCCGCCCCAGATCCGTTCCAGCTGACCGCTGCCGCCGGAGGTGACCCAGTTCTTGCCGACGATCCAGGCGCCGCCGGTCTGCGCGTTGAAGTAGGAGCTGACCTGGTCCTGCCAGCTTGTGCCGTCGGGCATTCTGTAGTTGGACAGCGTGTAGGAGCCGTAGTTGTAGAAGTCCAGGCGGTAGCCGGTCGCGTCGCGGTGCTGCCACACACAGGCGTATCCGGTACGGCAGTCGCCTGTTCCGGCGGCCGCCGCGCGGGTGGACGGTACGACCGACATCTCCACGCCCGGCGCCAGCCGCACGCGGTCCTTCGCGACGCGCTCGGCGCCCTCGTTGTGCCGCAGCAGGCCCTCGACCTGCCGCTCCAGCCGGGTGTCCGCCGTCCGGGCGGACGAGGAGGTCTCCGCCGTCGCGGCGACCGACGGGGTGGCCAGAGCCGTCGCGAGTAAGGATGCGGCGACCAGTCCGAGTGCGAGCGAGGTGCGGCGCGTGCTCAGCGGATTCATGTGTCTCTCCCGTTGGTGCGTAGCCGGAACCGGGTGCTCCCGTGCTCCCATGGTCGGCGGAGCCCTTCAGCCCGCACCAGGCATTTCGAGCACGGTCGAATTCCGCTGGTCACCCCGCGTACCAGCAGGTCCTCGCCGAGGCGGGTGACGGTGCGCGGGACGTTCACCGCCGATCCGCTGTCCTCGTGTGGGCGCGGGGTGAGGCAGAGACGCCGGCCGTTGTCGCCGGCGGAGGGGAGGACACCGATGTCATGACGCCCACGATTCGGGATTTGTCCGTCAACTCACCCTGGAATCAGTGCCGTTGGGGAATGCGTTGCCTCGCGAACACGGGCATGGGGACGGCCCGGGGGAGCCCCTGTGGAATTCCTGTGGCGGACTGCCTTACGTGTGAGTAGAACGTTAGGGTCTGCCGTATGAACGCTCGGCTGGCCCTGCTCAGCACGGTGGATCCCGGCGTCGCGGAGAGCGAGGTCTTCCGGCTGGCGCTCCAGCACGCGGTCGGGGAACTCGGCGCTCTCGGGGGAATGGTCCATCTGCGGGGCCCCATGTCCGCCCTGCGTCTGGTGTCGGTCACCGGCCTGCCGCCCGCCCTCACCCGCCCGTGGGAGATCATCGACCAGGAGGGCCCGCTGCCCCCGGCCCGCGCCCTGCACCAGGGCAGCGGAGTGTGGTCGCCGCTGGGCTCCCTGTCCATCGCCTGGCCCGGCACCGGTCTCGCCGCGTTACCCGTCTCCGGTTGCGACCGCACGATAGGCGCGCTCACCGTCCTCACCGGCGACCGGGGCGAACCCACCGGCCTGGAATGGGACTTCCTGCGGGCGGTCGTCGACTGGACCGAGGACCGCATGGCGCAGGCGCCCCCGCCGTCGGCACCCGCGCAGCCCGAGCCGGGCGGCGAACGGCTGCGGCAGGCGCTGAAGGAGGTCAGCGTCGGCTCCTGGGACTGGGACATCCGCACCGGCGACCTGATCTGGGACGAGGCCGCGCTGGAGCTCTACGGCACCAGACCCGCCGAGTTCACCGGGCAGATAGAGAACTGGATGCGGATCGTCCACCCCGACGACCTCGCCCCCACGTTGGCCGCGGCGGAGCGGGCGATCCGCGACCACGGCGTCTACGAGGCGGAGTACCGCGTACGGCGCCTCGACGGCACCTGGGGCTGGACGAGGGCCCGCGGCCGGGCCACCTACGACGAGCACGGCGACCCCCACCGGATGATCGGCGTCGGCTGGGAGAGCAACGAGGCGCGGTCCGCGCGCGACGCGCTCAGCCGGGCCCTGCGGCACATGAGCGACGGTTTCCTCGCCGTCGACGACGACTGGCGGATCACCTTCGCCAACCTGGAGGCGGAACGCACCCTCGGCCTCACCGAGGAGGAGCTGTTCGGGCGGCTGCTGTGGGACCTGCCCTCCGTGCGCGGGACGCCCTGCCTGGAGAGCCGCTGCCGGGAGGCCGCCGCCGAGGAGAAGCCCGCCGGATTCGACGTCCACGTGCCGGACAAGGACCTCGTCTACCATCTGCGGCTGGTCCCCGGCCCCGACGGCCGCACCATCTACTTCACCGACGTCACCGAGAGACGGCGGCACGAGGAGGAACGCCGCGAGGCCGAGCGCGCTGCCTCCGAACGGGCCCACCGCATCGCCGCGTTGACCGCCGCCCTCGCCAAGGCGACCACCTCGCAGGACGTCGTCGACGCGGTCGCCCTGCGGGTGCTGCCGCCGTTCGCCGCCACCGGCCTCCTCGTGCAGACCGTCGAGAACGGCCGCCTCCACAACGTCGGCTCCGTCGGCTACACGGCCGAGTTCATCCGCCTCATCGACCACCTTCCCAGAAAGCCGTCCGGCCCGGCCTGGGACGCCATCGACTGCGGCACCCCGATCTTCATCTCCTCACCGCGGGAGTACGCCGAGTACGTGCCCGAGCAGGCCTGTCTGCCCGCCCGCGCGGGCAAACAGGCCTGGGCGTTCCTGCCGTTGACCGCGTCCGACCACACCTTCGGCGTGTGCGTCGTCTCCTTCGACCGGCCGCGCCGCCTCACCGACGAGGAACGCACCCTCCTCACCGCGATCAGCGCGCTCCTCGCCCAGGCCCTGGAACGCGCCCGGCTCTACGACCTCGAACACACCCGGTCCCGCGAACTCCAGCGCGCCCTGCTCCCCCAGGACCTGCCCGTCCTGGCCGCCTGCGAGTCCGCCGCCCGCTACCTCCCGGCCGGGCAGGGCATGGACGTCGGCGGCGACTGGTACGACGTCATCCCGCTCTCCAGCGGCCAGGTCGCCCTCGTCGTCGGCGACGTCATGGGCCACGGCCTGTCCGAGGCCGCCACCATGGGCCGCCTGCGCACGGCCGTCCACACCCTCGCCGACCTCGAACTGCCCCCCGACGAGATCATGAGCCACCTCAACGACATCGTCGGCAGCATGGGCGAGGAGTCGTACGTCACCTGCCTGTACGCCCTCTACGACTCCACCACCCAGATCTGCTCCATAGCCCGCGCCGGGCACCCGCCACCGGCCCTGGTGTGCCCCGACGGGACCGTGCACTTCCCGGAGTGGACCGCCGACCCGCCGCTCGGCGCGGCCGAGCCGCCGTTCGAGACGGTGGAGCTGAGCGTGCCCGAGGGCAGCCTGCTCGTGCTCTACACCGACGGCCTGGTCGAGTCGGCGAAACGCGGGATAGACGAGGGCATGGCCGACCTGGCCCGTCTCCTGCGCACCGCCCACGAGGACGGCACCGCCGCCGACCTGGAGCGCCTCTGCGACACCCTCACACACGGCCTGCTCCCCGCCGAGCACGCGGCGCCGGACGACGCGGCCTTCCTCGTCGCCCGTCTGCACGCCCTCACCGACGAACGGATGGCGTCCTGGGCCCTCCTCGACGACCCGAAGGCCGCCGGGCAGGCCCGCCGCCACGTCCGCGACCAACTCGCCGCCTGGGGCCTGGACGACCTGGCCCCGAACACCGAACTCCTCGCCAGCGAACTCGTCGGCAACGTCGTACGCCATGCCAAGGGCCCCGTCCGGCTGCGCCTCCTGCACGGTTCCGCGCTGGTCTGCGAGGTCTTCGACGGCAGCCTCACCGTGCCCCGCATACGCCGGGCCACGGACACCGACGAGGGTGGCCGTGGCCTTCAGCTGATCACCGCGCTCTCCCAGCGCTGGGGCACCCGCTACACCGCCACCGGCAAGTGCATCTGGACCGAGCAGTCCCTCACCGGCCCCGACCGGACCCCGCCGCCCGACCCGCTGGAGCACCTGCTCCTGATCCCGGAGGACTTCGACGGCGACCTGGACGCGCTGTCCTTCGGGGACCTGGACGTCGCCCCGGACCACGGCGACGACCGCGAGCAGTAGCCGTCAGCAGCGGTCAGCCGCCGCCGCAGCGGTCGTGGCGGCCCCTCAGGGACAGGACGGGGACGCCTCCGGCAGCGAGTCGGTCTCGCTGTAGATGTCCGTGTCCTTCATCCAGCCCCAGGCGCCGTTGTCGGCCTTGGTCCAGATCCAGCGGTTGGGGTGCGGACCACCCACGGTGGCGCCGAAGTCGTAACTGCACTTGAACCAGCTGGGGTTGCTGTACATGTGG
Organism: Streptomyces europaeiscabiei; assembly: GCF_001550375.1. Lineage (GTDB taxonomy): Bacteria > Actinomycetota > Actinomycetes > Streptomycetales > Streptomycetaceae > Streptomyces > Streptomyces europaeiscabiei. Next base: position 780 of record NZ_LRTR01000261.1, on the reverse strand, counting down.
CCCACGACTTCGAACGTGTACGGGTTCTTGTAGACGGCCGCCCCGGGCACGTTGTTGCACCACCAGTTGCCGCCGCTCTGCCAGCAGGGGTTCGCGGCGGACGCCGAGGGCGCGGTCAGGAGGCCGGCGCCCGTGGCGAGCGCGGTGGTGGCCAGCAGGACGCCGATTCGCTTCGCGATACGCATGGTTTTCCGTCCCTCGTTCAGCAGTTGCGGATGGAGTAGACGGGCCTCCAGTTGACCCCGTAGACGCCGTCGTCGGCGGGGTAGGAGGCCAGTTGGTTGACGCCCGATCCGTGGATCCGGGCCACGGCGCCACCGGTCTGGCTGTTCTGGGCCTCGCCCCAGTCGTTCCGGTTCGACAGGGAGTAGCGGGCGCGGTCGTAGAAGGAGAAGACCCGGAACCGGTACGCCGCCGGGTCCCGGACGGAGGCGCAGAAGTTCCCCGAGCTGCAGACGATGCCGGAGCGGGTCGTCTGCCGTGGTGGTCCCGCCTCCCCATGGTCACCGTCACCGTCCGGACCGCACCACGGCTTTCGAGCGTGGTCGAATGCCGCAGGTCACGCCGCCTCCCAGGAGGTCGGCGCCCAGGCCGGTGACGGTGTGCAGGACGGTGCCGCCGATCCGCCGGCTGGTGAGGAGCCCCGACTCCCGGAGCACCGCAACATGGTGGCTGACGGTAGGCGGGCTGAGCCCGACCCGGGCCGCCAGTTCGCTCGTGGTCCGGCCCTCGGCCGCCTCCTCCAGTACGGCGGCCCGCGCCCGGCCGAGCAGCGCCGCG
>NZ_LRTR01000260.1 GCF_001550375.1 Streptomyces europaeiscabiei | reverse complement strand
GCAGCGCCGCGAGGGCCCGGTGGGTGCCGGGGGTGGTGGGCGGCGGGGGTGCCAGCCAGCGGGGGTCGTGGGTCACCGGGTGGACGAGCACCGGGGGCAGGGAGCCGTCCCGCAGCACGATCGGGCCGGGCCAGCAGAAGAAGGAGGGGATGATCCGCAGGCCCCGGCCGTCGAGGTGGAGGTCGCCCCGCAGGTGCGGGCCGGTGATGTGCAGGACCGGCGCCGACCAGCGCACGCTGGGGTGCAGCCCCTCCGCCAGACCGCCGAAGCCGGACCGCAGCAGGGCCCTGGCCGCGACCGACCGGGCCTCGTCGAAGCGGGCCCGGACATGGCCCCAGTACGGGGCGACGAACCGCTCGTGATGTCTGCGGACCAGGCCGGAGAGCCCGCGCAGTGCCTGGGTGTCACCGTCGGCGAGCGGGCGCGCCCAGCCGGGCAGGGGGCGGGCGAGGGCCAGTTCCGTGAGGTCGGTCCGCAGCCGGGTGCGGGGTGTGGCCAGCAGCGCGTCCACGCCCGGCTCGAAGCCGTCGGCCGCGCCGGCCGGGGTCAG
>NZ_LRTR01000026.1 GCF_001550375.1 Streptomyces europaeiscabiei | reverse complement strand
AGGGACGCGCCGGGATCTGGCCCGCCGGGGCGGACCTGGAGCCGGCCCTCGCCGACGTCGGCCCCGGCGGCCTGGCCGTCCTTCCGCTGCCCGCCGGGGGCCGCATGGCCGGGGCCTGTCTGATCGGCTGGGACAACCCCCACGACTTCGGCCCCGAGGAGCGCGCCCTGCTCACCGCCGCCTCGGGCCTCGCCGGGCAGGCCCTGATGCGCGCCCACGCCTTCGACGCCGAACACGAACTCATCGGCATGCTCCAGCGCACCCTCCTCCCACGCCGCCTGCCCCAGCTGCCCGGCGCGGTCGCCGTCGCCCGCTATCTGCCCACCACCGCCGGTCTGGAGGTCGGCGGCGACTGGTACGACGTCATCCCCCTGCCGGACAACCACGTGGCCCTCGTCATCGGCGACGTCCAGGGCCACAACGCGGGCGCCGCCACCCTCATGGGCCAGATGCGCACCGCCCTGCGCGCCTATGCCGTCGAGGGACACCCCCCGGACGTCGTCGTCTCGCATGCCAACCGGCTCCTCGTGGACATGGAGACCGACCTCTTCGCCACCTGCTGCTATGTCGACATCGACATGGAGGAGGGTTCCGCCTGGTACGTGCGCGCCGGACACATCCCCCCGGTGCTGCGTCACCCGGACGGCACCACCGAGATCAGCGAGTCCGAGGGCGGGCCCCCGCTCGGCGTCGTCATGCGGGCCGACTTCCCGATGAGCCCCCTGCGACTGGCCCCCGGCACCCTGCTGGCCCTCACCACGGACGGCCTCGTCGAGTCCTCCGACGTCGACGTGGAGGACGGCCTCGACCACCTGGCCGCCGAACTGTCCGCCGCAGACCCCGCCCACCTCGGCGTGGTCGCCGACACCCTGCTGAGCGGCGCCAACCGCGACGACGACGTGGCCCTGCTCCTCGTGCGCTACGACGGCATGGCCCTGCGCCCCCAGCGCGAGAACTGGAGCGTGTGGCGCGTCCCCCAGGCGGTCGGGCAGGCCCGCCGCTACACCCGGCGCGTCCTGCGCCGGTGGGACGTCGAGTCCACGGCCGACACCGTGCTGCTCGTCGTCTCCGAGCTCGTCACCAACGCCCTCGTCCACACCGACGGCCGGGTCCGCCTCGATCTCACTCTCCTGGCCGACCGTCTGCGCGTCGCCGTGGCGGACTCCTCACCCCGCACGCCGATGAAGCCCACCATCATCGGCTGGGAGGCCACCGGAGGCCGCGGCATCCTCCTCGTCGAGGCCGTGTCCTCGGCCTGGGGCAGCGTCCCGGTCAGCGGCGGCAAGCAGGTGTGGGCGGAGATCCCCATCGACTGAGCCCGACGGGCCGGGGCGAGCCCTTCGCCGGCCCGTCGGACGGCCGCATGGCGGGCCCG
>NZ_LRTR01000259.1 GCF_001550375.1 Streptomyces europaeiscabiei | reverse complement strand
CGGGGTCAGGAAGTCCGCCGAGTAGCCGCGCGGCGGGGCGAGACGGCGCAGCCGCGGCAGCTCCGGGTCGAAGTGGCCGCGGGTCGCGCGCCGCCAGCGGCCGAAGACCAGGGGGCCGTCGCGGTTCTGCAGCAGATGCAGGCTGAGCAGCCCCTCCCACAGCGGATCGGGCTCCTCCGCGAGGACCACCCGGGCCAGGTCCTCGTACGTGAAATGGATCCGCAGCCCCACCGGCCCGCTCCCCCCAGATCTGCGCGGCTCGACGTGCCGCGAACGTGCCGCGGACGTGCCGCGAACGTGCCCAGACGTGCGGAACCCCGGTGCGCTCGCCGTGGAGGGGCGGGCGCCCCGGGGTTCGTGTCGGTCGATCAGTTCACCGGCCGGTCAGCCGGTCGGTTCACCGGACGGTCAGCCGGGTCAGCTCACTTCGCCGATGCGGTCGACGCGCTCGTTGACGCCGTTGCGGAGTTCGCTGAGCGTCGTGCCGGGCGGGGCCGTCTTCGGGGTGGAGGACGGCGGCTGGGTCTCGTCCGCGCAGGTGGTGCCGGCGGCCGGGACCTTCAGGTCGACGAGGTAGTTGATGACCGCGTCCGTCGCGCAGGCGCTGCGGCCGAACGCGGTGTGGCCCTCGGCGTCGAACGTCACCAGCGCGGCGTTGTCGAGCTGGTGGGACAGGGCGACGGCGTCCCGGTAGGGGGTGTCCGGGTCACCGGTGGTGCCGAGGACCAGGATCGGCGCCGAGCCCCTGGCCCGGAAGGAGCCGTCGTAGCGGCTGACCTTCTCGGCGGGCCACTGGACGCACGCGGTGGCGTGCTGGTGGTCGTAGGTCGGCGGACCGAACGCCATGGCCGGGCCCAGCAGCGGCGCGTCCTTCGCGTTGGCCTTGACGTTCCACTCCAGCTTGCGCAGGCTCTTCGGGTAGTCCTTGTCGACGCACTCGACGACCACGTTCGGGCCGAGGAAGTCGAAGCTGGCCGGGGACGGCGGACGCAGCAGGAACGAGGTGTTGTCCCGCAACTGCGCCTTGCGCAGGGCCGCGCCGAGCGAGGGCCAGATGACCTTGCCCTCGTTGATGTTGAACATCAGCCGGTAGACCAGGGTGTAGCCGTTGGCCTTGGCACCGCTCGCGGTGGTCACGGGGTTCGCGTCGAGGTCCTTCTTCAGCTGCTCGAACGCCCCGCGCGGGTCCCCGTCGCCGAAGCCGCAGATCGCCTGGTCGGCGGCGCACCAGTCGAGGAAGCGGCTCATCGCGCCGTCCAGCGCCAGATACTGCGTACGGTCGTAGGCGTACGGGCGGTTGGCGTAGTGGTCGGGGTCGTACGCCCCGTCGAGGGTCAGCGCCCGCACCCGCTTCGGGAACATCGCGGCGTAGACGGTGCCGATGTACGAGCCGAACGAGCGGCCGTAGTAGGTCAGTTGCTCCTCGCCGAGGGCCTGACGCAGCAGGTCGATGTCACGGGCGACGTACTCCGTGCCGACGTACGGCAGCAGCGAGCCCGAGTTGGTCTGGCAGGCCTGGTCGAACTCGGCGGCCTCGCTCAGCGCCGGACCGAAGGCGTCAGGGCCCGGGACGCCCTTGGCGTCGGTGACGGCCTTGGTGTAGCGGGCGTCGTCGAAGCAGGTGAGCGCCGAACTGCGGCCGACACCACGGACGTCGTAGCCGAAGACGTCGAACGAGTCGCGCAACGCGGCAGGGAGGCCCGCGTGGTTGTTGCGGACGAAGTCCACCCCCGAGTTGCCCGGCCCGCCGGGCTGCATGAAGAGCGTGCCCTTGCGCTTCGTCTGGTCGGCGGCCTTCTTGCGGACGACCGCGAGGGTGATCTTGGTGCCCTGCGGCGCCCGGTAGTCCAGCGGCACGTCGGCGTTCGCGCACTCGAAGCCGCCCTGGCAGTCGGACCAGGTGAGGGTCGGCACGGGCGGCGGCGGTGTCTTCGACGACTGGGTCTTCTGCGTCGCGGTCTGCGCGGCCATCGCCTGGGTCGCCGTCCCCGTCGCGGCGAGGACGAGCGCGGTCAGCGCGGCCCCGACGAGTCTGAGACGCGAGACGCGTCTCGTCGCGTGATACGTGGTCATGGGTGTTGCCCCCCTGGGCTGTTGAATCCCCTGGACCCCACTGGTCGAGGTGAGGTCGGAGAATGTCTAACCCAAGAGAGGGGGAAATGGCCAGACGGGTGCCACCGTGGCCGACATTCCACAATATCTCTTCACTACCTGGCGGTAGTTACCGTCTTCGAGCATCCCTTCGTAATCTTGGAACACCCCTGGCCGGTGTCCAGTGACGGGGCCCGGCCGGCCCCCCACGATCACGAAGGATCCGCGCACGTGTCGTCCAAGAACAGCCGTTTCAGGATCGCCCTCCTCGCCGTGACCGCGGCGGCCGCCGCTCTCGCCCTGGCGGGGCCCGCCGCGGCGGCCCCGCCGCGGACCGCCACCACCGTGTCCACGGCCGAGCAGGCGTCCGCCCTACCCGTCGACTTCGTCGATCTCGCCACCGGCCCGCTCATCGCGGACGGCGAGAGCCACACGGTCACCCTCACCTACCGCAACGACTCGGCGGCGGACCGGACCGTCGCCCCCCAGCTGCTGGTGGAGTCACCGGACGCCGGCCCGTTCCTCGACCCGACCGACGTCCAGGTCGAACGCCGCACCGCCGACGGCTGCTGGAAGGCCGTCGGCCTCGGCAGCCAGACCGGCACCCTCTTCACCGACCTGACCACCGCGCGGCGCACACTGCCCGCCGGCGGCGCCCTCACCGAGGTCTACCGCGTCACCGTCACCGACCCGGCGTCCGAGGGCACTCTCCACCCGAGGATCGCCCTCTACTGACCGTCCCCCGCACCGCCTACGACCAGGGCCGCGCCCCGCTCCTCGGAGCGGGGCGCGGCCGTCGGCCCCGGC
>NZ_LRTR01000258.1 GCF_001550375.1 Streptomyces europaeiscabiei | reverse complement strand
GGCCGTCGGCCCCGGCGCCCGGCCTCGGCCCGGCGGGCTCCCGGCCCCCTCCGTACGACCATCCCCGCGACCATCCCCGCGACCATCCATCGACGGTGACGATGTGCGTGACGGGGGTCACGTCCGTGCGTGTCACATCGAACGGGGCCCGGTCCGTCCTTGTGTTGTCACCGCATACGACGGCACAAGGAGCCCGCCATGCAAGCGCGTCTGAACCTGCTCGCCAGCCCGGTCGCCGGGAAGCTCGTCAAGCACCTCGTCGCAGCCGGCAAGGCGGTCGACGAGACGGGCCTGCCGATCACCACCCAGGAGTTGGTGCGGATCCGCGCCAGCCAGATCAACGGCTGCGGGTACTGCCTCGACATGCACACCAAGGAGGCCGCGCACGCCGGGGAGACCGCCCAGCGGCTGCACCTGGTCGCCACCTGGCGGGAGGCCAAGGTCTTCACCGAGGCCGAGCGCGCCGCGCTGGAGCTGGCCGAGCAGGGCACCCGGATCGCCGACGCGGCCGGCGGCGTCCCCGACGAGGTCTGGGCGAAGGCCGCCAAGCACTACGACGAGGACCAACTCCTCGCCCTGGTGGCGCTCATCGCCCTCATCAACACCTTCAACCGGCTGAACGTCATCCTGCAGCAGCCGGCGGGCGACTACCAGGTCGGCATGTTCGACTGACGTCGACGTGTCCGGCTGACCAGAGCCGCAACGACGCATCCCCAGGCCGTGGAAGGGCCTGGGGATGCGTCGTTCTCGGCCTGGTCGGCCCGGTTGACGTGCGTGACGGCCGGGCGCAGTCGCGTTACGCCCCGTCCCGCTGTGCGAACTGCAGGGAGAGGGACCGCAGGACGTCGGTGGTCGTCGTATCGGTCCGCCCCTCGTCGTGCACCTCGGCAAGGTGGACGAAGGCGTAGGAGAAGCAGTTGGCCAGGGCCACGATCGCCGGTCCCAGGGCATCCGTGATGATGCCCGTGGCTTCCCGGGCGCTCGCGTCGGCGGGCAGTTTGATCTCGGGCAGGGTCTCCGCGAGCAGCGCGGAGACAGCCCCTGTCAACGCCACTTCGGCGTCCGGGTTCTCGCGAACCTGTCGCCGTATCTCGATCGCTTCGGTGAGGATGCCGACGACTCGCTGCATGATCTCGGATTGCTCCATGGGTGGAGCCTAGGAGCGGTCGCGTCGTCGGGCGCGGTGAACCCGCTGGTTGCGCCCGCACAAAGTGCCGGCGCGCACGCTGCCGGCCACCTCATTCTCAACGGGCCCGGCCCACTTCCTCGAACCGTGTCGCCCTGCCCCCACCCTCCCCCGGCTGAACGGACCGGGCCGGCACCTGGCCGTCGTCGGTGCTTCTCGACGGGACTTGGCCATCGACCGTGCTTCCCGATGTCACCTGGCCATGGACCGTGCTTCCCGATGTCACCTGGCCATCGCCCGTGCTGCCCGACGGATAGAACTGCGCGTACCACCGCCGCAGCGCCCTGATCCCCTTCTCGTGCGGAAGCAGCACGGGCCGGGCCTGGTGGATCTTGTGGTCCCAGATCCGGACCTCCTCGCGCACCTCACCGAGCGCCTCGGCCCGGAAGACGAGCTTGAACAAGGGGGTGAGGAAGGGCAGCCAGGCCGGTTTGCGGAGGTAGAACAGCACCCGCAGCTCGCTCGTGAGGTCGTCGACGGGCGTGCTGAGCGCGACGGCCGTCACCGACAGCACCGGCCCGTGGGACCGGACGACCATCACCCCCGGCCCGTACATGTACGCGTCGAACGTGTTGTTGATGTCCCAGCCGAACACCCGCCGGCTGATCGTCCCCCGCGCCTCGGCGAACGGCCCGTCCTCCCGCCACTCCTGGACCGGCGGTTCGCTCTGGCCGTGGATGAAGTGGAAGTGGGACTCGTCGACGATGTTCTCGCGCATCTCCTGGATGTGGATCCGCGCCCGGCAGGTGTCGTCGATCGGCGAGGCGAAGTGCCGGGACCCCGTCTCCTCGATCTCCGGCACCTCCCACGAGGGCTCGCCCGGCCCGGCGTACACGAAGACGAGCCCGCTGTGCTCACGCACCGGAAGCCCGCCGATCGACACCTTGGGGGTCCGGGCGGCGAACGGCGCCTCCACGCACCGCCCGTCCGCCCCGAACCGCCACCCGTGGAACGGGCACTGAACCGTCCCGTCCACGACCTTTCCGCCGACGCCCAGATGCGCGCCGTAGTGCGGACAGTGCGCGTCCCGCACGGCCGCCCGCCCGTCCGGCCCCCGGAACGCGATCAGCGCCCGCCCGAAGTAGTGCAGGCTGACGACCTTCCCTGTCCGCAACTCCCCGCTCCGCAGCACCGCGTACCACCCGTACGGCACGCTCGGCATCGGGTACTCGTCGGCGCGTGGATCGCGGGGCAAGGCCGTCGAATCAAGTCTCGTTTTGTCATGGCGCCGACGAAATCGCATGAGACCGATGCTAACGGCGGTTGTGATCCACGACCCGCAACATGCCGCATATGAAAGGAAGTTGGCGTGTCAGCGATCCTCCCGCTACGACGGCGTGCCGTAGGCCGCCACCATCACATTGAGGGCCACCCTGTTCACGTCCCTGCCCTTGGCGTCCGTGGAGTTGACGCTGTAGACGACGGTGCGGGAGCCGTCGCGGGTGGACGCGATGGCCGAGTTGTAGCCCCAGCGACCGCCCGTCTTGCCCCACACCTCACGCCCGCCGAGCACCTTCCTCGCGAGCCCGGCGGCGAACTCGGCGGGCTTGCCGCTCGTGAAGTCCACCACCTTCGGCACCGTGAACATCTCCTCCAGCACCGGCCCGCGCGGCACGATCCGCCCCCGGAACAGCGCGTTCGTGAACCGCTCCAGATCCGCCGTGGTCGAGACGATGTCACCGGCCGCCCAGCCGTCCGTCACCCCCCACACGGTCACGTCCCGCAGCCCGGTCGTCCCGTCGTCCAACGTCATCCGCTGATAGCCGTGGTTGTGCGGGCCGACGATCCGCGGATCGGTCCCCGGGAAGTAGGTGTCCCGCAGCCCGAGAGGCTTCAGCACCCGCCGGGCGACCTGCCGCTCGTACGAGTCCCCGGTCACCCGCTCCACCAGCAACCCGGCGATCGTGTACCCGATGTTGAGGTAGTGCTGCCGCTCACCCGGCGCGAACTCCCGCTCCTTCGCCGTGGCCGACCGCACCATCTCCTTTGGGTCGTGGATCCGGAAACGGTTCGCGTACCACTCCTCGACCGTCGTCCCCGAGGAGTCGGCCGCCGGGATGCCGTGCGTGTGATTGAGCAACTGCCGGACGGTGACACCGCCGTACGACGCCGGGATCAGCTCCGGCAGATACGAGCGGGCACTGCGGTCGAGGTCGACCTTGCCCTCGGACGCCAGCTGCAGCACCACGGCCGCCGTGAACACCTTGGTCACGGACCCGGCCCGGAAGCGGGCGTCGGGATCGGCCGCCCGGCCGGTCGCCAGGTCGTGCACCCCCGAACTGCCCCGCCAACGGCCGTCGATACCCCCGACGCGTACGAGCGCTGCCGTGGCGTCGGAGGAGGGGAGCCCGGCGATGGCGGTCTCCATGGCGGTGGCCAGTTCGGGGTCCGTCCGCGTCTGAGACTGCGTCTGCGTCTGCGTCTGCGTCTGCGCGGAGACGGTGTCCGTGACGGAGGGCGAGGGCGAGGGCGAGGGCGAGGATGAGGATGAGGATGAGGCGGTGGCGGGCAGAGCCGCCGGTCCCGTCACCACCCCCAGGACGAGGGCGGCGGCGAGCAGCGTGCGGGTGGCGCTCTTCATGGTCAACTCCGTTGATGTGAGCCGGTGTTCGCGACCGCTCGTGGTCGCTCTCGATGGCTCCATCCTTGTGACCGGCGGCTTTTCGCGGATCGCCCGCACAGGGGGTCTTCGGGAGGTGGGTTCGGTCACTCCCTCGCCGACGCGGGGGAGGAACCGGGCCGGGAGACTCCCCCGGGCGGGGGACCCGCGGCCCCGGTGGGCGCGTCACCGGCCGAGATCAGCCCCGTCTCGTACGCGCAGATCACCGCCTGGATACGGTCCCGCAGCCCGAGCTTGGCGAGCACGTTGCCGACATGCGTCTTGACCGTGTGGTCGCTGACGACCAGCTCGCCGGCGATCTCGGCGTTGGACAGCCCACGCGCCAGCAGCAACAGCGTCTCCCGCTCCCGCCCGGTCAACGCGTCGAGCCGGGGGTCGGGCCGCCGGGCCCGGACGGCGGCCGGCCGGGTGTACTGCTCCACCAACCGCCGTGCCACGGACGGCGCGAGCAACGAGTCACCCCGCGCCACGACCCGAACGGCATGCACGAGGTCGTCCCGCCGGACATCCTTGAGCAGAAACCCGCTCGCCCCCGCGTGCAGCGCCTCGTACACGTACTCGTCGGAATCGAAGGTCGTCAGCATCACGACCCGACAGGCACCGCCCGCGCTGCCCGCACGTCCCCAGCTGTCTGCACTGTCCGCGCCGCCCGCACGGCCCACGCCGTCCGCACTGATCGCCCGGCACGCCTCGATCCCGTCCATCCGGGGCATCCGGATGTCGAGCAGCGCCACGTCGGCGCGGTGCCGCCGCACCGCCTCGACCGCCTCCGCCCCGTCACCCACCTCGGCGACCACCTCGATGTCCGGCTGGACGTCGAGGATCAACGCGAACCCGCTGCGCACCAGCTCCTGGTCATCGGCCACGACCACCCGGATCGTCAACGCCCCGCCTCCGCCACGGATGCCCTGTCCGCGAGGGACGCCACCGGTATCCGCACCCGCACCTCGAACCCCCGCCCACCGG
>NZ_LRTR01000257.1 GCF_001550375.1 Streptomyces europaeiscabiei | reverse complement strand
CGCGTGACGTGGAGGACGGGCGGGCGGCCGGCTGTGCGGTGACGGGCGGGGCGAGGACGACCGGGACGCCCGAGGGGGCCTGGGCGCCGGTGATGCGGTTCAGGTCGGCGTCCCCGGAACGGACCCTGGTGGTCGTCGGGGTGATGCCGGCGACGGCCATCAGCTGGGTGACGTCGCGGCGCTGGTGCGGCAGGACGAGCGTGACGACCGTGCCGGACTCGCCGGCGCGGGCCGTACGGCCGCCCCGGTGCAGGTAGTCCTTGTGGTCGCCGGGCGGGTCGACGTTGACGACGAGGTCGAGGTCGTCGACGTGGATGCCGCGTGCCGCGACGTTCGTGGCGACCAGGGCCGTCACGTCGCCGTCCTTGAACTGGCTCAGGGCCCGGTTGCGCTGGGACTGCGACTTGCCGCCGTGCAGGGCGGCGGCGCGCACACCGACCGCCAGCAGCTTCTTGACTAGCCGGTCCGTCGCGTGCTTGCTGTCCAGGAACATGATCACCCGTCCCTCACGGGCGGCGATCTCGGTCGTGGTGGCGTGCTTGTCGTCGTCCTCGACGTGCAGCACGTGGTGGTCCATCGTGGTGACGGCGCCCGCGGACGGGTCGACCGAGTGGACGACGGGGTCGTGCAGGTAGTCGCGGACCAGCCGGTCGACGTTGCGGTCGAGGGTGGCCGAGAACAGCAGCCGCTGGCCGTCGGGACGCACCTGGTCGAGCAGCGCGGTCACCTGCGGCATGAAGCCCATGTCGGCCATCTGATCGGCCTCGTCCAGCACGGTGATCGCGACCCGGTCCAGCCGGCAGTCGTCGCGGTCTATGAGGTCCTTGAGCCGTCCCGGCGTCGCGACGACCACCTCGGCGCCGCCGCGCAGGGCGCTCGCCTGACGTCCGATGGACATGCCGCCGACCACCGTGGCGAGCCGCAGACGCAGCGCGCGGGCGTAGGGGGTGAGAGCGTCGGTGACCTGCTGGGCCAGTTCCCGGGTGGGTACGAGGACGAGGGCCAGCGGCTGCCGCGGCTCGGCCCGCTGTCCCGACGTACGGGCCAGCATCGCGAGACCGAAGGCGAGCGTCTTGCCCGACCCGGTGCGCCCGCGGCCCAGAACATCCCGGCCGGCGAGCGAGTTCGGCAGCGTCGCGGCCTGGATGGGGAAGGGGGAGGTCACCCCTTCGGTGTGGAGGGTCTCCAACAGCCGCGCGGGAAGCTCCAGTTCATCGAAGGCCTCGACCGCGGGCAGTGCGGGTGTGACCGTCACCGGCAGCGCGAACTCCCCACCGGTGGCCACGGGGGGCCGACCGCCGCCGCGCCGGCTCCGGCCGTTCTGGGAAGAGCCGTTCTTGGCCGCACCGTTCTTGGCCGCACCGTTCTTGGCCGCACCGTTCTTCGGCGAGCCGTTCTTGGCCGCACCGTTCCTGGCCGCACGAGAAGGAGCGCTCGGGTTGCCCGACCCCGTCCCTGCTCCCGTCCCCTGTGCGCGGGCGCGGTTGCCCCGGGCGGCTCCCGCACCGGTGGAACCCTTGTCCGTGCGGGCGGCAGAGCCCTTCTCCGTACGGGGGCGGGAGGAGCTGCTGCTGTTCGTACGAGCCGTGCGGTTCATGGGGACCTTCCTCGATGCGGCGACGCCGGTCACACACGAGCCGGGGCCCGCGCCTTTCGGGCGCGGGCCCCGGCTCATGCGTTCGCGTCAGAGTCAGGCGGGAACGATGTTCTCGGCCTGGGGGCCCTTCTGGCCCTGCGTGACGTCGAAGGTCACCTTCTGGCCTTCCTGAAGCTCACGGAAGCCGGAGGTGGCGATGTTCGAGTAGTGGGCGAAGACGTCCGGGCCGCCACCCTCCTGCTCGATGAAGCCGAAGCCCTTTTCCGAGTTGAACCACTTCACGGTGCCGGATGCCATGCTGAAACTCCCTTGATGCCAAGCCCGGGGTCCGCACTTTGCGGACCCGGTGTCGCAGCAACGGTTTAGACCCGACGGGAAGATTTGAAAAGTCCCGGAAAGCCCCGGAAACAACAAAGAGTGCTCGTCGACGGAAGGTCGAAGAGCACTCAGAAGCCTCTGGTAACCAAAACTGCCACTTCAGGTCAAGGTAGCACACGCTTGGGGCGTCTGGTGTGAGACCTGGGCCACCCTCGGCGAAAATCTTCGGCGCTCCGGCTCGCCGCCGCCGTGACCTGCGCGTTTGTCGCCTACCCGAGGGGAGAGGACGCCATGCGTGGGTCCTGCGGCGCGGTCAGCGCGGCGCGCGTCGCGCCTCAGTCGGCCGGCGGCCGGGGCGGCTGGT
>NZ_LRTR01000256.1 GCF_001550375.1 Streptomyces europaeiscabiei | reverse complement strand
GGGCTGCGGGGGCTGTGGAGCCTGTGGCGGCTGCGCGGTCTGGAACCCGGACGGGGCGGGCGCCGGGAAGGCACCGGCGGGGCGGCGGCCGGCGAGGACGGTGGTCACGGTCGCGCCGAGTGCCAGCAGGGAGGCGACGGTCAGCAGATAGAAGCCGGGGCCGAAGGTCGTGGTCCGGCCGCCCTCGTCCCACTGGGTGTCGTTGAACGCGTCCGTCAGCACCGTGAGCGTCGTGCCGAGAAGCAGCACCGCGCCCGCGACGCCGAGTGCGGGCCCCAGCGCGAGCCGGCGGCTGCGGCCGGTCAGGAGGAGCACGGCCGCGACGACGGCCAGCAGGCCGCCGAGGAGCAGTGGGACCCCGGAGAACTGCGTGACCTCGGTCGCCTTCCCGCCCACTTCCCAGCTGGAGTACGACCACGCCTTCGCGACGTTCTCGTAGACCGGCTCCCCCTTCTCTCCCTCGCCGAGGTACTGGACCGACTTGTCCAGCGTGGCGAAAGAGCCGCTGATGGCGAGGAGGGCGCCGAGGATCAGCAGCGCGCCGGACGCGCGGTCGGAGGCCGCCGCCGGGTCTTCCGGCGGGGCGGGCGGTCTGCCGTGACCGGCGGGCGGCGTGGTCGCGTAGGGATAGGGGCCCCCTTGCTGCGGGGGCGGGGCCGACCAACCGGGCGCGGGCGCCGTCGGCTGGGGCAAAGGGGCGGGCTGGCCCGGGTACGGGCCGGGCTGACCCGCGTACGGGCCGGACTGCGTCGGTTCCGTCATTTTCCGATCATAGGGAGTGGAGATCGTGTACATAAGGTGAAGTGCCCCTCCATGTAGGGGAGTTGGGCATAAGGCGCTGGACTCCGCTCCCCGGTCGGGATATCGGATCGGCATACGTCCATCTCAAGGCATCACTGTGCGACCGAAATTCGTTACTCTCCGGGCATGGCTCTCCTCGGTCGCCGACGAAGCACGACCAGACTCGCTCCCGAACTCGACGACACCGACCTCGGTAAGGTGCGCAAGCGCCTTGTGGAGAGGGGAAGTTCGGGTGGCCGCAGTCTCGCGGTGGCCATGATCGAGCAGTTGCTGCGCGACACCGGCCGGGACTGGGACCGCCGGGCCCACCGCCTGAGCGTCCTCGCGGAGTCGGCGTCACCTGCCCTGCAGCGCTCCTGGGCCGAGGAACAGCCGCAGGACCCGGACGCGCAGCTGCTGTTCGCCTGGGGAGTCCTGCTGCGGGCGCGGTACGAGGAGCAGCCGGTCCCGGGGGAGACCCGGGAGGCGCTCGACGCCTGCGAACAGGCCGTCGGGCTGCGGCCCGAGGACCCCACACCCTGGGTGGTGCGTCTCGGTCTGCTGCGGTTGTGGCGCCGGCCGGGCGCGGAGGTCTTCCCGCTCTGGGAGGAGATCGTCCGACGCGATCCCTGGCACCGCGAGGCCCACTTCCAGATGCTGGGCTATCTGTCCCCGTGGGAGTGCGGCTCGCACGCCCAGACCGTCGAGTTCCTGGACCGGGTACGCGCGGGCGCGGCGCCCACGGCCCCGACGGCGGGCCTGGAGATGGCGGCCCTCATCGACCTCTACCAGGGCACCCTCGACCAGGGCGGCCTCGAAGCCCTCACCGCCGTCCATCTGTGGAGCCGTCCGAACGCGGTGGTGGCCCTGGACCGCGCGCTGGCCGACTGGCCCCGCCCCGGGTATCTGACCCACGCGGCGGCCGTCGCCGACCTCAACCTGCTGGCGTACGCCCTGGTGCAGGCGAAGCGGGCCGGGGAGGCGGGCGAGGTGTTCCGTGCGATCGGGGGCCTGACGACGGCGTACCCGTGGGCCCTGGAGAACGGCGATCCCCTGCAGTCCTTCGGCGGCTGGCACCAGCGCGCGACAGGCTGACGGCCGGGACACCCGTACGGGTGTTCCCGGCCGTGACCGTGTGAGGTTCTTGCTACCGCCTGTGGGGCGAACGGGCCAGCAGGGGCATCGCCATGCCCGCCAGCAGCGCGCCCGGGACGGCCAGGCCGAGCCAGACGGCCGTGGCGGTGTCCCCGCCGATGAGGGTGGTGAAGTTGGAGATGATCAGCCAGATGGCACCGGCGATGCCGCCGGCGCCCAGGGCCGGGGCGATCAGGGTGTTCCAGAGGCGGGTGTCGCCGGACCGCTCGTGGCGGAAGTACACGATGACCGACACGGAGGTCAACAAGTACAGCAGCATGATCGCCAGTACGGCGAGACCGCTGAGCCAGGAGAAGAGGGTGAGGACGGGGTCCTTGCCCGCCAGGGCGAAGGGGAAGACCAGCAGCGCGGCGACCCCGGTCTGCACGAGACCCGCGAGCCACGGCGACTGGCGGCCGTTGAGCGTGCTCAGCGCGCGCGGCAGCAGGCCCTCCCGGCCCAGGGAGAACAGATAGCGGTTGGCGGAGTTGTGGAAGGCCAGGATGCTGGCGAAGAGCGAGGTGGCCAGCAGGATCGGCAGCGCGTCCCCCGCCCACGCGCCCAGCTCCGCGGAGACCGGCGCGGCGACGAAGCCCGCCCCGTCCCCGGCCTCCAGGGCCTTGCCGGCCGCGGCCGCACTGGAGGACGGGCCGTGCGCCGAGATCAGCATCCAGGACGTGAAGGCGAAGAACGCCGTGACGAGGACGACCGCGAGATAGGTGGCCCGGGGGACCGTCTTGTGCGGCTCGCGCGCCTCCTCGCCGTAGATCGCGGTCGCCTCGAAGCCGAACATCGACGCCACCGCGAACATCAGTGCCACGCCGGGTGCGCCCTCCAGCGCGGCCGACAGGGAGAAGGAGGAGCCCGGGGCCAGTCCTTCGGGGCCGCCGCCCTTGAGGAGCATCACCACGCCGAAGACCAGCAGCAGGCTGATCTCGGCCAGCACGAACACGGCGAGCACCTTGGCGCCCACATCGACGCCGGTCGCGCCGAGCCCCTGCACGATCACCATCGTGCCGAGCGCGAACAGCCACCAGGGCACGTCCGTCTCCAGGTACTGCAGCGCCAGCCCGTTCATCACGGCGCCGAACAGGCCGTACACCGCCGCCTGGATGGCGTGGTAGGCGAGCAGGGCCACGCCCGCGCTGCCCGCGGCGGCCGTACCGCCGAGGCCCTTGCCGACGTACGAGTAGAAGGCGCCCGCGTCGACCACATGGCGGCCCATCGCGACGTAGCCGACGGAGAAGAGCAGGACGACCACCCCCGCCACGACGTACATCGCGGGGACGCCCGGGCCGTTGCCGATGGCTATCGCCACCGGTGCCGCGCCGGCGACACCGGTCAGCGGCGCCTGCGCGGAGAGCACGAAGAACAGGATGCCCAGGACGCCGAGCGCGTTCTGTTTGAGGGAGCCGGTGGACGCGTAACCGTCGCCGGCCGCGTGCCGCATTCTGGACGCACTTGTGGACATGCCTCACCTGTCGGGCGGAAATGAAGGATGTGGTTTCGGCTCAAACGAGCTGCCCCATGTTTGCCTCAACACGCCTGCCTGGCAAGGGAGTGACACGTGTAGGGCCACAGATTGTTCGGGTGCTTACGACTGTCTGTGCGCGCCCGCGTTCCTCGACCCGTCCTGTGCGCCGCCGCCGACGGCTGTAGGGACGCCGGAACCTGGCGGGTCGGCGTAGCTGCGGGGGTGGGGGCAGCGGCGGGGTGGGGCGGAGGCGGAGACGGGGGTGAGGGGTGGAGGCGCCTACATGGCGGTGGCGAAATAGAGTGAAACGGGCGTGACTGGACATATCAAAGGTAGCGAGGAGAGTCTTGGTGGGTGGAGGGCTCGGGCGAGAGTGAGATGAGCGGCCATGGAGCGGCATGTCGTCGACGAACCGGGGGTGGACGCGGCCGGGGACGCGCTCACGGCGCGGGCCACCGTCGACGAACACGGCACCATGACCGGCTGGAGTGCCGGTGCCGAACGCCTGCTCGGGTACACGCCGACGCAGATCCTGGGCCGGCCGGCCGCCTCCCTGCTCGCCGAGGAGCCCCCGGCGAGCGCCCTCCCGTCCTTCTCCGGCCTGCCGAGGTGGCACGGCACCCTCGTCCTCCGGCACCGTGACGGCCGCCGCCTGGAGGTCAAGGTCCTGGCGCATCACCGCACGACGTACTGCGAGACCCGGGACTGGTTCCTGGTCTCCGCCCTGACGGGGACGCGGCCCCGCCCCGGTGACGACGCGCTCGCGCTGCGCGGTTTCCTCGACTCCCCGAGCTGCGCCACCTCGGTGCACGACACGCACCTGCGCTGGCGCCGGTCCAACCGGGCCTCACGGGACGCCCTGGGGCTGGGCGACGACGACCTGCGCGGGCTGCGGATGACGGAGGCGATCGACGACCCGGTTATGGGGGAGGTCGAGCGGCTGATGCGGCAGGTCCTGGAAACAGGCGAACCGCAGTACATGGAGAACCACGCGCGGGCCCCCGGCGAGACCCGCGAACACGCCTGGTCGGTCCACCTCTACCGGCTTGAGAACGACGACGGCCGCGTCCTCGGCGTGGCCACCACCGGGCACGACATGACGGAGCAGTACTGGGCCCGCAAACGCCTCCAGCTCATCGCCGAGGCCGGCCAACGCATCGGCAGCACCCTCGACGTGACGCGGACGGCGCAGGAACTGGCGGACATCGCGGTCCCGGACCTCGCCGACTTCATCAGCGTCGACCTCCTGGCGTCCCTCGACGACCTGCGCGAACCGCCCCCGCAGGCCGTGGAGGCCGGCCGCGCCCTCGGCCTGCGGCGCATCGCCCACCAGTCCGTGCTGCCGGGGAGCCCGGAGGCGGTCGTCGCGCCGGGCGGGGTGGACGCGTACCCGGACGGCTCGCCGCCGGTGGAGAGTCTGCGCTCGGGACGTGCCGTGCTGTACCGGGTGACCGAGCCCGCGATCGCCGACTGGGTGGCCCAGGACCAGCTCCGGACCTCCCGTATCCGCGATTTCGGGTTCCACTCGGTGATGACCGTGCCCCTGTCGGCACGCGGAACCACCCTGGGCGTCGCCGTCTTCGCCCGGCACCGGCATCCCGAGCCCTTCCAGCAGGACGACCTCGTCCTGGCCGAGGAGCTGTCGGCCAGGGCGGCCGTCAGCATCGACAACGCCCTGCGCTACACGCGCGAACGCGCGACGGCCGTCACCCTGCAGCGCAGCCTGCTGCCGCGGAGCCTGCCCGAGCAGGCCGCGGTCGAGGTCGTCACCCGCTACCTCCCGGCGGGCGCCCGCGCCGGGGTGGGCGGAGACTGGTTCGACGTCATCCCGCTGTCCGGGGCCAGGGTGGCACTGGTCGTGGGCGACGTCGTGGGCCACGGCATCCACGCCTCCGCGACCATGGGCCGGCTGCGGACCGCCGTACGGACCCTCGCCGACATCGACCTGCCTCCGGACGAACTGCTCACCCACCTCGACGACCTCGTGGCCCGCCTGGCCACCGAGGCGGAGGCCGGTGCGGAACTGGCCGCCGAGACAGGGGCGGCGGCAGGGGACGTGACCGAGGGCGTCGTCGGCGCGACGTGTCTGTACGCCGTGTACGACCCCGTCTCGCGCCGGTGCACGCTCGCCCGGGCGGGGCATCCGCTGCCGGTCGTGGTGAGCCCGGACGGCACCGCCGAACTGCTCGACCTTCCGGCGGGACCCCCGCTGGGCCTGGGCGGACTGCCTTTCGAGTCACTGGAGACCGAACTGCCGGAGGGCGGCCTGCTCGCTCTCTACACCGACGGCCTGATCCAGTCCCGGGACGGTGAGAACAACGGCGGCGGCACCGGCATCGTCGACGGCGTCACCCGGCTGCGTCGGATCCTCGCCACCCCCGCCGCCTCCCTGGACGCGCTGTGCGACCGGGTCCTGGGCGCCGTACTGCCCGAGCGGCCCACCGACGACGTGGCCCTGCTCGTCGCCCGCCCCCGTGCACTCGACCCCGACCGGGTCGCCACCTGGGACGTGGCCTCCGACCCCTCCTCGGTCGCCGAGGCCCGCAAGAACGCCCTCAGCCGGCTGGAGAGCTGGGGTCTCAACGACGCGGCCTTCGTCACCGAACTGGTCGTCAGCGAACTGGTCACCAACGCCATCCGGCACGCCGAACCGCCCGTCCAACTGCGGCTGATCCACGACAGAAGCCTCATCTGCGAGGTCTCGGACGGCAGCAGCACGACCCCTCACATGCGCCGCGCCCGCACCTACGACGAAGGCGGCCGGGGTCTGCTCCTGGTCGCCCAGCTGACCGAACGCTGGGGCACCCGCCCCACCCCCACGGGCAAGACGATCTGGACGGAACAGACCCTCGGATGACCCCTCGGGGACCTACGGCCTGCCCTGCTTCGGCCCGTTGAGGGCGTCGGCGGCATGGCGGGGGCCGTGCCCGGACGAGAACTGGCCGACGAGTTCACGGAAACAGACGAGAGCGGTGATCGGCGGGATCCCGACGATCGCCATGGCCAGCAGGGAACCCGGTGACTGGCCGATGCACAGGGCCACCGCCGTGCCGGAGCAGAGCAGCATCACCGCCCAGGACCGTCGGGCGGTCCGCTGCTGAACGGATGCCCGCAGGATGGACAGTCCCGCCAGGAGCCACGGCCCGTACACGGTCAGGGGCCACCATCGCGCCAGATGTTCCGCCACGACCAGCAGTGCGATGCCGCGAAGCTGACCGTACGAATAAGAGACGGACCAATAAAGCATCGTCAGTGCGCACACGGCGATTGTCGTAATTAAGAAAACGACTGGGACGATCCTAGGGTTTTTGGAAAAGATGTGGGCGCCCGGGCGTGGCCGCCGTCGGCTGACCGGGCGGCGCGGGCGCTCGCGCACGTCCGGCAGGGGAGGGGTGGGATCCACGTGGTGCGTCATGTACGGCATGTGGATCAGCTCGTCGTTCGGGTCCCACACGCCGGACGCGGCCCGTGGGCCGGGGAGCCAGATGGGCTGCGTCTCGAAGGGCTGCGTCTCGAAGTGTTGATCTACCGAATCATAATCGGTTCTCATTTGAATCAGTCCATTCGGGGTCCGCTTTTCAGACCGGCGCGAGAGGAGTCGATACCTGATTTTGGGCATTCGGGAGAATAGCGATCGGCGGGGATTTTCGCGAGTTTCGAACCGCACTGGATGGCGGTTGAAATGGTGAAGGTTCGCTTGGCTCCGAACGAGTGGACTCGCCCCCGCACGCCCCGGACGGGGGCCTCGGCCCGGGGCCCGGATGGTGACCTTGGCCCCCCTGGTCCCTGATGGAAGAGGCGCCCCGACATGCGACGTACCCCCTCCCGCCGTCTGTTCGCCGCCGCGTTGCTGGTGGCGTCCGTCCTGGCCCCGATGGCGGTGGCGCCCGCCGCGGCCGTCCACGCCGCAGGCGTCGACCGGTACGACAAGGTGGACCGCCACGACAAGGGCGACCCGCACGGCAAGGACGAGTGCCCACCGGGCGGCCTCGGCCGTGGAGTGACCGCCCGGCTGGACAAGGCCGTCGCGGACGTCCGCCGGGAGGCCGGTATCCCCGGCGTCGCCGTCGGACTGTGGATGCCGGGCAAGGGGTGCTACGTCCGCGCGACCGGGGTCGCCGACACGGTCACCCGCAGGCGGATGACCACCGACCAGTTCATGCGGATCGGCAGCGAGACCAAGACCTTCACGGTCACCGCGCTGCTCGAACTCGTCGACGACCGCCTGATCCGGCTGGGCGACCCGATCTCCCGCTACGTCCGGGGTGTGCCGAACGGTGCCCGGATCACCCTGCGTCATCTCGCGGAGATGCGCAGCGGCCTCTTCCCGTACAGCGCGGACTCGGACTTCGCACGGGCCCTGTTGAGCGACCCGGGCCGTTCGTTCGCCCCGCGGGAGCTGCTCGCGTACGGTTTCCGGCATCCGAACACCTTTGCGCCGGGTGAGGAGTTCCAGTACTCCAACACCAACCTCGTCCTGCTCGGACTGGTGGTCGAGAAGGTCGGCGGGCGGCCCCTCGCCGACTTCATCCGTGAGCGGGTGCTCCGCCCGGCCCGGCTGCGTCACACGCTGTTCCCCGAGGGCCGCGAGTTCCCCGAGCCGCACGCACACGGCTACACCAACCAGACGCTGAGCGGTGAGATCGAGGACGCCACGGACTGGAACCCCAGCTGGGCCTGGGCGGCCGGGGCGCTGATCTCGGACCTGCACGACCTGCGCCGCTGGGCCAGGATCGTCGCCACCGGGACGCTGCTCAGCCCGCAGACCCAGCGGGAGCGGCTCAGGATGCTGCCGACCGGCTTCCCCGGGACCAGCTACGGCCTCGGCATCTTCGATTCCGGCGGCTGGATCGGGCACAACGGCTCCATCCCGGGATACCAGAGCGTCACCGTCTACCTGCCGTCGCGGAAGGCCACCCTGGTGCTGCTGCTCAACACCGACGTCACCCACGACGGCCAGGAGCCGTCCTCGCTCCTCGCCCGCGCGATCACGGAGATCGTCACCCCGGACAACGTCTACGACCGCCCGGCACCCCCGCGCTGACCGTTATGCCGTGAATGTGAGCATAGGCCGAGGCTGGTCGGATACCCGCCCGGCATGATGCGGACGCTGAAACGACATGACAAGCGGCCGGACGCGGAGCCGGACACGGGGCGGGACGCGGGGCCGGACGAGCAGGTGGAGCGGCGGGCGCCGGACAGTCCCACGGACCTGTCCGGGCGCTCCTGGCGTTCGGTGCTGAAAGGCACCCTGAAGGAGTTCAAGAAGGACGAGCTGACCGACCGGGCGGCGGCACTGACCTACTACGGGATCCTGGCCCTGTTCCCGGCGCTGCTGGCGCTCGTGTCCCTGCTCGGGATCGTCGGGAAGTCGGCGACGCAGCAGGTGCTGGACAACATCCAGAAACTCGCCCCCGGCGCCGCCCGGGACGTGTTGACCAGCGCCGTCCAGCAGATGCAGGGCAACGCGGGGCTCGGTTCGGTCATGGCGATCGTGGCTCTGGCGCTCGCGGTGTGGTCGGCCTCCGGCTATGTCGCGGCGTTCATCAGGAGCGCGAACGCGGTGTACGACGTCCCCGAGGGCCGTCCGGTCTGGAAGGTGCTGCCGGTACGGGTCGGTGTGACGGTGCTGCTGATGGTCATGGCCGTGATCAGCGCGTTGATCGTGGTGTTCACCGGCGGCCTCGCGCGGGAGCTGGGCACCGCGCTCGGGGTCGGCGACACGGCTCTCACCGTGTGGTCGATCGCGAAGTGGCCGGTGCTGGTCCTCCTGGTCACGATCATGATCGCGGTCCTCTACTGGGCCACACCGAACGCGAAGGTCCGCGGCTTCCGCTGGATCACACCGGGCAGCTTCCTCGCCCTGCTGATCTGGATGGTCGCCTCCGCCGGGTTCGCCTTCTACGTGGCGCACTTCGGCTCGTACAACAGGACGTACGGTGCCCTCGCCGGCGTGATCATCTTCCTGGTCTGGCTGTGGATCACGAACCTGGCGATCCTGCTCGGCCTGGAGTTCGACGCGGAGCTGGCCCGTCGCCGTGCCATCGAGGGTGGTCATCCCCCGCACGAGGAGCCGTACGTCCAACCGCGTGACACCCGGAAGTGGGACGAGGAGGACCACCGCCGTCTCGAACACTGAGGCGGCGGGGAGGGGGTGGGGGCAGGTCTCGCCAGTGAGGAGGCGGTGATGGCGGCCGCGGAGATCGCCCGCGAGCCCGTCGGTCCGGCGCCGGGCGCCGTCGGAACCGACGAGGACCGCACCTGGTGAGAGGTCGTGTCGGCCGCCGTCGTGCAGGGCGCGATATTCGCGGCGTCAGAGCCGTCGTCGACCGCGGCGGTGGCGTAGTCACCCGCTGCCGTCCGGCCGGTGCCCGGCCCGGCCGGCCCCACCGCGGACCGCCGTGACGTCCCGCCCCGTCCCGTGAGGGGAGCCGATGGGCGGGACACGCCGTCGGATGGACTATCGGGCCAGTTCGAGCCTTATGTGGTCATATCTTGCGGAATATGACGAAATGGCATATCGCCTCCATGGCATGTATCGCGGCACTCATCGGGGTGGGGCTCGGGGCCGCCCCGCAGGCTGTCGCCCACCACCGGACCCATGTGGTCTTTCCGGGGCAGTCGATCCAGAAGGCGGTGGACGCCGCCGCGGCGGGGGACACCGTCCTCGTGACCTCCGGCAAGTTCCGCGAGAGCGTCAGGGTGAGCACACCCGGGATCACCCTGCGCGGCATGGGCCGCGGCACGGTCGTCTCACCCCCCGCGACGAAGGCCGCCGGCGGCTGTGCCGACGGCAACGGCATCTGCGTGATCGGCACCAAGAACAGCAAGGTCGAGGACGTCACCGTCGCCGCCCTGACCGTCACCGGGTTCACCGGGTCCGGAGTGTTCGCCCAGGACACCGACGGGCTGACCGTGCGGCACGTGACCGCGGTGAAGAACGGCGTGTGGGGCATCGCCCAGGAGCGTTCGGTACGCGGCGTGTTCCGGAAGAACACCGCCCGGGACAACGGCGACGCGGGTCTGTTCCTCGCGAACACCATCAAGGCCGAGCAGGGCGCCACCGACAGCGGCGGGACCGTGGTCGCGCACAACCGCCTGGAGGGCAACCGGATCGGCCTCACCGTCCGGCGCCTGCGGAACCTCACCGTCGCGGACAACCACCTCACCGGCAACTGCGCGGGCGTCTTCGTCGTGGGCGACGAGAACAAGCCGAGGGCCGGCGCGCTGACCGTGCGCGACAACCTCATCGACCGGAACAACAAGTCCTGCCCGAAGACCGCGCGGCTGGATGCCCTGCAGGGCATCGGCATCGTGCTGACCGGCACCGAGGACACCCTCGTCACCCGGAACCGGATCACGGGGAACGCCGGCGCCTCCCCGCTGTCGGGCGGC
Source organism: Streptomyces europaeiscabiei (assembly GCF_001550375.1). Classification (GTDB taxonomy): domain Bacteria; phylum Actinomycetota; class Actinomycetes; order Streptomycetales; family Streptomycetaceae; genus Streptomyces; species Streptomyces europaeiscabiei. The sequence continues at coordinate 6,931 of NZ_LRTR01000256.1, read as the reverse complement.
ATCGTCGTCTGGAAGAGCTTCGTGGGCACCACCAGCGAGCGGAACCGGATCACCGACAACCTGCTGGAGGCCAACTCCCCGGCGGACATCGTCAACACGGACACCGCAGGCAAGGGCAACACCTTCACGGGCAACACCTGTCGGGCGTCCAAGCCCGCGGGACTGTGCTGACAGGCCGGTCGCTCATGAACTCGAAGAAAGAGGGCGTCACATGACGACCGCTCAGACCAGAGGGACGGCACAGGCACCACCCCCCGCTCCGACCCCACAGACCCAGGCCGCGCACACGGCGCAGGGCGCCCAGGCGTCACCGCCGCCCCCCATGCGGTTCAGGGAACTCGTGTTCGGCGCGGCCTGTGCCGCCGCCCTGCGCGCGGCCGCCCGGCTGGGGGTCGCCGACGCCCTCGACGACACCCCGCAGGCCGTGGAGGACCTCGCGGCGGCGGTGAAGGCCGAACCGAAGCCGCTGCGACGGCTGTTGCGGGCCCTGTCCTGCTACGGCGTCTTCACCGAACGGCCGGACGGGACGTTCGCGCACACCGACATGTCCCGGCTGCTGCGCGAGGACGACCCGCACAGCCTGCGCGCCATCGCCCTGTGGTGCACCGAGCCGTGGACCTGGGACGCCTGGCCGAAGCTGGACGAGGCGGTGCGCTCCGGCCACAACGTCGTCGAGGAGCTGTACGGCAAGGAGTTCTTCGTCTACCTCAACGAGGACGCCCCGGAGTCCGCCGACGTCTTCAACCGAGCCATGACGACCTCCAGTGTGCAGTCCGCGCGGGACGTCGCCGAGCTCCTCGACCTGTCGGGGAGTTCGTCCGTCGCCGACATCGGCGGCGGCCAGGGCCATGTGGTGGCGAGCCTGCTGGAGAAGCACCCGTCGCTGCACGGCATCCTGCTCGACCTGCCGCGCGTGGTGGAGAACGCCGACCCGCGGCTGCGTCCGGGCGGCGCGCTCGCGGACCGGATGCGCGTCGTCCCCGGCGACTGCCGCGAGGCCGTCCCGGTCCGGGCCGATGTGTACGTCATCAAGAACATCCTGGAGTGGGACGACGACAGCACGGCCCGGCTGCTGCGCAACGTCATCGGGGCGGGTGGAGCCGGAACGCGGGTCGTGGTCATCGAGAACCTCGTCGACGACACGCCCTCGATGCGGTTCAGCACCGCCATGGACCTGCTGCTGCTCCTCAACGTGGGAGGGGCCAAGCACACCACCGAGAGCATGACCCGCAGGCTGACGGACGCGGGGCTGGTCATCGACGACGTACGCCCGGTCAACGCGTATCTGCACGCCTTCGACTGCCACGTGCCCGGCTGATCGCACGGGCCGCCGGGCACGTGGTCCTCACGTGCCCGGCGGCCGGCGGCGGATTCAGGAGCGGCCGTCCCGCTCCCACCGGTAGAAGCAGTTCGCCATCGCGTCCTTCGGCGAACGCCAGGTCGCCGGGTCGTACGCGCTGACGTACGCCGACAGCCGTTCGCTGATGCCCCGGAACTCCGGGTGACCGGCCAGCTTCGTGATGGCGGGGGTGGGGTCCCGCTCGGACTCGACGAGGTGGAGGTACACGTCGTCGAACTGGAAGAGGCTGCGCCGGGACACCCCGATGAGGTGCGGCAGCTCCCCTCGGTCGGACTCCTCGAAGATCTTGGCGATGTCCGGGGCGGCGCCCGGGGTCATCCGGGCGACGATCAGGGATTGGTGCATGAGGTGTTCTCCGTCCGGCTCGGTCGGCTGTCGCTCAGTCGGTCAGGCCCGGCGCGGCACCCTGCTCGGCGGCGGCCTTCTCGATGCGGTCCCGGATCAGGGCCATCTGGACCTTGGAGTTCCGGTTGATGTTGTCCGTCATCCAGTCGTCGTCGACCGGCGCGTCCGGCTTCATGGCGAAGTCCTGCGTCCACATCATCCGGGTGCCGCCCGGGACCTTCTCGTACTCCCACAGGATGTTCATGTAGGCGAAGGGCCCGGTCTCGACGCGGCGGGCCTCCACGCTGAGCGTCTCGCGGTCCGTCTCCCGTTCCGAGACCCAGCTCCACACCTTGCCGTTCTCGTCGGGGTGCATGGTCAGCCGGAACGTCACCCGGTTCCCCTCCTCGGAGAGGATCTCGGCGCTGGCGTACTCACTGAACAGCCGGGGCCAGTTCGCGACGTCGTTGGTCATGTCCCAGACCAGGTCGACCGGAGCGCCGATGGTGATCTCGTTCTGCGTGTGCCCGGCCATCTCAGGCACCCGCCAGAAGCGCGCCGTTGACCTGTTCGAGGAACTGCCGGGGACTGCGGCTCTTCTCCGCGTCCGGCGGCATCGGCGTGCCGTACCGGTTCTCCAGCTCGCCCACGATGCCGAGCAGACCGAGCGAGTCGATGCCGATGACATCGAAGCCGGACTCGATGCGCTGCTTGAGCTCCTCCGGGGTGACGGTGACCCCGGCGGCCTTCTTCATGAGCTCGGACAGCTCTTCCACGGTGATGCGGTCACTCATGCGGTTCTCCTTGGTGCGTAGGTGGTGCGTGGGTGGTGCCTGGTGCGGGATGGTCAGGAGGGATCGCCGGTGCCGAGCCGGAGCACCAGCGCCGAGTTCGACCCCATGAGTCCCCGGCTGAGGACCAGCGCCGTGCGCGACTCGGCGGCACGGGCGCCGACGGTGACGAGGTCGAGGTCGTGGCAGACGTCGAAGACGTTGGGGGTGGGCGGGAGCACGCCGTGCTCCATCGCGAGCACCGCCGCCGCGACGTCCAGTACGGCCGCCGCGCCGTTGCCCCGGCCGATGGCTGTCTTCGGCGCGGTGACGGGGACGCGGGTGCCGTGCGCGCCGAGGGCGTCCGCGATCGCCAGCGCCTCGGCACGGTCCGCCGCCGGTACACCGAGGGCGTCGGCGAAGACCACGTCGATCTCCTCGGGGACGCAGCCGGCCTCGTCCAGGGCGACCCGGATCGCCTCGGCGAGTCCCGCCCGGGACTCCTCCCAGCGGGAGGCGCCGGTGAACGTCGCCCCGTGGCCCGCCAGGAGGGCCCGTACGGGCGCGCCCCGTTCCCGGGCCGTGCCCTCGGCCTCCACGACCAGCATGGCGCCGCCCTCGGCGGGCACGAATCCGCAGGCCGCGGCGGTGAACGGACGGTAGGCGCGGTCCGGGTCGGCGACGGTGCTCAGCTCCTCGTAACCGAGCTGGCAGACCACCGAGTAGGGGGCGAGCGGCGCCTCGGTCGCGCCGGCCACCATCACGTCGGTGCCGCGCCGCACGGCCCGCGCCGCGTGCGCCAGGGCGTCCAGGCCGCCGGCCTCGTCGGAGGCGATGACCCCGCAGGGGCCCTTGAAGCCGCGGCGGATGGAGATCTGGCCGGTGGTCGCGGCGTAGAACCAGGCGATGGACTGGTACGGCCCCACGAAGCGGCTGCCCTTGGACCACAGCTGCTGCAGCTCCCGCTGCCCGAACTCACCGCCGCCGGAGCCGGCCGCGGTGACCACGCCCACGGAGAACGGCGCGGCGTCGGTCTCGGGCCGGTCGAGGCGGGCGTCGTCGAGCGCCTGGTCGGCGGCGGCCATCGCGAAGTGCGTGAAGCGGTCGGTCTGGACGAGGTAGCGCTCCTCGACCGCCGACGGCGGGTCGAAGTTGCGGACCTCGCCGGCCACCCGCAGCGGCAGGTGCTCGCAGCCCTCGCGGGTGACCCGGTCCAGGACGCTGATGCCCTCCCTGGTGGACTTCCAGAACGTCTCGGTGCTGGTTCCGTTGGGCGCGACCACGCCGATTCCGGTGACGGCCGCGCGCCGAGGACGCCGTTCGCTCATCGTGTCCTCTCCTCCCTCGGCAGGCTCAGGACCACCGCGGACTGGAAGCCGCCGAACCCGCTGCCCACGGAGAGCACGTTGGTCAGCCGCCGCTCGCGGGCGACGCGCGGGACGTAGTCCAGGTCGCACTCGGGGTCCGGGGTCTCGTAGTTCGCGGTGGGCGGGACGACCTGGTGGGCCAGGGCCAGCGCGCAGGCGACGACCTCGATCGCGCCGATCGCGCCCAGGGAGTGGCCCACCATGGACTTGATGGAGCTCATGGGTGTGTCGTAGGCGTGCGCGCCGAGCGTCCGTTTGACGGCGGCGGTCTCGTGCCGGTCGTTCTGCTTGGTGCCCGACCCGTGCGCGTTGACGTAGTCGACGGCCGTGCGGTCGATCCGGGCGTGGTCGAGGGCGTCCTCGATGGCCCGCGCCATCTCCAGGCCCTCGGTGGTCAGCCCGGTCATGTGGTAGGCGTTGCCGAAGGTGGCGTAGCCGCCGATCTCGCAGTACACGTGCGCGCCGCGGGCCCGGGCGTGTTCCAGCTCCTCCAGGACGAGTACGGCTCCGCCCTCGCCCATGACGAACCCGTTGCGGTTGGCGTCGAAGGGGCGGGAGGCGTGGGCCGGGTCGTCGTTGTCGGGGGAGGTGGCCTTGATCGCGTCGAAGCAGGCCATGGTGATCGGAGAGATCGGCGAGTCCGAGGCGCCGGCTATGCAGATGTCGGCCCGGCCCTCCTCGATCGTGTGGAAGGCGTACCCGACGGCGTCGAGCCCCGAGGTGCAGCCGGTGGAGACGGTCTGCACCGGCCCGCGGGCCTCGAAGCGTTCCGCGACCGTCGAGGCGAGGGTGCTGGGCGCGAACGCCCGGTGCAGATGCGGACCGGCCTCCCGGTGGTCCACGTCCCAGCGCTGCCCGCCGTGGCTGACCAGGACGTAGTCGTGCTCCAGCCGGGTGGTGCCGCCGACCGCCGTGCCCAGGGAGACCCCGATCCGCCAGGGGTTCTCCGAGGCGAGGTCGAGACCGGAGTCCCGTACCGCCTCCTCACCGGCCACCAGGGCGAACTGGATGTACCGGTCGCAGCGGGCGATCTGCTCCGCGTCCAGTCCGTGGGCCGCCGGGTCGAAGTCGCACTCGGCGGCGATCCGCGAACGCAGCCCGGACGGGTCGAAGAAGGTGATGCCGCGTGTCGCCGTGCGACCGTCGGCCAGCAGGTCCCAGAACGCCGGGACACCGATGCCGCCCGGAGCGACGATGCCTATGCCGGTGACCGCCACGCGCCTGGTCATGAGCGGACCTGAGGCCGTTCGGCCGCCCGTCCCGCACCCGAGTGGGCCGCCTCCACCGGGATCGGTACGCCGTTCGCGTCCTCGGTGTCGACGTGGCCGAGCGGCGGGCTCGGGGCCAGCGGGCCGAGGTGGAAGACCATGCGGGCCTCCACCTTGCCGACGTTGCGGAAGCGGTGGCGCATGTGGGCGGGGATCAGCAGCCCCTGCTCGGGCCGCAGCTCATGGGGCTCGCCGTCCAGGTCGACCTCCAGCCGGCCGCAGATGACGTAGATGAACTCCTCGGAGTACGGGTGGTAGTGCTCGGCGATGCGGTCGCCGGGCGGCACGATGGCGACGCCCATGAAACCGCTGGTGGAGCCGACGGTGGTGGGGGTCAGCATGGCGCGCAGGTCGCCGCCGCGCCGGGTGTTGGGCTCGACCTCGCTGACATCCACGATGCCGGGATGGCGATTGATCACGACGTTCCTCCGAACATGAGCTGCATCGGACAGGTGCTGCACCGGCAGGAAGCGGGGCCGTCACGGCCCGGGTGCCGGCGGGTCAGGCGTCGGGCGCCCGGCGGTCGGTGACGAGTTCCATGCGGGCGACCGTGAGCAGCCGGGCGGGCGCGCCGTCCTTCGGTGAACCCTTCGCGCCGAGCGCACCGCCGTCGAGGAGCGCGGTCAGCTCGGCCGCGCGGGCACGGTCCGTGAGACCGAGCACGGGGCCGGGGTCGTTGTCGATCCCGCCGCGTACGTCGACCAGCCGCACCACGATGTCGTCGCGCTGGAAGATCGTGCTGCGCAGCACCGGCCCCTGCGGGTCGTCCGCCGCCGCCTCGTCCTGCCGGGCGAGCAACTCGGCCAGCCGCAGACCGGCGCCCTCACGGGCCGGGTAGTACAGCGCGTGCCGCACGGCGTCCGGGCTCTCCTGGCCGGCCGTCACATGGTGGACGGCGGGCAGCGCCGCACGGGTGAAGAAGACCCGGGCGGAGTCGGGGTCGTCGAGGTCCCGGTCCTGCTCCAGATAGGGGTTGAGGGCCTCCTCGACGGCCCGCACCTGGGGCTGCCGGGCGACGTGCCGCAGCGCGGCGAGCAGGTCGCCCCGTACCTCGACGGCGCGGACCACCCGGTTGCCGTGCATGAACAGGGAGGTGCGGCAGAGCCGGGTGGTGTCGTCGACCTTCGGTTCCGGTGCGGCGTAGTCGGCGAGGATCCTGGCGACCTTCTCCTCGCTGCCCGGCTTGACCGTGAAGGTGAGCGCGTGCCGGATCAGGCCGTCACCGATCCGGGGCGACGTCTGGAGCCGGCGCTTGCCGGGCTCGGCGTCCACGGCCGGGCCGCCGGTCTCGCGGACGATGTGGAAGCGCAGCGAGCGGGTGTCCCGGACACAGTTGTGCAGTGGCTTCACCATCTGCACGTGTTCCTCGCTGTTCACCCAGGTGAGGAAGGGCGGGGCGCTCTCCCACTCACTGGTGATGAGCCATTGGGAGGGGTTCTCGATGGACTGGCACAGCTGGTCGCTGACATGCCCGGGGACGGACGCGACCTGGTTGCACAGCTGCTCGTACGCCTCCAGGAACTGCTGCTGGGCCCCGTCGTAGACGTCCACCAGCAGGACGACACGGAGCCGGGAGCCGTCGAAGACGGACTGGGAGACCCGCTGCGACACCTGTCGCTTCAGCGTCTCCGTAAGACGTTCGGAGGTGGTGGTCATCCTGCGTACATCTCCTCGGTGGGGGGCGGGGACGGACGGACGTCGGCCGGATCGGCGTGACGTCGGCGCGACGTCGGCGCGAAGTCGGCGTGCCTCGATCCTGAGCCCGCCCCTTCCGGCGCGCGACTCGTATGCACTGCGCGGGTGACCGGTGCGCCGCACGGGTGACCGGCCGGGCCGCCACGC
>NZ_LRTR01000255.1 GCF_001550375.1 Streptomyces europaeiscabiei | reverse complement strand
TGTCGCGCCGGGCACGGTCAGGCCGCGCTTCCCGCCGTCTTCTTGCGGCGCGCCGCGTACAGACCGGTCGCGGCGACGGCCAGGACGGCGAGCCCGCCGGCGGTCACGGTCGGCGAGGCGAGACCGCCGCCACCGGTGTGCACCCCACCGCTGGGCTTCTCGGGCTTGCCGCTCCAGGACTCCCCGCCCTGCTGCCCGCTCCAGGAGTTCTCGTCCTGCTTCGCCGCGGTGCCGGAGCCGGTGTCCTGCTGCGCGGTGCCGGACGCCGTGCCCTGCTCGCCGTCCTTGGTGGTCTCCGAGTCCGGCTTGCTCCAGCCGTTGTCGGTCACGGTGGTCGGCGCGCCGCCACCCGTGTGCATGTCACCGCGCGGCGCCTCGTGGCCGTCCTTGCCGGGCTCCTCGCTGGAGGAGGAGTCCGTGGTGTCCCAGCCCCCGGACGCGTACGCGACGCCGGGCGCGCCGAGCGTGAGGACGGCCGCAGCCGCCGCGGTGGCCATGAGCATGCGAGCAGAGCGCATCTGACGATCCTTCCGCCGACGGGCGGGCAGCCGACGCTCCGTCAGCTGGATTGACCCGCCCCCGACGTGATCCACCGTCAGCCCACCGTGTCCCCGTCACCACTCAAGACGATCACTCGGGTGAACCCGCCCGGCCCGGCACACGAGTTCACGGCGGACGCGACGCGGAGGTGGTGCGGACGCGATGCCGAGGCGATGCGGCCGCATGACGCAGCCGGCCGGCCCCGGAGTCTCCCGGAGCCGGCCGGCTGGGGTGCGGCGAGGGTCAGACCGTCCCCAGCAGCATGGTCAGGACGTCGCGGAGTGCGGACTCGGCGTCCGGGACCGCCCCCGGCGACCGCCACGCCACGAACCCGTCGGGCCGGACGAGCACGGCACCCGAGGGCGCCGTGCCGTGGGCCGCCGCCCAGTCCCTGTCGCCCTCGGGCGTCAGCTCGGCATCGGGTCCCGTGCCGAAGCGGTACGAGGCGAGGGGTACGGACATCGTCTCGGCGAGGCGGAGGGCGGCCTCGTGCCAGTTGCCGGGTCCGTCGGCGACCGCGTCCGCACCGGAGTCGGCGCCGGCGTCGGCGTCGGCGTCGCTGAGCAGGACCAGCGAGCGTTCGTAGAGGTCCAGGGTGGAGACGCATTCACCCCGATGCCGTACCGCCATGTGGGGTGCCCTGCTGCCGGGTTCGCCGGACAGGTCGAGGCGTTCCGGGACGACCGCGGTCGCGGGGTCGATGCCGAGGACGGCACCCTGCGGGTAGCGGTAGCCGAGGGCCACGTTGAGGATGCCGCGCTGCGGGCCGCCGCCACCGCCTACGCCGGGGGCCGGGGCGAAGCCGGGGTGGCTTTGTG
>NZ_LRTR01000254.1 GCF_001550375.1 Streptomyces europaeiscabiei | reverse complement strand
CGCCCGCCCAGGGGCGGCGGACGGTCACCGCGCTGACCTGCCACCCCGCGCACCGTCCCCTCGACCACCCCCGCCGCGACCCCCCTCACTCCCAACGCCCGGTCGCGCAAGGACCATTGACCGTCGGCGGCCTCCGGCGGCAGCCGTTGGCTCGTGTCACGTGCAGGCCGAGCGGCGACAGCGGGGGCCCTTTGCTCTACCCTCTTCACACCGAGACCACACAAGGCTGTTGTCATCTCGTTAAGTGATTAGTTCTTGACGCTGAGGTGATCACCACGTTGGCTTTCAGCCACATGGGTCGCAGTTGCGCTGCGCCCACGCCCGGAAGGCCCTTGATGTGAACGCCCGTACCACCAGCAACACCCCCAGCACTCGTATACGTCGTCGCACCACTGCTCTGCGCCGTACCGCCACCGCCCTCGCCGCCTCTGCCGCGGCCCTCTCCCTCGCCTCCTGCGGGGTCGTGGACGTCGGCGACACCGCGGAGGCGAGCCCCACGAAGGGCGACGACATCACGGTGGGCGTGCTGTTCCCCGACAAGGACACCAAGCGGTACGAGCAGTTCGACTACCCGAACATCAAGAAGAAGATCGCCGAGCTGACCGACAACAAGGGCGTCACCAAGTACGCCAACGCGGAGAAGGACCCGGAGACCCAGAACAGCCAGCTCGAGCAGATGGTGCAGGACAAGGTCGACATCATCATCGTCGACGCCGTGGACTCCAAGACCATCGCGCCGGCCGTGCAGAAGGCGGACGACGCGGGCATCCCCGTCATCGCCTACGACCGGCTGGCCGAGGGCCCGATCGACGGCTATGTCTCCTTCGACAACGAGCTCGTCGGGCAGGTGCAGGGCCGCTCGCTGGTGGAGGACCTGGGCGACAGCGCCGCGAACAAGATCGTCATGATGAACGGGTCCCCCACCGACCCGAACGCCGCCATGTTCAAGGAGGGCGCCCTCTCCGAGCTCCAGGACAAGGTGACGATCTCCGAGACGTTCGACACCAAGGACTGGGACCCGGTCGTCGCCAAGGCGAACATGGAGAAGGCCGTCACCAAGCTCGGCGTCAACAACATCGACGCCGTGTACGCCGCGAACGACGGTATCGCCGGTGCCGTCATCGACGTGCTGAAGACCGCCGGTGTCTCCAAGGTGCCGCCGGTCACCGGGCAGGACGCCGACCTGGACGCCGTGCAGCGGATCCTCACGGGCGACCAGTACATGACGGTGTACAAGTCGTTCCCGACGCAGGCCAGCGCCGCCGCAGAGATGGCCGTCGCCAAGGTCCAGGGCCGTTCCATCGAGTTCGACGCCCTCGCCAAGGACAGTGTCGACTCCCCGACCACCAAGAAGATCCCGGCCCAGCTCGTGCCCCCGGTCGCGCTGACCAAGTCCAACATCGAGGACACGGTCGTCGCCGACGGCATCTACACGGTCAAGCAGATCTGCACCTCGGACTTCAAGGCCGAGTGCGACGCGGCCAAGCTGGGCTAGCCCCGACCGCCCCACGTTCCCCGGCCCGGCAGGGCCGCCGCCAGTGCCTCGGCCGGGCGGTGACCCTGCCGGGCCGTGCTTTTTGTGGCCGGGCGGTGCATTCGTGCGGGACGGCCCTCGACTGCTGTGCGGATTTTCCATGGTCTAGGGTTACGGCTTGTCATGTCGTGATCACGGGGGACGACTGTCGCATGCCGCAGAGCAGTTGGGACACACGTACGTCGCGTGCGCGAACAGCCGCCGCGCGACGCACCGGATCGGTGCCTGTCGCCACACGGCCCACCGGAAGGGCGCCGGCGCTCTCGGCCGCGCAGCCCACCGGCCGCGGCGACACCCGGCAGACGGCCCTCCTCGCCCCCGCCCCCCTGCCGGCCTCCTGATCCCCCCCCCCC
>NZ_LRTR01000253.1 GCF_001550375.1 Streptomyces europaeiscabiei | reverse complement strand
CGGCCTCCTGATCCCCACCCCCCACACCCTCCCTCACGCTCACCCAGATCCCCGGAGGACCCCTCCCTTGCGCACCCCTGCCCGTACCCGTCGTACGCCGTCCGCCCTGACCGCGTCCGCCTGCGCCCTGCTGCTCGCCCTCACCGTCTCCGCCTGTGGCGACGACGGCGAGATGCTTCCCGTCGCCAAGGACAGGGAGGCGGTCGCCCTCTTCCTGGACAAGCACGTCGGGTGCCAGGACACCGACTACTACGTGGGCGACGAGCTGCTGGAGTTCCGCGCCCAGGTCAGCTACGCGGTCGACAGCGCCGGCGACTGCGACGTCAATGACGACACCGACGTCGACTTCCTGCACTTCAGCAGCCTGGGCGACTTCCAGAAGGACGTGGCGAACTCCGAGATCGCCGACGACACGGGCCTGATGGTCGGCATGACCTTCGCCGTCGACGCCGACGACGAGGAGAACGCCAAGGCCCTCCTGGACGCGGGCCTGCTCTACCTCGTCTGCGAACCGGGCGTGGACATACCGAACACCTACCGGCAGGACGAGGGCGAGGCGGGCTGCGTACTGACGGACTACGCGCGGGAGGAGCAGGAGGAGGACTACTAGGCCACTACTGGGCCGGGGATCACCCGGCCCCGCGGGCTGTCAGGGCTGTCAGGGCTGTCAGGGTTGCCAGGATTACCTGCACCCCTTTCAAGCCACCCGCGTGAACTCGATCGTCACCTCCGGCGGTCCCCCGGCCACCCCCCGGTAGATGCCCTTGTGCGGGGTCACGTCGTCGTAGTCGCGGCCTCGGCCGACGACGACGTGGGACTCGTCGGCGGGGACGCGGTTGGTGGGGTCGTAGCCGGTCCAGTCGCCGGCCCAGTACTCGATCCAGGCGTGGCTCTGGCCGGCGACGGGGCGGTGCAGTTCGGCCTCGCGTTCGGGGTGGAGGTAGCCGGAGACGTAGCGGGCGGGCAGGCCGAGGGCGCGGAGCATGCCGAGGGTGAGGTGGGCGATGTCCTGGCAGACGCCGGCCCCCTGGTCCCACGCCTCGGCCGCGCTGGTGTGCACCCCGGTCGCGCCCGGCACGTACGAGACATGGTCGGCGACCATGGACGCCACCGCGGTCGCCGTCCCGTGCACGTCGAGCCCGGCGGAAGCCTCCCGTGCCCGGTCCAGCAGCCCGGCCGGGAGCGTCGTACGGCCGGTCGCGGTCAGGTACTCCAGGAGAGGCGAGTCGGCGGTCGCCCGGCGGACCTCCTCCCACGCCGGCGCGTCCGGCAGCGGCTCGGGCGGGGCCGTCTCCACCAGGCTGGTCGCGGTGATCGTGAGGTCCGAGTGGGGCTCGATCAGGTCGAAGCCGGTGACCTGGGTTCCCCAGTAGTCCCAGTACGACCAGGTGGGCGTCGAGGGGTTCACCAGTACCCGGGCGTCCAGGGTGGTCTGGCCCGGGAGCGTCAGCGGGGTCATGCGGACCTCGTTGTGGGAGGAGGCCGCGGGCTGGGCGTACGCGACGCGGGTGATGTGCCGGATGCGCAGGCGCCGGGTCGCCCTGGTGGCGGGGCCGGTGGGCGTCACGGGGGGTGGAGGTGTCATCGGGATTGCTCACGCGCCTTCCTGGGCCCACTCGACGGGGCCTTGGTACGGGAAGAACTTCTCGGCCACCGCCTCCGCGGAGGCCATGCACGCCTGCTGCAGATCCCGCAGCAGTGTCGGCAGCCCGGCTTCCAGGGACTCGGAGTCGAGGTATTCGAGGTGGGTGCGCAGGGCGCCGATCGGGCGGCGGGCCGGGTCCTGGCGGGGGCGGCCGAGCGCCGCCAGGCACTCCTCCGCCGTGGTCAGCGCGTGCAGCGCCGAGCGCGGGAAGTCCCGGTCGAGCAGCAGGAACTCGGCGACCTTGGGGCTGTCGCCGAAACCGCCGTGCACGCGCGCGTACGCCTCGTCGGCGCCGCTCGCGCTCAACAGGGTCGGCCAGTCGGGCGCGTGCGCCGCGTCCAGCACCCGCACCGACAGCAGCCGTACGGTCATGTCCACCCGCTCCAGGCTGCGGCCGAGCACCACGAAACGCCAGCTGTCGTCCCGGCTCATCGTGGAGTCGGCGAGCCCGAAGAAGAGGGCCGCACGCCGTCGTACCAGCTCCAGATAGGCGTACGGGCCGCCCGTGCGGCGCGCGGCCGTCCGCTGGTCGGCGAGCGCGTGCCAGGTGGAGTTGAGGCACTCCCACATCTCGGAGGAGACGGCCTCGCGGGCGCTGCGGGCGTTGAGCCGCGCGGCCCCGAGCGCCCCCTCGATGGAGCCCGTCGAGCGGGCGTCGAAGGCCAGTTGGTCCAGCACCTGCTGCATGTCGCAGTGCAGGTCGGGCGCGTCCACACCGAGGATCGCGTACAGCGAGCGGCAGGCCACGTCCTCGTCGCGCCAGGGGTCTTCGAGGAGGCGGTGGAGGTAGGCGTCGAGGATGCGGCCCGTGGCGTCGGCCCGCTCCACGTACCGTCCCGTCCAGGTCAGGGCCTCGGCTATCCGGGAGAGGATCACGTCGTTCACTGCTGGGCCCCTTCCTGCACGACCGTGCGGGTGCCGTCGGGTCCGAGCTGGCGCGGCGCCTTCTCCAGCAGTGGTCCGCCGGTCTCCTCGCCCCGCTGCTCGGCGGGCCCCTCGGCGAGCACCCAGGTGTCCTTGGAGCCGCCGCCCTGGCTGGAGTTGACGATGAGATTTCCCTCCTGGAGGGCGACCCGGGTCAGCCCGCCGGGCAGCACCCACACGTCGCTCCCGTCGTTCACGGCGAAGGGCCGCAGGTCGATGTGGCGCGGGGCCATGCGTTCGCCGGCGAGGGTGGGGGAGGTGGACAGCGCCACCGGCCGCTGTGCGATCCAGCCGCGCGGATCGGCCCGCACGGCCTCCCGGGTGCGCTCCAGCGTCTCCCGGTCCGCCTTCGGTCCGATGACGATGCCCTGCCCGCCGGCCCCGTCGACCGGCTTGATCACGAGCCGGTCGATCTGGTCGAGGACGGCCTCCAACTGCCCGGGCTCGTCCGGCCGGAAGGACTCCACGTTCGGGAGAATCGGTTCCTCACGGAGGTAGTAGCGGATGAGATCCGGGACGTAGGTGTACAGCAGCTTGTCGTCCGCGATGCCGTTTCCGACCGCGTTGGCGAGCGTCACGTTCCCCGCCATCGCGGCGCCCATGATCCCCGGGCAGCCGATCACCGAGTCGGGCCGGAAGTGGAGGGGATCGAGGAAGTCGTCGTCGAGGCGCCGGTATACGACATGGACGGGCATTTCCCCGCGGGTCGTCCGCATCCACACCCGGTTCCCCCGGCAGACGAGATCGTGCCCCTCCACCAACTGCACGCCCATCAGCCGGGCCAGCAGGGCGTGCTCGAAGTAGGCGGCGTTGCTGGGGCCGGGGGTGAGGACGACGACGCGCGGGTCACCGATGCCGCCGGGCGCGGCGGCCCGCAGCGCGGCGAGCAGCCGCTGCGCGTAGCCGTCGACGGGCACGACGTGCTGCTCGGCGAAGAGGGACGGGAAGACACGGGTCATCGCACGCCGGTTCTCGATGACGTACGACACCCCGGACGGCACCCGGACGTTGTCCTCCAGCACCCGGAAGTCACCCGCCTCGTCCCGGACGAGGTCGATGCCGGCGACATGGATACGGACCCCGCCCGGAGGCTCCACACCGTGCGCGGCCCGGTGGAAGTGGGCGGAGTTGAGGAGCAGCCGCCAGGGCACGACCCCGTCCTCGAACGCCCGGCACGGCCCGTACGCGTCCGCGAGGTACGCCTCCAGCGCCCGTACGCGCTGGGTCACTCCGCGCTGGATGAGATCCCACTCCAGGGCGTCCAGGATCCTAGGCACCAGGTCCAGCGGCCAGGGTCTCTCCTCGCCCGCGAAGGCGTACGTCACGCCCCGGTCGGTGAACGCGCGAGCCATCTGGTCCGCCCTGAACCGCAGCTCGGCCGGCTCGATGGGCTGCAGTGCCGCCAGCACCGGCTCATAGGCGGCCCTGACCTCACCCGGCCGCTCAAACATCTCGTCCCACGCGTCGGCCAACGCGTACGAGTCAAATATGTCCGCCATGGCCCGACGGTAGGCGCGCTCCGTAACACCCGGATCACCGGAACATTTCCGGCGGCTTGCGGGGGCGATCGCGACCTGCGGAAACGGAGGGTTTGAAGTACGGCCGGGCGGGGGAGCCGACGGTCCCACGTCCGGACGGCGTCCCAGCGGCGTCATGCCCCGCTCGGGGAGCCCGCCCCGCGGCGGGTGCGCACGCCTCCGCCCGCACCAACTTCAGCTTGTTGCAGAGCGCACTGCCTGAGGGGTGGAGATATCGGAATGCAGTGGTACGTACAGGGGCGGAACGATGGTGATGGCGTGTTGCGGAGCCGCTGTGGGCCGCGCATAGTTGCGCTGCGAACAGGCTGGAACCGGGGGTGAATGGGTGATGGCCGGGCACGCGAACGAGGAGCATCCGCACGGCGCCGACCGGCTCTGCGCCGCCGGGGACCGCGTGTACTCCAGAGCCGTACGGCGGGGCCGCGTCCCGCGCGCGGACGCCGACCCCGTGCCCTGCCTGCTCGACCTCGCCCTGCTGCACCCCGACCCCGACGACATGGGCTGGCTGGTGCCCACCTCCCCGCAGGAGGTCATGACCCGGCTGCTGCGTGGTGTCCACGCGGAGGTCAGCGCCAGCCAGGCCCGGATGGGCGCGGCGGTCGACGCCGTCGAGTGGTACGCGGGCCTCGGCAGCTCCCGGGGCAGGCAGCCGGCGGAGAGCAACGCGATCAGGGTGCACGACGGGCTGGCCCGGATCCGGGCGGCGATCGACGAGGCCACCGACCGCTGCACCTCGGAGGTGCTGACCGTGCAGCCGGGCGGCATCCGGCGCGAGGACGAGCTGCGCGAGGGGCTGCACCGGGCGCTGGCGATGTGCCGCCGGGGTGTGCGCATGCGGGACCTGTACACGCATGTGGCCCGGCACGGGCAGGGCCTGCACAACTACATGGAGCTGATGGGGGAGTCGGCGGAGGCCCGCACCCTGGACGAGGTCGTGGAACGCCTCATCGTCTTCGACCGCACCGTGGCCTTCATCCCCGCCAACGCCGACCGGACCATGGCCCTGGAGATCCGCCACCCGGCGCTGGTGGAGTACCTGGTCACCGTCTTCGAACGGCTGTGGCGTCTCGGCGTCCCGCTCGCCGCGTCCCTCCCGTCGACCGGGGTCGCGGGCATCACCCACCGGGAGCGGTCCATCGCGGCGCTGCTGGCGGAGGGCCACCAGGACGCGGTGGTCGCCGAGCGGCTCGGCATCAGCGTGCGCACCTGCCGGGCCCACATCGCCCGCCTCTCCGAGCGGCTCGGCGCGGCCAGTCGTACCCAGCTCGGCGTCCGCATCGCCGAGGCCGGCCTCGACGGCCCACCCCGCTCCACCCCACCGGACGACCTGCCCGCCGTGCCCTCCCCTACGACTCCGGTTCCTGCTCCAGAATCCCCGACCGCCCGATGAGGTAGCCCAGCTGGGCGCGGTTCTCACTGCCCAGCAGGGCGGCGAGTTTGGCGATGTGGAGGCGGGCGGTCCGGACGTTGAGGCCCAGACGTGCCGCGATGACGGCGTCGGTGCGGCCCTCTACGAGCGGATGGTGAGCAACTCGTCGCGGGCCTCGTCCATGGCCACGCTTATGGCCTCGTTGATCCGGTCGAATCCGGCCGGCAGACCGATGTCCCGAACCTCCGTGACCGACTCGGGAAGCCCGTCGAGTGCCAGCAGTGGTTCGAACGCCTCCGCCAGCCGGGCCTCGTCGTGTCGCCGCCGGGCGATGTCCCGGGCGCTCTCGTGCAGCAGTCGCGGCAGGGCCAGGGCTGGTGCCGGCGGGCGCAGCCACCGTGGGTCTTTGGCGTCCGCGTGCAGGAGCCCGAAGCCGAGCAGGCAGGGCACGTGATCGGAGTCCTCTGCCGGGATCCGGCCCTCGCGCAGTGCCTGCCGATACAGGTCCAGCCCCGCCTCGCACAACTCCACTGGTCCGTGCTCGTGACCCTCGTCGGCCCCGTGTAACCCATCCCCCACGTCAGTCAGCTCTCCTGCTGCAGCATCCCTGACTGGGCTATGAGATAGCCGAGCTGAGCCCTGCTGCCGCTGCCCAGCGACGTCGCCAGCTTGGCGATGTGGGCGCGGCAGGTGCGGACGTTCATGCCGAGGCGCCGGGCGATGGCTTCGTCGACGTGGCCCTCGACGAGGAGCTTGGCGATGGAGTGCTGGATCTCCGTGATGCCGTCGGATGCAGTCTCATAGGGGGCGCCGGCGTTCAGCGGGACCGCGCGGGACCACATGAACTCGAAGACCTTGATCAGATAGCGGACCAGGCCGGGGTGGCGGAGCTCCAGGGCGACCTGCCGGTCGTCACGGGTGGGTATGAAGGCGACGGTCTCGTCGCAGACGATGAGGCGTTCGACCAGTTCGTCGATGGTCCGTATCTCCACCTTGCCGGCCACCTGGTCCACGTACGCAAGATTCGCAGGGCTGTAGCGGGCGGTGTGCTGGTAGAGCGTTCGAATGCTCACACCACGTTCGAGCAGAGGTCTGTCTCGCTCCAGCCCCTGAACGATCCTGCGCTCGGGGCGGCTGGCGCTCGGCTGGACCGTGAGCATCTGGCTCTGGCACTGGGACGTGGCCAGGTCGAGCGCGGCGTTGATCCGGTCGCTGCCCTCCAGCACCGTGATCGAGTGTGTGTCGCTGATCGCCCGGGCGCTGAGGGCCATGAACGGCTCGAAGGTCTCGGCCAGCTCGGTGGTCAGCCGCCGACGCTCGGTGATCTCGCGTTCCAGCGGGTGCAGCCGTTGGGCCAGGGCCGCAGACGGGGGAGTCGGGCGCAGCCAGTTCGCGTCGTCGGGATCTGGCTGGAGCAGACCGAACTCCATCAGGCAGGGAGCTGTCTCCACATCCGTACGGGCGATACGTCCCGCACGAAGAGCATTCGCGTAGAGAAGGCCGCCGTCCTCACACAGTTCGGTCACCGCGTGGGGATGTGTGCCTTTCGCCCAGCTTGTTGCCAAATCTCCACCCCCCAGGGTCCTGAACATGCAGGAACATGATGCACCGATTATGTGGCCATGACGTGCCCGAATGAGCCATCGTCATAGGTGACGGGGGAAGAGGGGACCTTCAAGTGAGGACGAAGCCGACTATGCGTAAGGGATTGCTTCGCTCGGTGCTTGTCGCCGCCTTCTCCGCCGTTATGGCCTTCGGAGTGGTGAGCACCCACTCCGCTGCGAGGAGCGACGCGCCTGCGGACAGCTTCTGGGGTGGGGCGGCGGTGGAGTCGGTGGACGCCACCCTGCTTGCCGACAGTATCTGGCCGGTGGCACCACAGGACTCGGACGAGACTGCGCAGGCCTGATATGACGACTCCTCCCGACGACCGTTCCTTCCGGCGCGAGATGGCCACCGCCTACCGCTCCGGTTGGCACTTCATCGACCTGGCCACCGCCATCCCCCACAGCGGTGACTCGTTGATGGTGACCGTGTTCGGCGAACCGGTGGTGGTGACCCGGGACGAGGACGAGGACATCCGGGCGTACCGGTGTCTGCGGCGACCGCGCGGCGCGCCGCAGCCAGTGCGGTGTGCCGTCCGGTACGGGATGGTCTTCGTCAATCTCGACCAGCGCGACCACCGGCTCGCCGAGCCGGAGACCCCGGCCTCCACGGCCGTATCAGCCACCCCCCGCAGTGCCTGAAGCGATCCCCCGTCGTTTCACATCGCTCAGGCGCTTCCCCCCAGCAGCGGCGTCACCGTGACCTGAACACGGTGACGCCGCTGCAGGCTTGCGGGGACATTTCGGGATGTCCACCGGTATCGGTGCGGGCCCGCCCGCCCGCTCATCTGTCCGAAAAAAGGTCAACCGGAAGCCGGCGGTGACCGTCAGCCGCGCCCCAGTGCCCCCGTCAGTTCGATCTCGATCACGACGCGGAGCGGGTTGGGCCGCGGCTCCCTGCCGTACCGCTCCGCATACCGCCGCTCCGCCTCCGCGACCCGCTCCCGGTCCTCGTGGACCCGGGCGAGCCCC
>NZ_LRTR01000252.1 GCF_001550375.1 Streptomyces europaeiscabiei | reverse complement strand
CCAGGCGGCGAGCCGGGCCGGGCCGGGCGGGCCGGCCCGGCCGGCTGATACGGGAATCTCGGCGTGCAGTCGCCTGAGCGCCACGCCCGTCCCGTGCAGTGCGGAAGCCACATGCGCGTTCGGAATGTTGCAGGCACCGGGCACGGAGAGCTTGGCCGCCACGCCGGTCCCCGGGACGAGGTAGTGCAGTGAGTCGTCCACGGCCTCCGGGAGGACCAGGCGCACCTCCGCGGTTCGCAGTGCCCGGAGGGCGGCCAGCGCCTCCGAAGGGGGCAGCTTCAGCGGAGTCGGCCGGTGGCTGCCCGGCCTGCGGACCAGCACATAGCCGTTGTCGACTCGGTGTACGGACGTGCGCTGGAAGCCGGTGGCGAACTGCTCGACCGGGGGTTCGGCGAACTCACCCACCACGCCGTCCCTCGTGGCCGTCACCGGGCGCTTCCCTGCGGGGGACCGGCGGTTGCGGTGGCCGCCTCCCGACTGTGTCGCGTTCGCAGACTCTCGACGGCGCGGAAGACCTCGGGCAGCGGCGTGGCCACGGAGGCGTCCATACGGCCGGTCGTCACGCTGAAGCCGGGCTGTGGTGGGACCACAACCACGTTGGAGCGCTTCTCCAGCGTCTCCACATGCTGTCTGTACGCCGGGGAGCCGGCCCCGCCCGGCGGCAGCGCCGGGGCGATACCGATGGGTGCGCTCGTGCACTGGAGAGCAAGCAGGACAGGCGTGTCGGCGGCGCCGGCAGCGAGTCTGCCCACGAAGTTGAATGTCGCCGGATGCACTACGATCGCGTCGGGCCAGTGAGCCAGTTCGACATGCCGGGCACCGGTCTCCGGCTCGTCGGACCACACGTCCTGGAGCACGTCGGCGCCGGCGAACGCGGTGAGCGCGGCACGGGTGACGAACCGTTCGGCGGAGCGCGTCACCACGCAGCGCAGTTCGATGTCGGGGTAGGCCGTCCGTACCCAATTGACCCACATCGGCATGAACATCACGCCGATGGCGCCGGTCCCGACGAACAGCAGCTTCCGGGCGCCGAAAGCAGGGGGCGTGCCTCCCGACACCCCGGCGTGTGCGCCCCCGCTCATGAACTCAGCCACGGCGCCGGTCCACTGCGGCGAAGATGTCCTGAAGGTCCGTCATGGTGGCGCCGAGCCCCTCGGTGTTCAGGACTCCGGCCGGATTGAGCACGACCTCGTCGACACCGTGGCGCCGGTAGCGGTCGAGCTCCGCCGCGATCTCGTCGGGCGTTCCGGTGACGAACACACCCGCCTCGACCAGCGCGTCCGCACCCGCCTCCGGGTTGTCCGGATAGGCCTCCACACCGCCGCGCCGCAGCATGTCCGTATAGTGCTCGGCGCGCAGATGAGCGCCCGCTCCGGACAGGGCGGTGAGACGGATGTCGCGCCCCGGGCGGGCCACCGCCACATGGACGACCGTCGCCACGCGCGGTGTCTTGCGTCCCGTCTCGGCGGCCCCGTCGGCCAGGGCCGGCAGCAGCGTGTCCCCGATGTACCCCGCGGGTGTCATCCACGTCACCGCGATGTCCGCGACCGCGCCCGCCATCCTTGCCATGCGTGGTCGCAGAACCCCCAGGCCGATCTCGACCGGCGGCGCCTCCAAGGAGAAGAGCTGCGCCTCCAGGGAGTGGTACTCACCCTCGTAGCGGACCACCTCGCCCTGGAGGAGGCCGCGCATGACGGTGACGTACTCACGCATGGCGGTGAGGGGCTTGCCGTACGCCGAGCCCAGCAGCGACTGCTGGAACTCGGGTGTCGCCGGACCGATGCCCGCGACATAGGGAGTACCGGAGAGCGCGGCCACGGAACGCGCCTGGACGGCGGCGTCGTAGGGATGGCGGAGGGGCGCGAGCGTCACGCCGCTGCCCATGGGCACCCGTACGCCCGTGCCTGCCAGGGCCGCGAAGATCTGGTGGGTGTCCAGCCGCAGGGACTGGCCGATCCACAGCCGTCCCGAACCACGGCGCTGAAGCAGACGGCCGAAGGGCAGGACCTGCCCGATGTCGGTCGGCATGACCGGGTACATGATGCTGGTGTTGTTCGAGGTGGCCACAGCGGTCGCCAATCCCTCCGTCGAAATCGGTCGTTCCATCAGTAGGAGCGCTGCCCGACCGCCTCGCGGCGGGCCGCAAGGCGGCTGCCCGACTCCCGGCGTGAGGCTCTGAGCAGCAGACGCGGGGTGATCAGCAGGCCGACGACGATCCAGGCGACCAGCACCCCCGCGGTCTCCCAGTGCTGCCAGCTCCCAGCCGTCTCGGCGACCAGTGCGCTGTCGGGGAGCATCGAGGACCGGACGCCCTGCGCGATCCACTTCAGCGGGAAGATCTCACCGACGATCTGAAGCCACCTGGGCATGCTCGTGACCGGGAAGAAGACACCGGAGACGAAGAGCAGACCGAGCACGGGGATCATCACCAACGCGAGCGCCTGGCGCGGGTTGGGGAGCAATGCGCCCACGGCTGCTCCGAGCAGGGCGAGGGCGACCAGCCCGAGGGCGAGTACCCACACCAGCGTGCTCCACTGGGCGAGCGTGCGTGGGAAGCCGGAACCGGTGAACAACGCACCGCCGACCAGAAGCAGCAGAGCGCAGAAAGTGGCCACCACGGTGACCGTGAGCGTTTTCGAGACGATGTACGCGGACAGGCCGCCGGGCGTACCGCGCAGGCGCAGCATCGTGCCGTCCTCACGGTCGTTGGCCAGCTGCTGGGGCAGCCAGGACACAGCGACTAAGAGCAGCATCGAGGCGATGCCGCCCGCGACGACCATGCGGGACGAGTCCACGGTGCTGCCGGGGATGGTGCCGTCCTGGAGCGAGGCCGTGAGGAGGAAGAAGGCCGGATTGGTGAGGTGCCCCACGTACTCACGCGGGCTGCGCGTCATCTGCCGGAGTTCCACGCGCCCACGATGCAGGCCCACCGAAACGGACTGACGGCTGATCATGCGTTCTCCTGACGCAGCACGCCCAGATAGGTGTCCTCCAGCGTCGGACGGCGCACCTCCAGGCCGGGTATGGGACCGTCGAACTCGTGGTGCAGCTCCCACACCACCTGTGAAGGATCGGCCGTGAGCCGGCTTCGGCGTTCGCCGTCCTGGATCCAGCGGACCTCGGCGTCGGCCTGGATCTCTGCGGCGAGTCCTTCCACGGGGCCGGAGGCGATGAGCCGACCGCCCACCAGGATGGCGATCGAGTCGGAAAGCCGTTCCGCCTCAGCGAGGTCGTGTGTGGTGAGCACGATGGTCATGCCCTCCGCCTCGCTGAGTCGCTCGATCAGACTGTGGAAGTCACGCCGTGCCTCGGGGTCGAATCCGGTGGTCGGTTCGTCGAGGAAGAGCAGTTCCGGGCGGCCGATGATGCCCAGGGCGACGTCGAGCCGCCGGCGTTGGCCGCCCGACAGCCGATGGCACTCCTGCTTCGCCTGCGCGGTCAGACCAACCGCGTCGAGCAGTTCCCCCGGGCTGCGCGGGTTCGGGTAGTAGCGGGCGAAGTGCTCCATCAGTTCGCCCACCCGCCACCGTGCGTGGTCCCGCCAGGACTGGACGACGATCCCGATCCGGGAGCGCCAGGCGTCCGAGACGTCGTCCGGATCGGCTCCCAGCACGCTGACCTGACCGCCGGACCGGCGCCGGAACCCCTCGAGGATCTCGATCGTGGTGCTCTTTCCCGCGCCGTTGGGCCCGAGAAGCGTCAGTACTTCCCCTCGCCGCACGTCCAGGTCCACGCCGTCGAGCACCTCGCGTGCTCCGTAACGCATGCGCAAGTCCCGGACGCTGATCGCGAGGGGCACTGAGCTTGTGGAGGGCGCCGTCGGTGGCGCTGCTGTGCGAGTGGCCATGTCCGCGAACCTAACGGCCGATCGTTCTCCTCACCGGCTCACATGGGATTCTGGCCCAGCTCGTGGACGAGGGTCCTGGCAGTTCGGAGCCCGTGGTTTCTTGGCATCAGGCACAAGCAGGAACACGGCCCTCAACTAACAACCTGTGCCTCTTTCTTGCCACCGACCTGAAGCCGCGGTCGAAGGACAGGCCGGGCATCGACGCCTCCACGCACCCGAGGTGTGCGCTCAGAACGCCAGGCGTTGCAGGCGGCTGGTGGCCTCGTGGAGAACGTCGTCCCTCTTGCAGAACGCGAACCGGACGAAGGGGGCGCCCATCTCCCGGTGGTCGTAGAAGACCGCATTGGGAATGGCGACGACCCCCGCCCGTTCCGGCAGCGCACGGCAGAAGGCGAAGCCGTCGGTCTCGCCGAGGGGGCGGATGTCGGTGGTGATGAAGTACGTGCCGGCCGTCCGGAACACCTCGAAACCGGCGTCCGAGAGCCCCGTCGCCAGGAGGTCCCGCTTGGCCAGCATGTCCGCGCGGAACGCCTCGAAGTAGCTGTCCGGCAGCGCGAGCGCCTCGGCGACGGCGTACTGGAACGGCCCGGACGCCACATACGTCAGGTACTGCTTCGCCGAGCGCACGGCCGTCACGAGCGCGGGCGCCGCCGTCACCCAGCCCACCTTCCACCCCGTGAAGGAGAAGGTCTTGCCCGCGGACCCGATGGTGACGGTCCGCTCCCGCATACCGGGGAAGGTCGCCAGTGGAACGTGCTCGGCGTCGTCGAACACCAGGTGTTCGTACACCTCGTCCGTCACCACCAGCAGATCCCGCTCGACGGCCAGCTCGGCGATCGCCGTCAGTTCCGCACGGGTGAGGACGGTGCCGGTCGGGTTGTGCGGTGTGTTGATCAACAGCAGCCGCGTCCGGTCGGTGACGGCGGCCCGCAGCTCGTCGAGATCCAGCCGGAAGCGCCGCTCCGCGACTCCCTCACCGGACCCCTCGGACGGCCGAAGCGTCACCGGTACGCGCGTCCCGCCCGCCATCGCGATGCAGGCCGCGTACGAGTCGTAGTACGGCTCCAGGGCGACCACCTCGTCGCCCGGCTCCAGCAGCCCCAGCAGCGCGGCCGCGATGGCCTCCGTGGCGCCCGCCGTGACCAGCACCTCCGTGTCCGGGTCGAACGCCAGCCCGTACCGCCGTCGCTGGTGGTCGACGATCGCGGCGCGCAGCTCGGGAACGCCCGGCCCCGGCGGGTACTGGTTGCCCCGGCCGTCGCGCAACGCCCGTACGGCGGCCTCGCGGATCTCCTCGGGGCCGTCGGTGTCCGGGAAACCCTGGCCCAGGTTGATCGACCCGGTCTGCAGGGCGAGTGCCGACATCTCGGCGAAGATCGTCGTCCCGAACTCGGCGAGCCGCCGGTTGAGCGGCGGACGAGGGGTGCGGGCGGGGCTTGAGCTGGAGGTCATGGCCGTCATCCTGCGCCGAACCTCTGGACTTCCTCAACTCGGCTTTGAGCGATGAGACGCGAGGGCATCCCCACGTCACGCACGGCCCACGGGGGGTCTGCAAGGGGGAACGAAAGGCAGGTGCCGAGATGGAGGTCTTCTTCTTCCTCTTCATGGGCGCGGTCATTCTGATCAGCGCCGTCTCGAAGGCCGGTCGCGGTTCGCAGCGGGGCCGTCGGCGCTCGCACAGCTGGTGGGTGGACGGCGGGTCGTCCCACCACGGGAGCGGTGGCTCGTTCTGCGGGGGTGGCTCGTCCTGTGGCGGCGGTTCCTCCTGTGGCGGGGGTGGCGGTGGCGGCGGTGGTGGCTGCGGCGGCGGAAGCTGAACGCCGCACAGCCGACAAACCTCTGGACTTGCTCAATTCGGCTTTGAGCGGTCCGCGGCGGGGGCATCTCCGCGGCACGCAAGTGAGCGAGGCACCCACGGGGGGTCGCTTCGGGGGACACAGGCAAGCAAGAGGGGAGGGTGAGCCATCGTGGAGAACGACCTCATCCTGGTACTCGTGGCCATGGGAGTGGTGCTCCTCATCGGCTTGGCGGTCGCCGTCCGAGCCGGCAGGACTGCCAGGCGCCGAGGGCGGCGCGGTAGCTGGTGGGCGAATGGCGGATCGTCCGGTGGATCGGGTGGATCGTCGTGCGGAGGTGGCTCGTCCTGCGGGGGCGGGTCCTCCTGTGGCGGTGGCGGCGGCTGCGGCGGCGGCGGAAGCTGACCACGACCGCGCGACGCGGAAAGGGAGAGGGGCGGGGGTGGAGTGGACGAAAACCTCAGACTGGTGTTCATCGCCTGGGGAGTGTGGGCCGTTGTCATCGCGGTGATCCTCGTCAGAACCCGCAGGCGTTCCGTCCGTCGCGACGGGCGCCGCAGCCGCAGCTGGTGGGCGGACGGCGGGGGCTCGTCGGGTGGTGCGTCGTGCGGGGGCGGGTCCTCCTGCGGCGGCGGTGGCTGCGGCGGCGGAGGGGACTGAGCGGTGGTCGTGTGCTCCACACGCTCGGCGTTCTGCCGTTCGTCTGCCTCGCACTCTGGACCGATTCGTACCGACAAGCGCTGGACTTGCTCAACTCTGCTTGAGCGGTCGGTGGCGGGGGAATCCCGCGACACACAAGTGAGCGAGGCACCCACGGGGGGTCGCTTCGGGGGACTCAGACGAAAGAGGGGAGGGTGACGCCATGAACGCGATCGCGGTGATCGGCTTCATCCTGGTGACGGTGGTCGGTCTCATGACGGTGATCGGTGTCGTCAGCCACCGCAGGACGCGCGCGGCGCGGGCGGCCGCACGTCGCCGCTCGTCGGGCGGACGCGGAGGCGGCAGCGCCCACCGCAGTGCCCACCGCAGCGGCAGCAGTTCGAGCAACAGCTCGAGCAACAGCGACAACAGCTGGTGGGTGCTGGGCGCCGCGGGCGTCGGCGACAGCGGGTCGTCCCACTCCTCGTCGGGCGACGACCGAGGTTCGTCGTCCGGGGGCGGTGGCTCGTCCTGCGGCAGCAGCAGTTCGTCGTCGTGCGGCAGCAGCAGCGGCTCGTCCTGCGGTGGCGGTTCCTCCTGCGGTGGTGGTGGCGGGGGCGGATGCGGTGGAGGCAGCTGACACGGGGCAGCCGAGCTCCACGACACGAGCGCCCGCCGGGACGAACCTCCCGGCGGGCGCTCGCGTGTGTGATGCCGACCGGACGGGGCAGACGCCCGGCTAGCCGTGCCCGCATGCCCGCATGCCCGCATGCCCGCTGCACGTTCGGGCGGCGCACGGGTGTGATTTCTGTTCACGCCTGAGTACGCCGGTTGGGCCCGGTTGTCCGGTGGGCGCTTCCCGGGGTTCGCGCGCCCGGCTCGGTGGGCGCGCGGGAAGCATGTCGACCGACAGGGCGTACGCCTGGTTGAACAGTTGAGCTGGGCAGCCCTCGGGGGGATGGAAACCACGTCAAGTTGGGTAAAAACGCTGTGGTGGCGCCACAGTTCATGATTCCCTATAAATCGCCAACGCAGCCCCCGGACGTCCCTCCCGGCAGGCCTGACGCGGCTGACCGGACCGACTGGGACGTCGTCCTCACCCGACCTGGCTGACCGGGCCCACGATTCCCGGTGCCGATCGGGGTGCGCCGGACCCACTCCTCTTCTCTTTGCGTCGCTGCGGAGCCGATCCATGCTCACGACCCTGAACACCGCCTACACCGACACGCGCGCGGCAGACCTCGCCTGGGCCCTGGGGCGGGAACCGCTGCCCGCGCTCGCCACGCTCGATCTCGAACTCACCGGTGCGAAGCTGCAGTTGCGACTGCTCGGCGCGTCCCACCAGGTACTCCTGGAGGAGGAGCAGGGCAGCCACTGTTCGGAGACGGTCGCCTGCATCCCGGGGTCCAGCACGCCCCTCCCGCTCGGTGTGGCCAAACGTGTGGGCGACTGGGAGTACGAATTCGCCGCCCGCGTCGAGGTGTTGTCACCGGGTTCCTTCGCCGGCCGCGCCCAGGAGCTCCTGGCCCTCGTCTCCGACCATCCCCACGGCCTGGCAGGCGTCTTCCCCGGCAGCCCCCACGCCTTCACGGCGATGCTCGCGCAGAGACACGAAGGCCAGGTCCACTGGCGTACGTGGCACGCGTATCCCCAGGACGGGCAACTGGTCGCGACGAGAACGAGGGTCGGGGTCAGGGTGTCGGTGCCGCTGTGAATGGTCGGGTGCGGGCCCGGTGGGGCTTCTCGCGCAGTTCCCCCGCGCCCCTGAAGGGCCAGGCCCCTGCGGGCCTGAAAGCACGGGGCGCAGCCCCTGCTTTTCAGGGGCGCGGGGAACTGCGCGACCAGCCCTCACGCACCCGCACCCGCCAACGCACCCGAACCTCCGAGCGATTAGGCACCCGGCGAAGCGTCGCAGACCACCCGTGTGGGTGACCCAGCGGAGCGCGACCGTGACGGTAGCGTGCCAGGAGTGATCGAGCCGCACGCCCCCGCACCCCCCGGCGCCCCTCCCCCCTGGCGCGGCCACGGAGGCCCCGGTGCCCAGGCTTGGTTACCGGTCCGCCCGGGAATCGGCCGCTTCCTCGTCCTCGCCGGCGTCTTCGTCTGCGCCGCCTGCGGACTCGTGTACGAACTGGAACTCGTCGCCCTCGCCTCGTACTTGATCGGCGACTCCGTCACCCAGGCCTCCGTGGTCCTCTCGGTCATGGTCTTCGCCATGGGTATCGGCTCCCTCGCCGCCAAACGCCTCCGCCCCCGCGCGGCCCTCGGTTTCGGCGCGATCGAGGCCGCCCTCGCCCTCGTCGGTGGCTGCAGCGCCCTGGCGCTGTACGCGGCGTTCGCCTGGACCGGCGACTGGGGCGGTATGTGGGCGAGCGGCTCCCGTTACCTCCTCGTCGCGTTCTCCCTGGCCATCGGCCTGCTCATCGGCGCCGAGGTCCCGCTGCTGATGGAGCTGATCCAGCGCATCCGCCGGCAGGACGCGGTCGGCGCGGTCGCCGACCTGTTCGCGGCCGACTACGTGGGCGCGCTGGTCGGCGGCCTGGCTTTCCCCTTCCTCCTCCTGCCCTGGCTCGGCCAGCTCACCGGCGCCCTGCTCACCGGCACGGTGAACGTCCTCGTCGGCGGCGCCCTCGTCCTCGGCCTGTTCCGCCACGACATGACCCGCCGGGCCCGCTGGCTGCTCCTGGTCACCAACCTCGCCGTTCTCGGTCTCCTCGCCGCCGCCGCCGTACACGTCGACGACTTCGAGCGCGCCGCCCGGCGGGCGGTGTACGGCAAGGACGTACGGGTCGCGCTGCAGACCGGCGTCCAGGAGGTCGTCCTCACCGGCGGCAGGGACGGCCGCCCGCTCTCCCTCTTCCTCGACGGCCGCCTGCGCATCAGCGGCCGCGACGAACACCGCTACCACCAGGCCCTCGTCCACCCCGCCATGAACGCGGGCCCCCATGCCCGTGTCCTCGTCCTCGGCGGCGGTGACGGCCTCGCCGCCCGCGAAGTGCTCCGCGACGACGACGTACGCCGGGTGGACGTCGTCGAACTCGACGCGGGCGTGGTGCGTCTGGCCCGCACGGACCCCGCCCTCTCCGCCCTCAACGACCACGCCTACGCCGACGACCGCGTCCACGTCTTCACGGAGGACTCCTTCGCCTGGCTGCGCGGCGTCCGCCCGACGGAGCCGTACGACGTCGTGATCTCGGACCTTCCCGACCCCGGCATCACGGCGAGCACCAAGCTCTACTCGCAGGAGTTCTACGGCCTGGCCCGTGAGGTCCTGGCCCCCGACGGCCGCATGGTGGTGCACGCGGGCCCGGTGTCGTCCCGGCGGCAGGTCTTCTGGACGGTCGACGCCACCGTCCGCGCCACCGGGCTGCACACCACGCCCTACCGGGTCACCGCCGTCGCCCCCGGCTTCGTCACCGGCCCCGACCGCACGGCCCACACCTCACGCGCCCCCCACGACTGGGGCTTCGTCCTGGCGACCCGGCCCGACGCCGGCCGACGCCCATCACCGGACCTCGGTACCGGCGCCACGCTCCTCGACGCCGCCGACCGAGTACGGGGCCTGCAGCCGTCGACGCTGGTGCACCCGAGGTACACCGGCTGAGCCGTGCGGGGCGCGAGGTGGCATGGGTCGTATGAGCCGCATGAGCCGCATGAGCCGCATAGGCCGTATCGGGCGGGATGGATCAGGTGGATCCGCGAGGGGTGTGCGGGACGTGCGGGGTGCGCGGGATGCGTGGGGCCGCGTGGGGCGGAATACGAGCAATAACGCGTATGTACGGGTGCGGCGCGGTGCCACCTGGGTAGGCTCGGTTTCCATGGAGCATGAGGTGTTCGTTCCGGTTCCCGTCGGCCGCCTCCGGGAGGCGCTGTCCGACCCCGAACGGGTGGCCCGAGCGGTCCCCGGGCTCCAGCAGGACGTGGGC
This sequence comes from Streptomyces europaeiscabiei, assembly GCF_001550375.1. Taxonomy (GTDB): domain Bacteria; phylum Actinomycetota; class Actinomycetes; order Streptomycetales; family Streptomycetaceae; genus Streptomyces; species Streptomyces europaeiscabiei. Next base: position 9,017 of record NZ_LRTR01000252.1, on the reverse strand, counting down.
ACCCCGCCCGTCGCCGGCCGAGTGAAGGTACGCGTCGCCGGTCACACCATCACCTACCGCGGCACCCTCCGCGTCACCGCCCAGGACGACGGCTCCTACGCCGTGGAGGGCGACGCCACCGAGGCCCGCGGCACCGGCGCCGTGAATCTCACCCTCACCCTCCGCCTCACCCCGGCCACCGAGGGCACCACCCTCACCTGCACCGGCACAGCCACCGCCGACGGCCGCATCACCGAACTGCCGGCCGACTCGGTGTCCTCGGCGGTGACGCGGCTGCTGGGGCGGTTCGCGGAGAACCTGGGGAAGACGGCCGAGACCGAGCCGAAGCCCACGGCCGGATCCGAGGCCCCCGAAGCCGACGCCTCCGAAGCCGACGCCTCCGAAGCCGACGCCCCCGAAGCCGAGGCCTCCGGATCCGAGGCCCGCGAAGCCGTGGGTGCCGCTGACGCCGACGTGGCCTCTGAAAGCGCTGAATCCCCCGAAGCCGCTGACGAGCAAGGTGAAGCCGCCGACGAGCAAGGTCGGGAGGAGGGCGAGCCCCCGGCCCCCGTCGAGGACGAGCCGCCCGCCTCCGTCTTCGAGGCAGAGGTCCCGCCGTCCGCGCTGGACCCCTTCGCCGAGGAGGACTTCGTCGCCGGGGGTGAGCCGCCCGCGGAGGCCGCGCACGCGCGCCGGACGATGATCGGCCGTAGTGCGGAGGAGGTCGACCACACACCGCCGCGCGGCCGGTACGCCCCGGTCCCGGCCCCCGAACCCGTCTCCGCGAGCGCCACCCTCCGCTGGGCGGCCCCCGCAGCCGCCCTCGCCGTCGCCTCCGCCATCATCGTGACCCGCGCCCTCCGCAAACGCCGCTGACGCACCGCCCGAGGGCCCTGACCGCCGTACGGACCAGGCACGTCATCGAACTCGACGACGCCGCAGCGTGGAGGAGAACGACCCACACCGCCGTGCGGCCGGCACGCCCCATCCCGGGCCCGTCTCCGCCGAAGTCGCTCTCCGCTGTGCCGCCCCCTCACGGGAAGCGTGGTCCGGCAACTCCTCGGTGGGGTGGGCCAGTAGGGTCGAGGGGTGAGTAGCGAAGAGATCACGTTGGCCGCGGGTGACGCGGAGGCGGTGCTGGCGCCGGGGAACGGTGGCCGGGTGGCGGGCCTGAGGGTCGGTGGGGTCGAACTGCTGCGGCAGGGCGAGCGGTTCGGCTGCTTCCCGATGGTTCCGTGGTGCGGACGGATCCGCGACGGACGGTTCCGCGACGGCGGCAGTGTGCAGCAGATGCCCCTCAACGCCCCGCCCCACGCCATCCACGGCACGACCCGCGAGCGAGCCTGGCGCGTCGCGAGCCATGGCGGCACCGAGGCCGTCCTCACCTACGACCTCGTCGAGCCCTGGCCCTACCCCGGCCGCGTCACCCAGGTGGTCACCCTCACCCCGGACGCCCTCACCCTCACCATGTCCGTGGAGGCACACGACTCCTCCTTCCCGGCCCAGATCGGCTGGCACCCCTGGTTCAACCGGAGCCTGGCCGGCGGCGGCGAGGACGTACGGATCGACTTCACGCCCGCCTGGCAGGAGGAGCGCGGCGCGGACCACCTCCCCACCGGCAACCGCCTCGACCCCAAGCCCGGCCCCTGGGACGACTGCTTCGGCATGCCCGGTGGCGTCGACGTCACCCTCACCTGGCCGGAACGGCTGGAGCTGAAGGTCGCCTCCCGCGAGGAGTGGGTCGTGCTCTACGACGAGCAGGCGGAGGCCGTCTGCGTCGAGCCGCAGACCGGCCCGCCGAACGGCCTCAACACCCACCCCCGCCTGGTCACCCCCATCGACCCCCTCGAAGCCACGACGACCTGGACCTGGCGGCGCCTGTAGACGGACAGCCGGTAAGGGGACATTAGGGGCCCCTTAAGCTGGCTGCCATGACTGACGTGGACGTACGTGGATCTTTGCTGCAGCAGATCAAGGACAAGGCCGTGGTGCACGGCAAGGTGACCCTGTCATCGGGTCTGGAGGCGGACTACTACGTCGACCTGCGCCGCGTCACCCTCGACGGTGAGGCCGCCCCGCTGGTCGGGCAGGTGCTGCTCGACCTGACCGCCGACCTCGACTTTGACGCGGTCGGCGGGCTCACGATGGGCGCCGACCCGGTCGCCGGCGCCATGCTGCACGCCGCCGCCGCGCGGGGCCGCAGGCTGGACGCCTTCGTCGTCCGCAAGGCGGCCAAGGCGCACGGACTTCAGCGGCAGGTCGAGGGTCCGGACATCGCGGGCCGCCGCGTACTCGTCGTCGAGGACACCTCCACCACCGGCGGCTCCCCGCTGACCGCCGTCGAGGCCGTGCGCGCGGCAGGTGCCGAGGTCGTCGCCGTCGCCACCATCGTCGACCGGGCGACCGGCGCCGCCGAGAAGATCGAGCAGGGCGCAGGGGTCCCGTACCGCTTCGCGTTCTCCAAGGACGAACTGGGCCTCGACTGAGCGCGTCGTGCCTCGATTGAGGCCCATCCGCAGATAAGAACACCAAGGTCAGGGGTTACCGAACAGTTCTGGACACCCTGGCCGGAGCATCGGGTCCCGTCTGGAAGGATGGGGCCGACGATGACGTCGCAACCCTAGGTCAGGGCTCGTAAGCACAACGCCACCCGCACATACAAGGAGCGGACCATGCCCATCGCAACCCCCGAGGTCTACAACGAGATGCTCGACCGGGCGAAGGCAGGCAAGTTCGCCTACCCGGCCATCAATGTGACCTCGACCCAGACGCTGCACGCCGCGCTGCGCGGCTTCGCGGAGGCGGAGAGCGACGGCATCGTCCAGATCTCGACCGGCGGCGCCGAGTTCCTGGGCGGTCAGTACAGCAAGGAAATGGTGACGGGTTCCGTCGCCCTGGCCGAGTTCGCGCACATCGTGGCCGAGAAGTACCCCGTCACGGTCGCGCTGCACACGGACCACTGCCCGAAGGACAAGCTGGACGGCTACGTACGTCCGCTGATCGCGGTGTCGGAGGAGCGGGTCGCGCGCGGCGCGAACCCCCTCTTCCAGTCCCACATGTGGGACGGCTCGGCGGAGACCCTCGCGGACAACCTCTCCATCGCGCAGGAACTCCTCGCCCGCGCCGCCGCCGCGAAGATCATCCTTGAGGTCGAGATCACCCCGACCGGTGGCGAGGAGGACGGCGTCTCCCACGAGATCAACGACTCCCTCTACACGACGGTCGACGACGCGATCCGCACCGCCGAGGCGCTGGGCCTGGGCGAGAAGGGCCGCTACCTGCTGGCCGCGTCCTTCGGCAACGTCCACGGCGTCTACAAGCCGGGCAACGTCGTCCTGCGCCCCGACCTCCTCAAGCAGCTGAACGAGGGCGTCGCCGCCCGCTTCGGCAAGGAGTCCCCGTTCGACTTCGTCTTCCACGGCGGCTCGGGTTCGACGGAGGAGGAGATCCGTACCGCGCTGGAGAACGGCGTCGTCAAGATGAACATCGACACCGACACCCAGTACGCCTTCACGCGTCCGGTCGCGGCCCACATGTTCCAGAACTACGACGGCGTCCTGAAGATCGACGGCGAGGTCGGCAACAAGAAGACCTACGACCCCCGCACCTGGGGCAAGCTCGCGGAGGCGTCGATGGCGGCCCGCGTCGTCGAGGCCTGCGGCAACCTGCGCTCGGCGGGCACGAAGATCAAGTAACCGACCCGGGACGGCCCCGCCGCCCGGCCCGGTGCGCCCCGGCGACACCACCGCAACTGCCCGCAGCCGCACATGCGACTGCGGGCAGTCGTGCGGCCGGGGGTACTGGGGGTACTGGGGGCACCGGGGATAGCTCCGTCGGCTGGTCCGGCTGTGGGCAGTCGTGCGGCCTGGGGCGGCACGCGTGGGCGCAACGGCACCCCGTCAGCGCCGGGCCGCGCGACCGACCGCGCCCTCGCCCGCACCGTCCGCCCGCATTCCCACCGTCCGCCTGCACTGCCACCGTCCGGCCGCATTCCCACCGTCCGCCTGCACTGCCACCGTCCGGCCTCACCCCCACCCTCCGGCCTCACAGCCAAGGGCACGTGCCGCTCGACGGGCTCACCCGCACACCTGGCCCATTCGTCCCCGCCGCGGGATGATTCCGACCATGGCCGACGTACGCCTGGCCTCGCCCCAGGGCAAGTGGATCCTGTTGACCACGGTGCTCGGCTCCAGCATGGCCATGCTGGACTCGACGGTCGTCAACGTCGCCCTGCCCCGTATCGGCCTCGACCTGGACGCCGACCTCGCGGCCCTCCAGTGGACCGTCAACGCGTACATGCTCACCCTGGCCGGCCTGATCCTCCTGGGCGGCGCGTTGGGCGACCGTTTCGGCCGCCGCAAGGTGTTCGTCGTGGGCGTGGTGTGGTTCGCCGCGGCCTCACTCCTGTGCGGCATCGCCCCGAACGGCGGCGTGCTGATCGCCGCCCGAGCCCTCCAGGGTGTCGGCGGCGCCCTCCTCACCCCCGGTTCCCTGGCCCTCATCCAGGCGTCGTTCCACCCCGACGACCGCGCGAGGGCGGTCGGCCTGTGGTCCGGCTTCGGCGGCATGGGCGCGGCCGTCGGCCCGTTCCTGGGCGGCTGGCTGGTCGACGGCCCCGGCTGGCGCTGGGTCTTCCTCCTGAACGTGCCCCTGGCCCTCCTCTGCGTCCCGATCGCCGCCCGCCACGTACCGGAATCCGCGGACGGCCGCAGCCACGACCGGGGCTTCGACATCCTGGGTGCCGTACTCGGAGCCGCGTCCCTGGCCTTCATCACGTATGCGCTGATCGAGGCCAGAACGGGCACGATCGCGGTCGCGGTCACCGCACTCGCCGGCGTGGCGACGGCCGTGGCCTTCATCCACGTCGAACGCCACCGCCCCGACCCCATGATGCCGCCGGACATCTTCGCGTCCCGCCAGTTCACGGCGGTCAACATCGTCACCCTGTTCGTGTACGCGGCCTTCAGCGGCTTCTTCTTCCTCGCCGCGCTCCAGCTCCAGGTGGTCTCCGGCTACTCGGCCCTCGGCGCGGGCACGGCCCTCCTCCCCATCACCGTTCTGATGCTGCTCCTCTCCGCCCGCGCGGGCGCCCTCGGCGAACGCATCGGCCCCCGCATCCCTCTCACCGTCGGCCCGCTGCTGTGCGCGGCGGGTGTCCTGCTGATGCTCCGCGTGGGTCCCGACGCCGTGTACGCCACCGACGTCCTTCCCGCGCTCCTGGTCATGGGACTCGGCATGGTCACCCTCGTGGCCCCCCTGACCGCCACCGTCCTCGCCTCCGTCACCACCGACCACGCGGGCCTCGCCAGCGGCATCAACAACGCCGCCGCCCGAGCGGCAGGCCTCCTGGCCGTGGCCGCGCTCCCCCTGATCGCCGGCATGGGCCCGGAGGCGTACCGCTCACCCGCCCAGTTCGACAGCGCCTTCGACACCGCCATGCCCGTGTGCGCCCTCGCCCTCCTCATCGCCTCGGCCCTGGCCTACGCCACGGTCCGCCGCCCCGCACCCGACTGCCACCACCCCGAATGCCGCACACACGGCTGCGTGACGGCTCCGCCGCTGGAGGGCACGCAGCCAGGGGAGACGGCGGAGAAGTAGCGATCCTGGGAAAGCGAGGGGCGCAGCCCCTGCTTTCCCAGGGGCGCGGGGAACTGCGCGAGCAACCACGACGGACCCGCACCCGCCCGCCCACAGCCTTCCCCGAGCTCTTGGGCGCCCACGGGGGTCGAAGGGGCACAGCCCCTGGTGGGGATGGGACGGGTAGGGGCGGCGGGGGCGAGAATCCCGTCCTGACACCCGGCACCGAACCTCTACCGGCCAGCAGCTCCAGCCCCCCACCCCCCACCCGGCGGACCCAACCCCACACATGGGCCAGACTGGAACCCATGACGATTCACGAGAACCTCCTCGGCGGCCCGCCCCCGACGCACCTCCCCGACTACCCGGAACCCCGCGAGCTCCTCGCGAACGGCACACCCCCGGCCGAGGTCGCCGCCAAGTACCCCACCTCCTCCCTCGCCTGGGCCCAGCTCGCCGACGACGCGTACGAGCGGGGCAGCGTCGTGGAGTCGTACGCCTACGCCCGTACGGGCTACCACCGCGGCCTGGACTCCCTGCGCCGCAACGGCTGGAAGGGTCACGGCCCCGTCCCCTGGGAGCACGAGCCGAACCGCGGCTTCCTGCGCGCCCTCCACGCCCTCGCCCGCGCCGCCGGAGACATCGGCGAGCAGGAGGAGTACGAGCGCTGCTCCCAGTTCCTGAAGGACTCCTCCGCGACGGCGGCACAGACACTCGGCTGAACGGCCCGGACTCTCGGCTGACGGCACCCGGACACTCGGCGGCTGAGCGGCCCGGCTACGTGGGTGGGCGGCGCGGTCATGCGGCTGAGCGGCCCGGCTAGGTGGCTGGGCGGCGCGTCATGCGGCCGGGCTGCACAGACACCGGCCGACCGGGCTGCACAGACACCGGCCGGGCGGCCCACACCGGCCGGGCGGCGCGCCCATTCGGCTGATCCGAAGGCCTTGTTCGTGCAGGTCCGCCTGGTGTGACCAGGCGGACCTTGCGGTGCGGGGGTGGTATCGCCGACTATGCGGGTGGGGACCGGGGCCCCCGTGTCGGAATTCGGCAGGGGCGGACCGCTACCCGGAGCACACAGCAGGAGACAGCGATGTCGCTTCCGGCTCAGCCCCACGAGGCTTCGGAGCCCGAGACCCCGCATCTCGACTTCCAGGGCACCACCCCGTACGAGGACTACGTCCAGGCGGACGTTCTCACCCACCTCCAGCACCCGCTCTCCGACGACCCCGGCGAGATGGTCTTCCTGGTGACCACCCAGGTCATGGAGCTGTGGTTCACCGTCATCGTGCACGAGTGGGAGACCGCGACCGCCGCGATCCGCAATGACGACGTGGCGACCGCGAAGGACGCGCTGAAGCGTTCCGTACGCGAACTGGAGGCCCTGAACGCCTCCTGGAAGCCCCTCGGCCAGCTCACTCCCGGCCAGTTCAACTCCTACCGCGCGGCCCTCGGCGAGGGCTCCGGCTTCCAGTCGGCGATGTACCGCCGGATGGAGTTCCTGCTCGGTGAGAAGTCCGCCTCCATGCTCGTCCCGCACCGGGGCGCCCCCCGCGTCCACGCCGAGCTGGAGAAGGCGCTGCACGAGCCGAGCCTCTACGACGAGGTCCTGCGGCTGCTGGCCCGCCGCGGCCACGCGATCCCCGACTCCGTCGTACGCCGTGACGTCTCCCAGCGCTACGAGCCCTCCCCCGAGGTCGAGGAGGTGTGGACCGAGCTGTACTCCGGCGACCCGGACCACGAACTCGCCCGCTTCGGCGAGGCGTTGACCGACGTCGCCGAACTCGTCTGGCGCTGGCGCAACGACCACCTCGTCGCCACCCGCCGCTCGATGGGTTCCAAGGCCGGCACGGGCGGCTCCGCCGGCGTGGCCTGGCTGGAGAAGCGCGCCCGGAAGAACGTCTTCCCCGAGCTGTGGACGGCGCGCTCCCATGTCTGAACTCACCGCACTCAGCACTGAACTGACCTCCCAGGCAAGGGAGTTGGACGCGGCCGACGAACTGTCCGGCCTGCGCGCCCGCTTCGTCCTCGACGACGCCGTGTACCTCGACGGCAACTCGCTCGGCGCGCTGCCGGTGTCGGTCCCCGGACGGCTCACGGATGTCGTGTACCGCGAGTGGGGCGAACTGCGCATCCGTTCCTGGGACGAGAGCGGCTGGTGGACCGCGCCCGAGCGGATCGGCGACCGTATCGCTCCACTGGTGGGTGCGGCGCCCGGCCAGATCGTGGTCGGCGACTCCACGAGTGTCAACGTCTTCAAGGCGGTCGTGGCGGCGGTACGCATGGCGGACGAGGACGGTGACGGCCGCCGCGACGAGATCCTGGTCGACGCGACGACGTTCCCGACGGACGGCTACATAGCCGAGTCCGCGGCGCGCATGACCGGCCGCACACTGCGCCCGGTGACCCCGGCGGAGGTCCCGGCGGCCCTCAGCGACCGTACGGCCGCCGTACTCCTCAACCATGTCGACTACCGCACGGGCCGCCTCCACGACCTCCCCGCCCTGACGGCGGCGATCCACGAGGCCGGCGCCTTCGCCGTCTGGGACCTCTGCCACAGCGCGGGCGCTCTCCCCGTGGGCCTCGACGAACACGGGGTCGACCTCGCGGTCGGCTGCACCTACAAGTACCTCAACGGCGGCCCCGGCTCCCCGGCGTACCTCTACGTCCGCGAAGACCTCCAGCCCCGCTTCGACTCCCCTCTCCCCGGCTGGACCTCCCATGCCCAGCCCTTCGCCATGCACCCGTCGTACGAGCCGACGACGGGCGCGCCGCGGGGCCGGGTCGGCACGCCTGACATCCTGTCAATGCTGGCTCTGGAGGCGGCACTTGACGTCTGGTACGGGGGCGGCAGGGGAGGCGGCTTCGCCACACACGCCGGAGCTGAGGTCGTGAGTGGGGCTGAGGTCGCGAGTGGGGCTGAGGTCGTGAGTCGGGCCGGGGTCGTGAGCGGGACCGGGGTCGTGAGCGGGGCCGGGGTGACGATCGAGTCGGTCCGCGCCAAGTCTCTCGCCCTGACGGACTTCTTCCTGCGCTGCGTATCGGCGTACGTCCCCGAAGGCCGGGTCGAGTGCCTCACGCCGACCGCCCACGCGGAACGCGGCAGCCAGATCGCCCTGCGCTGCGACGACGCCGGTGACGTGATGAAACGCCTCATCCACCAGGGCGTCATAGGCGACTTCCGCCACCCCGACGTCCTCCGCTTCGGCTTCACCCCCCTCTACGTCACGTTCGAGGACACGGAGCGAGCGGCCCGGGTGCTGGGGGAGACGGTGGGGACGCTGGGGTAGGGCGCCGGGGGAGACGGTGGGGGACGCTCGGGTAGAGGCGCCGGGGGAGAACACGGGGGTGCTGGGGCAGCGGCGATGCCCCATTACCCCCGCAGGCCCCCGCAGCCCCCGCAGCCCCCACAGGCCTTCGCGGCCAGGGGGCCAGCCGCGCCTGCCCGGTCTGCGCCCACCCGT
>NZ_LRTR01000251.1 GCF_001550375.1 Streptomyces europaeiscabiei | reverse complement strand
GTGGGCCGCGGCCCGCCACGTACTCCCGTCCGGCGCGCCGTGGCGCACCCCCCGCCCCGCCCCCCTGCGCGGAGTCGTCGCCCTGGCCCCCATCGCCGACTTCGGCGTGGCCGAGAAGCTGGACGTCTGTGGCGGCGCGGCGACCCAACTCCTCGGCGGGCAGGACAAGTTCACCGACCGCCGTCCCTACGCCGACCCCGCGCTCCTCCTCCCGACCGGCATCGCCACGGCCCTCGTCCAGGGCCGCTCCGACATCGTCGTCCCGCAGGCCGTCGCCGAGGCGTACGCCGACGCCGCGGCCAAGGCGGGCGAGGTGGTGGGCCTGACCCTGCTGGAGGACGTGGGGCACTTCCCCCTCATCGACCCGGCGGCGGACGCGTGCGCCGTGGTGGTGGAGGAAATCTCGCAACTGGCCTGGTGAACGGTGCCCTGACACGGCCCCCCGCCACCGTCCAGGCTCCTCCCCGCTGATACCCGTAATACCTGAGGGCTACATCCCGAATGAGCTCTCTGGCGTGACGCCGACGACGAGCCTCGATCCATAACTTCTTCCCCAGAGCGGCCCGATGGACGGGCGGCCCGAAGGGAAGGGGCGGGTGACATGGGGGTCGCGACATGGCCGGAGGCAGACCTTCGGCCATCCACGGAACCACGCCCGACGGCACAACCACCCCGACCGTCCCCCACACCGGCGGACCCCCGACCCGACGCCTCCCGGCACGCCGCACCCTGGTTCCGGCCCTCCTGGCCGGCCCGGCTACGGCGAACACTGCTCGCCCTCCTGGTGGCGACGGCCGTGATCGCCCCCCTCTCCGCCGAGGCCCGGCCGCAGATCCCCGCCCCGCCCCCGGCAACACTCACCCCGCCGACCCCGACGACCCTCCGGTCGACGTACGAGGCCAACCGTGAGAACGCCGCGGTGGCGGCCCGCATGGCCGAAGCCCACGGCGACCGAAGCCGGGCCGCGACCGACCGGTGGATGGCGGCTCCTGCCCGGCAACTCCTGACGTTCGACGGCCGGGGTCCCGGCCGGGCGGTGGAAGTCCTGGGCGACCTGCTGAAGGCCGACCACATAGCGGTCCTGGTCCCGGGCTCTGACACGAGCCTGGACACATACGACCGCTTCCACAGAGCCGCACAGGCCCTGTACGACCGCACGGGCCCGGACACAGCGGTGATCGCCTGGCTCGGCTACGAAACACCCGGAACCATCAGCGCAACGGTCCTCACGCCCACCCGAGCCGAACGGGCGGCCCCTCACCTCCGCACGTTCATACGCGAACTGCGAGGCCTGGTGGGCGACTCCACCGGCGTCGCCCTCCTCTGCCACTCCTACGGCTCGGTCGTCTGCGCCCGCGCCGTCACCGATCTCGACGACGTCGACGACATGGCACTGATCGGCAGCCCCGGCACCGGCGCGGACAGCGCGGCCGCCCTGCACACCTCGGCACGCGTATGGGCGGCCCGGGGCACCGACGACTGGATCGGCATGGTCCCCCACACCCGAACCGACCTCTTCGGTACCACCCTCGGCTTCGGCTCCGACCCCACGTCCCCCTCTTTCGGCGCCCACGTCTTCACCGCAGGCCCCGCCGGCCACAGCGGCTACTTCACCCCCAACTCCACCTCCCTGAAAAACCTCGCCCGCATAGCCCAAGGCGCCCCCTCGGAGGTAACCCATGCGTGACCACACCCCCACGCCCAGGACTCCCCAAACTCCAGCAGCAGCAGAAGTAGGAGCAGCAGAAGTAGGAGCAGCAGAAGTAGGAGCAGCAGCGGGAGTCGGGGCTGGTGCTGGGGCGGAAGCCAGGAGTGGTGTCAATGCCCGGGGTGCGGCTGAAGCGCGGGCCTCAGCCGCCCATCACGCCCAACCCCCAGAAGGGCCACCCACACCCGACCACGGTTCCCGCACGGACGGCGCGGGTGGGGACCCCGACCAGGCCGAAGGTCGGGTGCACCCCAAGGCACCCGCACGACCCACCCACACCGAACGCCTCCGATCCCGTCTCGCCGCCATCCGCCGAGCCGCCCACCACATCGACACCGCCACCCCACCCCACCGAGACCGCGCAGTGGACGCCCTCCGGGCCCTCGCCATACTCGGCATAATCCTGGGTCACTGGCTGGTCACCGCCCTCGTCGCGGACGGCAACACCCTCCACGCCGCCAGTCCCCTCCAGCACATGCCCCAACTGGCCCCCATCTCCTGGCTCTTCCAGACCCTCGCCGTCTTCTTCCTGGTGGGCGGCCACGTAGCCACGAAGAGCTACACCTCGGCCCGAGCCCACGGCACCACGTACACCCCATGGCTGCGCACCCGCCTGGCCCGTCTGTTCCTCCCGGTCGCCGCCCTCATGACCCTCTGGACGGCGGTCACGATCACCCTCCTGGCCACAGGCGCCAGCGTCGACACGGTCCACACCCTCGCGAAACTGGCCCTGTCCCCGCTGTGGTTCCTTCTGGTCTTCGCCGCCCTGACGGCAGCGACACCTCTGCTGACCCGCCTCAACCCGCTGTGGCCCCTGGCCGTCGTCCTTCACGTGGACCTCATCCGATTCGGCCTCGGCGGCCCCCAGGGCCTCGGCTGGATCAACCTGGCGGCGGGCTGGCTGGTCCCGTACACCCTGGGCGCGGCCTGGACCCGAGGCGAACTGGAGCGCTCGCGCGCAGGCTGGACCCTGCTGGTGTCGGGTACGACGGCGACGGCGGCCCTGATCATCTGGGCCGGCTACCCGGCGTCGATGGTCGGCGTCCCCGGCGCGCAGATCTCCAACCTCAACCCACCCACCCTGGCCGCCGTCACCTTCGGCCTGGCCCAGTGCGGACTCGCCCTGCTGCTGCGCGGCCCGCTCCGCCGCATGCTGCGGCGACGGCCCATGGCCTGGGCGGCGGTGGCCCTCGTCAACCTCTCGGCGATGACGGTGTTCCTCTGGCACCAGACCGCGCTGATGGCGACCACCGCCACCGGCCTCGCGGCAGGCCGTCTCCCCGGCCTGCACACCCTCCCCGACGACCTCAGCTGGGTGGCCGCCCGCCTCGCCTGGCTACCGGTGTTCGCCCTGGCGCTGCTGGTCTGCCGGGCCGCCTTCCACGGGTACGAGAACCGCCGTCCCCGTACCCGCGGGGGCTCCCGGGTGGTGCGCGTCCAGCGGCGGCAACAGCCCCAAGGGCCACGGCGATCGGCAGGCACGCGGCAGCCTCACGGCACGCAGCGGCATGACAGCACGCGGCAGTCGAATAAGACGGAGACCAAGGCGGTCCGTCATGCCTAGGGTGGTGCGGATGAGTGCGGTGGAGAAGCGGCTGACCAAGGTCCTACAGATGCTGCGCGAAGACCTGTGGAGTGGCACGTCGCACCCACTGCCCCCGTCGGTCTGGCTCCGCTGGCTGCCGCACGGCCTGGTCTTCCTGTTCGCGTTCGGCACCACGGTGGCCAACGCCGATTACATGGTCGACGGGTACGGCCTGGGCATGGAGTACGGCCTGCTGTGCGCGGCCGCGCAGGGAGCGGCGGTGGCGCTCGCGCTGTGGTGGCCGGTTCCGGCGTGGTGGCTGTCGACCACGGTCATGGCCGTGGCGGCCATGGGCGCCCGCGTACACCAGATCTCCAACCCGACTTCGGACGCCCCTTTCTGGCCGTGGAGCGGGCCCGGGATCTTCGCACACACCATGGTGCTGTTCCTGCTCGCGCTGCGGTTGCCCACCCGCGTGGCCGTCGAGGTGCTGGCCCTCACCGCGCTGGCCACGTACGTCCTCCAGGGGCTGGTCGGCGGTCAGAACTACGTGCCGTCGGGCGCGTTGGCGCTGGCGATGTTCACGGGTGTCACCATCCTCGGTGGCGCCCTGCGCGGCCGCCGTGAGGCCCGTACCCAACTCGTCGAGCAGACGAGCATGACCGCCGAGGAACGCGCCCGCCGCACCGTCCTGGAGGAACGCAGCCGCATCGCGCGCGAGCTGCACGACGTGGTCGCCCACCACATGTCGGTGATCTCCATCCAGGCCCAGGTCGCCCCGCACCTGGTGGAGAACCCGTCCGAGGAACTGAAGGAGAACCTCCACGGCATCCGGCAGAACGCGCTGGAGGCCCTCACCGAGCTCCGCCGCGTCCTCGGCGTCCTGCGCTCGGAGAACGACCCGGACGCCGACCCCGACGACCCGCACCGGATAGCGGCCCTCACCGAAGGCACCGCCCCGCACGCCCCGCAGCCCACTCTGGACCGTCTCGACGCGCTCATCGACAACACCCGCGCGGCCGGTCTGGCGGTCGTCACCGAGATCCACGGCGAGGTGAACCCGCTGCCGCCGGGCGTGGAACTGTCGGCGTACCGGATAGTGCAGGAGGCGCTCAGCAACGCCCTGCGGCACGCGCCCGGGTCGACCGTTCGGGTGGAGCTCACCCACTTCCCGCGCGGCCTGCAGGTACGGGTGATCAACTCGCGTCCCGCCCGCAAGGCCCCACCGTTCCCCGGCGCCGGCCACGGGCTCCTCGGTATGCGTGAGCGTGCCGCGATGCTCGGTGGCACCCTCATGGCGACCGAGACCTCCCACGGCGGCTTCGCCGTCGTGGCCTTCCTTCCGCGTAACGGCGAACCCGGCAGCGAGCTCTGGGAGCAGACACCGGACACGACAGGAGAAAAGCGTCCATGACGAGCAGCACCATCCGTGTACTGATCGCCGACGACCAGCAGATGGTCCGCCAGGGCTTCTCGGTGCTGCTCAACACCCAGCCCGACATCGACGTCGTCGGCCAAGCGGTGCACGGCCTCGACGCGATCGACAAGGTCGCCGAACTCGCGCCGGACGTCGTCCTGATGGACATCCGGATGCCCGAGCTGGGCGGCATCGAGGCCACCCGGCGCATCACCACCGAGCGCCCGCACATCAGGGTCCTCGTCCTCACCACCTTCGACCTCGACGAGTACGTCTACGAGGCGCTGCGCGCCGGCGCGTCCGGCTTCCTCCTCAAGGACGCCTCCGCCGACCAGCTCGCCGAGGCGGTACGGGTCGTCGCGGCGGGCGACGCCCTGCTCGCACCCGGCATCACCCGCCGCCTCATCGCCGAGTTCTCCCGCCTCGGCACCACACCCCGCGCCCCCCTCAAGGCCCGCGTCGGCGACCTGACCGAGCGGGAGACCGAGGTGCTCACCCTGATCGCCCAGGGCCTGTCCAACGCCGAGATCGCCCAGCGCCTCGTCGTCGCCGAACAGACCGTGAAGACCCACGTGGGCCGCATCCTGGTCAAACTGGGCCTGCGCGACCGCACCCAGGCAGCGGTCTTCGCCTACGAGTCGGGCCTGGTCCGCCCCACGGGCTACTGAACGCCCGCCACCGCCCACCACCGCCGGACACGGACACGGTCTATCGGTCACGGACACGGTCTATCGGTCACGGACACGGTCTATCGGTCACGGACACACGCCGACCACGTATGACCCGTAGTACCTGAGACGGACTCGGACAGACCCTCCTCACTGGTGACGACGCCGGCCCGGCCCTCCGCCTACCGTTTTCAACGTGACCGAGACGACCCAGACGCACACGATGCCCTTGCGCGGTGAGGGCAAGCCGAGCAGCAGCCCGGAGTTCCGGGTGGCCATGGACGCGTGGCGCAGGCTACGCCAGGACCTGTTCCACGACGGGTTCGCCTACCGACCGATGCCCCCGATGAAGATGGACGGCCCGTTCACCAGCCGGCTCTCCGGCCGCCTGCGCGAATACGGGGCCTGGGCCCCGCACGCGGCCGTGGTGATGGCCGGCCTGCTCTCGATGGCCATCGCCGCCTCCGCCAGCGACGGAAGCGGGCTCACCGCGATGGTGGCTGCCGCCTTCGCCCTGATTCCGGTCCTGCTGACCATGATCAGACCCGTGGCAGCCTTCTGGGTGTCCATGATCGCGGCCCCTTTCGCCGCGGTGGGCACCGATCTGTGGGACGACTGGCCGTGGACGGCCGGCAGCTTTGCGGCCCACCTCGTGGTGATGACGGTCGTGGCCTTGCGCACGCGGCCGCGCGTAGCCGCCTGGATGTGGGGCCTGACCGCGGCGTACGGGGCGTTCTTGGAGAGCATCATCGGCGGCGGCCACTACGCGCCGAACAACACGAGCCCGCTGCTCGTCGTCTCCGCCATGTCCTTGCTGGCCGCCTCCGCCCTGACCATACGCCGCACGGCTCAGCACGAGGTGACCGCGCAGCAGACGGTGACCGAGCACGAGCGCTCCAAGCGCACCCTCCTGGAGGAGCGCACCACGATCGCGCGCGAGCTGCACGACGTGGTCGCCCACCACATGTCGGTGGTCGCCATCCAGGCCGAGGCAGCGCCCTACCGTGTGGAGAACCCGCCGCCGGAGCTGGAGCAGGCCTTCGTCACGATCCGGGAGAACGCGGTGGCGGCGCTCACCGAGCTGCGCCGTGTCCTCGGAGTGGTCCGCGCCGAGGACTACGAGGCCCCGGACGCCCCGCAGCCCACCCTCGCCGACCTCGACGGCCTGCTCGCCAACGTGCGGGAGGCCGGCCTGACGGTCGACAAGGCGGTCACCGGAGCGGTCCGTGAGCTACCGCAGGGCGTGGAGCTGTCGGCGTACCGCATAGTGCAGGAAGCCCTCAGCAACACGCTGCGGCACGCGCCGGGCGCCACGGCCCGCGTGGAGATCGGCTATGTCCTGGGCGGCCTCGGGCTGCGCATAGTCAACGGCCCGTCGCCGGAGGTGAGCATGGTGAAGTCCACGCACGGCACCGGCCACGGCCTCACCGGCATGCGCGAGCGCGTCACCATGCTGAACGGCGAGATGACGACGGGCGATACGGAGGACGGAGGCTACGAGGTGACGGTGTTCCTGCCGGTGTCCAGCGTGAGCGAGGCCGACGCATGACGATCCGCGTGCTGATCGCCGACGACCAGATGATGGTTCGCGAGGGCTTCTCCGTGCTGCTCGGCGCGATGCCGGACATCGAGGTGGTCGGTGAGGCGGTGAACGGCCGGGACGCGGTCGAGCGGGTCCGGGAGCTGTCGCCGGACGTCGTCCTGATGGACATCCGGATGCCCGAGCTGAATGGCATCGAGGCCACCCGGGAGATCGTCGCGTCGAACGGCGGGGCGAAGGTGTTGGTCCTGACCACGTTCGACCTCGACGAGTACGTGTACCAGGCGCTGCGCGCGGGAGCCTCCGGCTTCCTCCTCAAGGACGCCTCCGCCCGCCAACTGGCCGACGGGGTCCGTGTGGTGGCCGCCGGGGAGGCGCTCCTCGCCCCGTCCGTCACCAGGCGCCTGATCACGGAGTTCTCCAAGCTGGCCCAGGCCCCCCGCCCCTCGGCGGCCACCCAGCTGGCGTACGGCGAACTCACCGACCGCGAGACCGAGGTCCTGGTCCTCATCGCCCAGGGGCTGTCCAATCTGGAGATAGCCGAGCGCCTGGTGGTCGCCGAGTCCACGATCAAGACCCATGTGAGCCGGATCCTGGTCAAGCTGGGCCTGCGCGACCGCACCCAGGCGGCGGTGTTCGCCTACGAGGCGAGGTTGGTCACTCCCGGCTGACAGGGCCCCGGAAGAGGCTTTGTCGAGGTCACACACTGGTTCCCCCTGTTCATGGGGCCCGCTCGCGGGTTAGCGTCCGGTCATGGCAGCTGCTTCCGACCTTGCTTTCGACCCGTGGGACCCCGACTTCGTGGCCGACCCGTACCCGGCGTACGCGGAGCTGCGGGCCCGGGGCCGCGTGCAGTACTTCGAGCCCACGAACCAGTGGCTCGTCCCGCACCACGCGGACGTCTCGGCGCTGCTGCGGGACCGTCGGCTCGGGAGGACGTACCAGCACCGGTTCACGCACGAGGACTTCGGCCGGGGCGCGCCGCCGGCGGAGCACGAGCCGTTCCACACGCTGAACGACCACGGGATGCTCGACCTGGAACCCCCGGACCACACACGGATCCGGCGGCTGGTGTCGAAGGCGTTTACACCACGCACGGTGGAGCGGCTGAAGCCGTACGTGGAGAACCTGGCCGGTGAGCTGGTGGCCGGGCTGGTCGACGCGGGCGGGGGCGATCTGCTGACGGATGTCGCGGAGCCGCTTCCGGTGGCGGTCATCGCCGAGATGCTCGGTATCCCCGAGTCGGACCGGGCACCGCTGCGGCCCTGGTCGGCGGACATCTGCGGGATGTACGAGCTGAGCCCGTCGGAGGAGACGGCGAAGCGGGCGGTGCGGGCGTCGGTGGAGTTCTCGGAGTATTTGCGGGAGCTGATCGAGCACCGTCGGGCGGAGCCGGGCGAGGACCTGATCTCGGGCCTGATCGCCGCACACGACGAGGGCGACCGCCTCACCGAGCAGGAGATGATCTCGACCTGTGTGCTGCTGCTGAACGCGGGCCACGAGGCGACGGTCAACGCCACGGTGAACGGCTGGTGGGCGCTGTTCCGGAACCCGGAGCAGTTGGCGACCCTGCGCGCGGACCACTCGCTGGTGCCTGCGGCGGTGGAGGAGCTGATGCGGTACGACACCCCGCTGCAGCTGTTCGAGCGGTGGGTGCTGGACGACATCGAGATCGACGGGACGACGGTCCCGAGGGGCGCGGAGATCGCGATGCTGTTCGGCTCGGCCAACCACGACCCGTCCGTGTTCGCCAACCCCGAGAAGCTGGACCTCACCCGTGAGGAGAACCCGCACATCTCCTTCAGCGCGGGCATCCACTACTGCATCGGCGCCCCCCTCGCCCGTATCGAACTGGCGGCCTCGATGACGGCCCTCCTGACCAAGGCCCCGACGCTCGCCCTCGCCACCGAGCCGACACGGAAGCCGAACTTCGTGATCCGGGGCCTGGACGGCCTAGCCGTCGAGATCTGAGAAGTCCCCACCGCCCGACCCCGACCCCGACCCCGACGCGGGCCCCCGCCCGGACTCCGCCCCCGACCCCCGTCGCCGGGCGCGCAACAGCGCGATCACCAGGCAGGCGGCGGCCGGGAGGGCGGCGCCTGCCAGGGCGACGAAGGGGAGTTCGGTGGCGAGGACGGTGTAGTCCATGTCCTCGCCCTCGAAGCCGCCTTGGAGATGGCGTCGCGTGCGGTCCGAGGTGCTCCAGGCGAGCGTCGCGGCCAACATGCCCACCGCTGACAGCGCACATCCCCCACACCCCAAGGTGCTCTGCCGATTCACCCCCGGCCCCCTCGCGTCCCTCGTTCCCCTGGTCCTGCTCGTCCCGCTCGCCTCGCTGCTCCGGGCTGCTCCGGTTGGTCCATGACGACATGACGGAAGGGACGCACCCCGGTCGGCCGTGGTTCTCCTGGGTGCCCGCCTTCAGCTGCTCAGATCCCGCCGCCGCAGCCCCGCCAGACCTCCCGCCACCAGCACCACCGCGATGCCGACCAGCACCAGCACCGGCGTCCACTCCATCTCTCCGCCGGGCAGCTTGGGGAGATGACCGAAGGGGGAGAGGTCGAGGACGGCTTGGGGTGCGTTGAGCACGGGGCCGATCCAGCCGATGAGGAGGACGGCGCCGGCGAGCCCCCAGGCCGCCGTGGCCGCTCGGGGGGTGAGCCCGTGGAGCAGGACGGCGGCGCCGCCGATGACCCACACCCCGGCGACCTGGACGAGGCACGCGCCCAGGATCGGGCCGGCCTCCTTGCCGTAGCCGAGGGCGAAGCCGAGACCGGCGAGGAGCATGATCCACGCGGTTCCGCCGAAGGCGACGAAGAGGTGTCCGGCGGCCCAGCGGAGCCGGCCCACCGAGTTCGCCAGGAGCGGTTCGGCGCGCCCGGAGGTCTCCTCACCGTGCAGGCGCAGCACGGTGCCGACGATGTAGAGCGCGGCGATCAGGCCGAGCATGCCGATCATCGAGGCGAGGAAGGCGTCGGTCAGACCGGACTGGCCGCCCATGCGTTCGAAGATCTCGCGGGCGCCCTCGTTGTCGCCGACGAAGTCGGCCGTGCCTTCGGTCAGTCCGCCGTAGACGGCCCCGGCGAGGAAGAAACCGATGCTCCAGCCGAGGACGCTGCCCCGCTGCAGCCGCCAGGCCAGGGCGCCGGCCGTACCCAGTCGGCCGGCCGCCGGTCCCGGCCGGGTCGGCAGGAAGCTCATGCCGACATCGCGGCGCCCGGCGAGTCCGTACGCCACCGCGCCCTGGATCGCCGTCGCCGCCACGAACAGCAGCAGCACCCACCACCGCTCATCCGCGAACGAACGCTCGTTTTCCAGCCACCCCAGCGGCGACACCCACGTCAAGAAAGACGAACCTTCGTTCTCGGAAGCGTCACCGGCCGCCCGCAACACGAACGCCGCGCCCAGCACGCCCGCCGTCAGCCCCCGCGCCAGCCGTGCGCTCTCCGTCAGCTGTGCGACGGCCGCCGCCATCGTCGCGAACACCATCCCGACGCCCGCGATCCCCAGCCCGAACGCCGCCGCTCCCGTAGCGCCCTGCCCGGCCAGCCCGAGTGTGACCAGCAACGCCAGTCCGCCGTTCGCGACGGCCGCCGTGAGCAGGGCGGCGGTCAGCGGTGCCCGGCGGCCGACCATGCCCGACGCGACGAGTTCCTGGCGGCCGCTCTCCTCCTCGTCGCGGGTGTGGCGGATGACGACGAGGAGGCTCATGACGGCGGCGAGGAGCCCGGCGTAGACGCCGACGCGCCAGGCGGTCAGGGCGCCGAGGGAGTCGTCGAAGGCGGGGCCGACCAGGGCACGCAGCGACGGGTTAGTGGTCATCTGGCGCATGAGGTCGGCGCGTTCGGCGGCGGTGCCGTACAGACTGTTCAGGCTGTTCGGCATGGACAGGACCATCAGCCCGGTGACCGCGACCCAGACCGGGACCATCACACGGTCGCGGCGCAGGGCGAACCTCAACAGGGTGCCCGTACCAGCCAGTTGACGGGACCCGCCGGACCGCGAGGCGAAGAGACCGGCGGTGGAGGTGCCGGCGGTGGAGGTGCCGGAGGCGCTGGTGGAGGCGCTGGTGGGGGCGGTCATCGCGCGACCGCCTCTCCTGCCACGGTTTTGGCGGCGGCCCGTACGTCGTCCAGCTCGTCGTCGTCCTGGTAGTGCCGCAGGAACAGCTCCTCCAGGGTCGGCGGCGTGGACGTCAGGGACCGTACGCCGGAGTCGGTCAGGGAGCGGAGTACGGCGTTGAGTTTGTCGGTGTCGACCTGGAGGTGGACGCGGTTGCCCTGGACGTCGAGGTCATGGACGCCGGTCAGGCCGGTCAGGCCGACCGGCGGACCGGCGAGTTCGGCGGTGACGGTGGTGCGGGTCAGATGGCGCAGGTCGGCGAGGGAACCGCTCTCGACGGTGACGCCCTTGCGGATGATGCTCACCCGGTCGCACAGTTCCTCGACCTCGCTGAGGATGTGGGACGACAGCAGGACCGTACGGCCCCGGTCGCGCTCCTCCCGTACGCACCGCTGGAAGACCTCCTCCATCAGCGGGTCCAGGCCCGAGGTCGGCTCGTCCAGGATGAGGAGGTCCACGTCGGAGGCGAAGGCGGCGACGAGGGCGACCTTCTGGCGGTTGCCCTTGGAGTAGGTGCGGCCCTTCTTGGTCGGGTCCAGCTCGAACCGTTCGAGCAGCTCCGCGCGGCGCCCCGCGTCCAGCCCGCCGCGCAGCCGTCCGTAAAGGTCGATGACCTCGCCGCCGGACAGGTTCCGCCACAGGGTCACGTCGCCGGGGACGTACGCGATCCGGCGGTGCACCTCCACCGCGTCCGCCCACGGGTCGCGGCCCAGCACCTGCGCGGCGCCCGAGTCGGCGCGCAGCAGGCCGAGCAGGACGCGGATGGTGGTGGACTTTCCCGCGCCGTTGGGGCCGAGGAAGCCGTGGACCTCGCCGGTCTCGACGGTCAGGTCGAGGCCGTCCAGCGCATGGGTCCGCCCGAAGGACTTGTGGAGTCCGGAGACGGTGATGGCCTTCGTCATGTTCAGAACGTACGCTTACTTCAGAAATTTGTGAAGTTAAGGAAGGGTGTGAATCGCCGGTAGGCTGGCCATGGTGTCTGACCAGGGCGCATCGAGGGGACACCGAGGGGATACCGAGGGAGCTGATCGAGGTATGGCGGAGTCGAAGGCCGAAGCGGCGGCCGGAGCGAAGGCCGCAGTGGCGGCCGGGGCGGAAGCCGTGGGGCGCGACGCCGAGTCGGTCTCCCGTTTCGTCGAGCACTTCGCGGCGCAGCTCGTCGAGGCCGGGATGCAGCGTATGCCTGCCCGGGTCTTCGCCGCGCTCCTGTCCTCCGACACCGGCGCGCTGACCTCCGTCGAGCTGGGCGAACAGCTGCGGATCAGCCCCGCGGCCGTCTCCGGAGCGGTCCGCTATCTCGCCCAGGTGCGCATGGTGTCACGCGAACGCGAGCCCGGTTCGCGCCGCGAGCGCTACCGCGTCCACAGCGACCAGTGGTACGAGGCCCTCACCAACCGCGAAGCGATCATCAAGCAGTGGGAGGTGTCGTTGCGCGAGGGTGTCGCCAGCCTGGGTGCCGACACCCCGGCGGGGCGCCGGCTCTCCGAGACCCTCGCGTTCTTCGAGTTCATCGAGACCGAGGTCGTAGCGATGATGGGCCGCTGGCGCGTCCACCGCGACGAGATGTTCGGCCGAGACTGACCGGGCGCCGCCTCGCCCTCAGCCCCTACCTGTCCGTCTTCTCCGCGTCCGTCTCCGCGTCCGTCTTCGTGCCCGTCTCCGTGCCCGTCTCCGTACGGCTCGCCAGCCGCTCGTAGCGCTGCCTCGCCGCCTGGGGGGTCTGGAGGCCGAGGCCGAAGGCGATCTCCGGCCAGGTCATGCCGCGCCCCCGGGCCATTTCGAGGAGCCCGACCTCCAGTTCGTCCATCTCGCCACGGGCGAGGGGGATGAGAGTCAGCGCGGCGGTGATGTCGGCGCGGTCGACCCCCTCCTCACCGTCGGCGAGGAGGGCGGCGCCGCTGAGCAGGTACGAGACCAGTCTGATCGCCTCGTGCGCGCCGAGGACATGGGGGTGGACCTGGCGGTGACGCTGCTCGTCCGTGGCCGCGTGCCGCTCGGCGATGCGGAACAGGGACGTGTAGACGCGCTGGGCCCGCGCCCCGTCCGCGCTCGGGGGTGTGAAGGGGTCGGCGGGGGTGCCGGGAGGGATGGGATCGGCGCCATCGGCCGACGGCGAGGTAGACGACATGCGACCAGCATCGAATACAAACAAACCGTTGTCAACGATTTATTTGCCCCGTGGCTCTCGGGGCTTACCTGGCTTTCCGCTGAGGATCGCGGGACCGGGCGACCGGTTCCCCCTGTGCGGACGCGAAGATCCCGCCGAAGGCCAGTGGTTCGCGGGTGAAGCGCGGGAGCGGTGCCCTCGTGCAGTCGTCGGCGGCGCGTGGCCAACTCGCGGCGACCGGTGGTGGATCGGGGCGCGGGGTTCGATCGCGGATTAAAACTGATGCGCGAAGATCGCATGTCTGATTCGATGACTGTCGCTCAACAGCAGTCAATAACGGGGGCATTACATGCGAATACGTACAGGGGTGGCTTCCGCTGCCGTCGCCGGCCTGCTGGCCTTTGGCGCAGCCGTCCCGGCGCAGGCCGACGACAACAGCACACCGCAGCCCGACAACTCCTACAGCCATCAGAGCACTCACACCGCCGCCGCCGGCGTGGGCGCTTTTGTGACCCGGGGCGACGACGTCCACTTCTCACACACGGTCGCCGGGACCGTCAACGCGCACGGCTGGTGGAAGCGTCTGAGCGGGCCGGCGACCAAGGCCAAGGTCACGGTCGACCTCCAGGTCAAGTCCGGGGTCGGCTGGCGGACGCTGAAGACGGGGACCAAGACCGTCTACTCCGGCGGCGGAAGCGGTAAGCGGACGCCGGCTGCCTGGAAGTGCACGAATCTGATCCAGAAGAACTCCTTCCGCAGCATCGTCGACGTCGACCTCGTCGGCTATCCGGACGACTCCAGCAAGAAGATCACCGACACACAGACGCTGTACTGTGGCACGTGATGAAGAGCTGACAGCGGCGCCGGAGGAGGAATCCTCCGGCGCCGCCTGTTTTCCGGGAGTGCCTGTGATTCCCCCCACCGTGATCGTCGGTCTGCACGGCATTCTGCAGCGGCATGCGTGGTTCGACCGGGTGGTGGAGCAGGATCCCGAGAGCTCCGTGGAGGAAGATCTCCTCGGTCTCGCGATCGATCGGGCCGGCTCCTACGGCTGGCAGACCCTGAGTACCTGGCTGACCGAGGGCGGAAAGGTCACGGCTCACCATGAGCCCACCGCGTGGGCCCAGGAGGAGGTCGGCGGAGACTGGACCGACGACGGCAGGGTCCACCAACTGGGCTGGCTGCAGGCAGGGGTTCTCACTGCCCCCCCGCGTCCGGGTCTGCCCGTCCGGCCGATCGCCCTGGTGCTGTCCGAGTCGTTGGCTCGCGCGGGTGAGGTGACGTTCACCGGCCTGCATGCCCTGCTGCCGTTGCAGGCGGCCGAGCGCAATACGGCCTTCCACCAGACGGAGTTGGCGCCGTGGTTCGGCCTGGCGGATCCGGACGCCCGGCACGCGGTGGTGGTGACCGTCTCCGGCCGTCCCACGGAGTGCGGGCTGGGCGAGGACGACGTGGTGGCCGTGCGCGACGCGGTGCGGGACATGGCGCAGGACGCGGTGGAGGTCTCCGCGTCCGTCGCGGGCGGTGGCCTGCCGGGACTGGCGCTCGATCTCGACCGTGTCCCGCATACCGAGGGGATGCGCGAGGTGATGCGGTTGGGCTGCCGTACCCGTGAGTGGTCGCCGGACATCGCGGTGTGGCTGGTGGAGATGGTCGCGGACGGGTTGCGGGGGGTCGGGCGGCCGGCGCCGTTGGTGGTCACGGTTTCCCTGGCGTCACCGGCGGCGTAGTTCTCCCAGTCGTCCGCGGAGGCCGGGCCGCGACCGGCCGGCTCTTACGGATCTCACTCGGCCGGAGCCGTTCCGCCGTACCGCGCCCGCCGCCTTCCTGGCGGCGCGGTGTCGTTTGCCCGGCCGCATCGAGCGAAGACACGAGACGCCGTCCCTGCGGCAGGCGTCCATGCGGGCCACGGGGGCGCCGTCACCACCACCGGCGGCCGCGCCCTCCGCGATGACAAGAACCCCCACGGCCCCCTCGTGTACCTCTCTCCCCACGGCTGGTACGCCTTTCCTGCCGCCGCCAAGGACGCCAAGGGCATAGCACGGCTGGAGTAATCACCGGCCCATGGTCATGCCGCACGGATTAGCATGAAGAGGTCGTCCCAGAGGGATGTCCCGTGCCGGAACCCCGGCTCGATTACGGCGAGCCGGGGTTTCCGATGGTGCGATGAGGCCTTCAGGCCTCCGTTGTCAGATTCAGTGGTGTCCGTTGATCACGCGGAAGCTACCCACGACAGCAAGAGGCTCCAACTGCTGCTGTCCGGCGACCGAGTTGCTGGAGCTGTGAGGGCCTACCGTGGCAACGGGAGCGCCGTTGTCACAGGTGAGCCCACTGTAGAATTCGACGGTCCGGTCGCTTTCGTTCCGGATGTTGAAGCTGGTGGTGTTGACCTGGGGGACCAGCGGGCTGTTCACGTTGATCACGACGATGCAGGAACCCGGGTCGGCGGAGTACGACCGCTCGTTGACGTAGATCCGGCCCTCGTCCCAGTTGCCGCCCCGGCCTTCGCCTCGGCCCTCGCCCCGGCTCTCACCCCGCCCCTCGCTCTTCTTCGAGCCGCTCCAGCTCTCCTTCGACCCGGCGTCGGCCGGGGCGTTCGCGGCGTTCGAGCCGGCCTCGGTGCCCGTGCCGTTCCCTCCACGCGGGGCTACGGGGGCGGCGTCCTGCACGATCGAGGCGGACTGGGGGGCGGACTCCAGGGCGGAGCTGGCGTAGGTGACACCGGTGGCGGCCGCGACTGCCACGCCGACGGAGGCGGCGATCACTGTGGCTTTACGAGTGCGCAATGCACTTCCCCTTCTCTTCGTTCTCGTCGACAGGACCTGCCGACGAGAACGAACGTAATGACGGCCATTTCCGCTGTCATGTCGAGGAAGTCCGGAGCAGTGTGAAAATAGGGCCGGACGGCCGTATGAAATGTCGCCCCGGAGAGTGACGATCGGCGTGCCTGACGCCTCATCAAAATATGGCAATGAGCTGGTACTTTGATTCGAGAGAGGCCTCTGTCCGGAACCGGCTGACACGTCGTCACCCTGATGGAGGTCCCGTGGGCGGACCTTTCCCTGAGCGACCGTCAGGTCATCTCTCGATTCGAATGGCTGACGCCTCCTCAAGAACCGTCGGAACGCGGGGAAAAGGCCTTGCGTCCCGTCGCGTGAATTCAATGAAGAGAAGCTATTGCGACGGCGTGTCGCGCGCTCGTGCGGGCCTTGTTGTGCCTATCGTGATCGGCCCTCAGTCGAGGGTCGCGACGTCGGCGACGCACGCCCCCCGCGCGCTCACCTGAAGGGGTGGAAGCGGGCATATCGGTGTGCGGGCTGGGCAGGTCGCCGTGTCAGCTGTGGCTGGCCCCTGTCGACCGACCACCATTCCCGGGAATCCACCCCATGCGCCAACTCGCCATCCTGTCCGCGGCTTTCGCCGTCCTCCTCCCCACCGCCTCCCCGGCGGCCCCGGCCACCGCGCCGGCCACCCCCACCGCCGTACCGCCGGGGCATGTGTACTTCTGGCCCGAGCGCGGTCAGATGGGTCCGGGCGGTGCCTGGGACTACGCGCCACGCGGCTACCGCGAGGCCGACGCCCGCGTGAAGCGCCACGCGTACTCCTTCGACTCCCACGCCCCCGTCAGCGTCTTCGCCATCCACTACAAGTCCGGCGGCGGCTGCCTCTACCGCGAGATCCGCCCCGACGACTACGACGACGACTGGAGCGACTGGGCGACGAAGTTCGACGGCGTCAGCGACACGCGGATGGGCTGCGAGGCGGGCTGACCGACGGCAACCGTCGAGCGGACCGGACCCACGATGAACCCTCGCCCTCGTACGGCCTTCGCCGCGCTCCTCGTCTGCGGCCTGTTCCTCACCGCCGGTACCGCCTGTTCGGCTGCCCCGGCCCCGCCCCGGCTCTCCCCGGACGACGTCGTCAAGGCCGCGACCCAGCGGCTGACCGACGCCTGCCTGACCCGTCGGGGGCTCACTCCGCCGCGCCCGGGACAGAGCGCGCCGCCCGACGCCGAGCGGGCGCGGGTCGCCGAGGCGATGTTCGGGGCGGGGCGTACGGAGCTGTCGGTGCGGCTGCCCACCGGATACGTCGTCCGCGCCCACACCGACGGCTGTCTGGCCGCGGCCCAGCGGCGCCTCTACGGCGACCAGCGCCGCTGGTTCCGCACCTCGACGATCGTCAACAACCTCAAGCCCGAGGCCGCCCACACCGACCGCACCCTCGCCGAGGTCCGCGCGGAACACCGTACGGAACTCGCCGACTGGCGGCGGCTGCGGGCCCGCGCCCTCACCGAAGCCACCTCTCTGATCGGCAGTACCAACCCCCCACCCCCGAAGGGAAAAACAGCACAGTGAAGCGCTTCACCGCCCTGTTCTCCGCCGTACTCCTCTCCGCCGGAGTGGTCCTCGCGTCGTCGGGCTCCGCTCAGGCCGCCGCCTGCGGCAGCGGCAACTTCTGCGTCTGGACGGACGCCAACTTCTCCGGCATGAAGATCGAGTGGCCGGGCGACGACCACTGGTGGGAGAGCAACATCGCCGACGAGGACTCCTCCTGGGCCAACCACGGCATCTCCGGCGCCGGCATCAAGGACCACGTCAAGGTGTACTCCAGCGGCAACCTCGGCGGCCACATGACCATCTGCCTCACGCCCGGCCAGGAGGTCGGCTACAACGGCGCCGCCAACGACGACGGAGACTCCCACACCTGGGCAGCGAGCTGCTGACCGGTGAGCCAGGGGGCGCCCGGCACGCACCGGGCGCCCCCGCCCCGGCCTCACCGACACCCACACCGGTGCCCTTACCCCGGCAGCGTCAGCCCCCAGGCCCCCTCCCGTACCGTCCACGTACGCGTCCGTACCGGCCCCGCCACCAGGGAATCCGCCCGGTAGCGGAAGTCCGCGCCGGACACGGTCACCCGGTGGCCGACCGCGTGCAGCGGGGACGCCTCGGCGTCCATCGACACCGGCCGGATCTCGATGTCGGCGCCGCCGTCGATGCCGGGCGTGATCGACACGGCCTCCACGGGCTGGTCCAGGTCGATGAGCAGGACCCCGTCCACCTCCACCCGCAGCCGCGAGGGCCCGGCACCGCCCCCGGCGGCGACCCGTATGCGCGACGGCCGCAGCGGACGGGACAGCCGGGCGGGCCGCGTCGGCCGCGTCGACAACGTACGGGCGAGGGACTGCGGCCAGGCGCGCAGCCAGAAGTGCTGACCGTGCGACGGGTCACCAGCCGACGCGCCCGCCCCCGGCCCCCGGTCCGTTC
>NZ_LRTR01000250.1 GCF_001550375.1 Streptomyces europaeiscabiei | reverse complement strand
CCCGGACCCGTGTCGGTGGCCGCGGCCACCTCCGTCCGGTCCGGAGGGGGCGCACCCGGCAGGACCGGGATGCGCAGCGTGCCCAGCACCACCCCGTCGCTGTCGTCGACGAGCAGATCGAGCCTGCGTTCGACACCGTCGAGGGCGGCGCGGGCCGCCGCGACCGCGCCGGTGGGCACGCCGAGGGAGTGGGCGAGACCCAGGGCGGAGCCCACGGGGATCAGGGAGAGGGCGCACGCCGCCAGCTCCCGCCGACGGTGCAGAAGAGCCACCGCCCGCAGCAGCGCGCGGTCGTCGCCGATCACCACCGGCCGCCGGGAACCACGTCGGGAGAGAGCCCGCGCAAATTCCTCGGGCCCCTCGGGAAGACACACTTTCGTACTCGCCGCACCCGCGCTGAGCACGTCTTTCGCGATCCGTACGGCCTCGCCGTCCGTGCGACGGGCGAGGGGGTCGATGACCACGAGGAGCTGGTCGGGAGTCGCCACCTCGGTCCTGCCTCGCTTCCTCGGGTAGCATCTTTGTGCAAGAGCCCCTTGCGCTATTGCGCCAGGGGCTTGGTCTATTCCGGGGCATCCGGGTCCGACAGGTGCGACCAACGGCGGTCGCGGTGCACGCGGCGGTAATGAGCCACCGCGTACGCCCCCGACCTTGGACATGCCCCGCCCGGAAGGGGTGTACGCGCGTGCCCGCACTTGTGCTGCTCGGTGCTCAGTGGGGTGACGAAGGCAAGGGAAAGGCGACGGACCTGCTAGGTGGGTCCGTCGACTATGTGGTGCGCTACCAGGGCGGCAACAACGCCGGCCACACGGTAGTCGTGGGTGACCAGAAGTACGCCCTCCACCTTCTCCCTTCCGGGATCCTCACTCCGGAGTGCACTCCGGTCATCGGTAACGGTGTCGTCGTCGACCCGTCGGTCCTGCTCTCCGAGCTGAGCGGTCTGAACGAGCGCGGCGTGGACACGTCCAAGCTCCTGCTCAGCGGCAACGCCCACATCATCACGCCGTACAACGTGACCCTCGACAAGGTCACCGAGCGCTTCCTCGGCAAGCGCAAGATCGGCACGACGGGGCGGGGCATCGGCCCGACCTACGCGGACAAGATCAACCGCGTCGGTATCCGCGTTCAGGACCTGTACGACGAGTCGATCCTGACGCAGAAGGTCGAGGCGGCCCTCGACGTCAAGAACCAGGTCCTCACCAAGCTCTTCAACCGCCGGGCCATCTCCACCGACCAGGTCGTCGAGGAACTGCTCGGCTACGCCGACAAGCTCGCCCCGTACGTCACCGACACGGTCCTGGTCCTCAACCAGGCCCTTGAGGACGACAAGGTCGTCCTCTTCGAGGGTGGTCAGGGCACGCTCCTCGACATCGACCACGGGACCTATCCCTTCGTCACGTCCTCCAACCCCACCGCGGGCGGCGCCTGCACGGGCGCGGGCGTCGGACCGACGAAGATCAGCCGGGTCATCGGCATCCTCAAGGCCTACACGACCCGGGTCGGCGCCGGCCCGTTCCCGACCGAGCTGTTCGACGCGGACGGCGAGGCCCTGCGCCGCATCGGCCACGAGCGGGGCGTCACCACCGGCCGTGACCGCCGCTGCGGCTGGTTCGACGCGGTCATCGCCCGCTACGCGACCCGCGTGAACGGCCTGACGGACTTCTTCCTCACCAAGCTCGACGTCCTCACCGGCTGGGAGCAGATCCCCGTCTGCGTCGCGTACGAGATCGACGGCAAGCGCGTCGAGGAACTCCCGTACTCGCAGTCCGACTTCCACCACGCGAAGCCGATCTACGAGACCCTGCCGGGCTGGTCCGAGGACATCACCTCGGCGAAGTCCTTCTCCGACCTCCCGAAGAACGCCCAGGCGTACGTGAAGGCGTTGGAGGAGATGTCCGGCGCACCGATCTCCGCGATCGGCGTCGGCCCCGGCCGCGACGAGACGATCGAGATCAACTCGTTCATCTAGCGGTTCACGCTCGTGGCGACACGACCGGGCCGGGCACGCGCATGGCGTGCCCGGCCCGGTCCGTGCCGGGTGCCGGACTCGCCGGGCCGGGTGTACATACCGGGCATATCCTTGGAAGGCGCGCGATCTGCGCCTGTCACACGACCAGGGAAGGTGAGTGCGATGCGCGTCCTGTTCAAAGCACGATTCGACACGGAGAAGTCCAACGAGGCCATCCGCAACGGCACCCTGGGGAAGCTGATGCAGGCCTCCATGGAGCAGGTCAAGCCGGAGGCGGCCTACTTCACCACCGACAACGGGCAGCGCACCTGCTACATGGTCTTCGACATGCAGGACAGCTCCCAGATGCCGGCGATCGCCGAACCCTTCTTCCTCGACATGGGCGCCGATGTCACATACACCCCGGTCATGAACCCCGAGGACCTGCAGAAGGGCCTGTCGGCGCTGGGCCGCTGAGCCGCACGCCGCCGGGCGTCAGCTGAACACGATCATCGATCCCTGCGCCAGACTTCGCGTCGCCGCCGCGTGCAGGCCCAGCCAGACGTGCCGTTCGCGGGCGAACGGGCTGGGGTCGTAGGGCGCCGGGACGGCGGGTTCCTCCAACTCCGTGGGCGCGAGCGGCGCCTCGGGCGGCGCCGGAGGGTTCGCCGGGTCGATGCCGATGGCCGCGGCCACGAACTCCAGTTCCCTCAGCAGGCCCTGGGCGGAGCCCAGGGGGCCGCCTCCGGCGAGGAGTTCGTCGCTGGACAGAGGTTGCGGGAAGTCGACCGGGACGTAGGCGCCGGCGTGGTCGTAGTGCCAGACCAGGTGCGACTGCTGGGCCGTGCCCTCGAACATCTCCAGCAACTGCTCGTAGTCGCCGCCCAGCGCGTCCACCGGGGTCACCTCCAGGCCGCACACCTGGAGCAGATAGGCGCGGCGCAGGAAGTGCAGCGCGTCGTAGTCGAAGCCCGCGACGGGGGCGACCTCCCCGGTCAGCCCCGGCATGTACTGGTACACCGGAACCGGTGGTAGCCCGGCCTCACCCAGCAGCTTGTTGTAGAGCGCGAGTTCCTCGGCGAAGGGGTTGTCGGGCGTGTGGCACAGCACGTCCACGAGCGGGACCAGCCAGAGGTCACAGGCCAAAAGAGAACTCCTCGGTCATCCGGCACGCACACGGACGGTAGGGATACGTTCGCGTACGGCACACAGTGGTCAGGGAAGCGTAGTCGCTGAACGCGCCTTCAGTCCCCTTCGTGCAGGTCCCATACCCACACACCGCCCGCCCATTTACCGGGTCGCCCGACGAGCTTGTCGACCGCCTCGCGCAACTGCTCGTCGTACGGCTGCGGGCGCAGCACCAGGGCGCCCGCGTGCCAGTACGCGAAGTCCTTTTGGGCCTGCGTCCGCCAGTTCACGCCGATCACCGGGACCTTGCCGCTGTAGCGCACGTCTCGCAGCAGGTTGGAGGTGTGGCGGGGGACGGCGCCGTAGATGCCGACGCGGTCCTCGCCGAACGGGCCGTTGAAGTAGCCGCCGGGCATCCGGAATCCGAAGTCGGCCGTGCTCTGCCAGCGCAGGGCCTCCGCGTTGCCCGGATCCGGCAGCGGCACGGGCACCAGGGTCTCGTCGGCCCCGGTGTCGACGTACGACTTCCAGGTGCCGTCCGCGATGAACGCCGGGACCTCGGCGCGTTCCACGGACCGCAGCGGGGCCGGGACGATCGGCAGCAGGGCGAGGGTGATCGCCATGAAGCCCACGTACCGCGTGCCGAGGCTCGGCACGGCGGCCAGGCGTGCGCAGGCGATCGCCAGCAGCATGCCCAGCACCGGGGCGCAGACCATCGCGACCCGGCCCTCGATGACCGACTCGAACAGTGGCTTCTCGGCGAGCAGCGCCCATGGGCCGGGCAGCACGAGGTCCGTCTGCGGAAGCCGGATCTCGGGGCCGAGCGAGAGGACGGCGGCGGCGATTGCCGTGCAGGCCAGCGCCTTCACCAGGGCGTGCTCCCACAGGCGTACGACGATGCCGAGGGCCAGGAGGACCAGTGGCCAGCCGTAGAAGGCGTTCTGCTCGGTGGGGTTGGGGGAGAGCGCGTCCGCCCGTTCCTTGTCGCCCGCGAGGAGCGAGCGTTCGGCGAAGGAGAGCAGGGCGAGGGGGCTGTTGCCGGAGTTGTCGCCGTGCGCGATGTTCCCGTAGCTCTGCGGGCCGAAGAACTGCCAGCTGAGCGGGAAGGTGACGAGGGGGAGCGCGACGAGGGCAGCGATGCCCAGGCCCTTGAGGAGCGGGCGCCAGGAGTCGCGGGCCACGTCCCGCCTTATGAGCCCGTACGCGGCGGCGAACACCAGCATGCCCATCGCGGCGAGGAGGAGGGGTTCCTCGCCGAGGAAGAGCTGGTAGGCCGCCATCAGGCCGA
This sequence comes from Streptomyces europaeiscabiei, assembly GCF_001550375.1. Taxonomy (GTDB): domain Bacteria; phylum Actinomycetota; class Actinomycetes; order Streptomycetales; family Streptomycetaceae; genus Streptomyces; species Streptomyces europaeiscabiei. Next base: position 6,093 of record NZ_LRTR01000250.1, on the reverse strand, counting down.
GGACGATCCCGTCCCGCCGGGTCCGGGTGCCCGTACACAGGCGCAGCGCCCGGTCGATGATCAGAGGGATCATGAACAGGACGACGAAGTTCGGGTGCGCGTTGGCGTGGCTGACCATCGGCGGCGCGAAGGCGGCGAGGGCGGCCCCGGCGAAGGCCGCGCCGCGGTGCCGTACGACTCTCCGCACGATCAGCCAGTACCAGGCGGCGGCGGTGGCGGCGAGGCCGAGGGTCATCACGAGGGCGAGCGAGACGGCCGGACCCAGGGCGAGCGTGACGGGCGCGAAGGGGACCGACAGGCCCAGCATGACCGTGTTGGCCATCAGGTTCACGCCGTCGGGGAAACCCTGGAAGGTGGTGAAGAGCGGATTGCGGAGGTGGACGAGGTTGTCGGCCGTGACCGCGAAGAACCACTCCCACTGGTTCTGGTCCTGGAGGGAGTCGGGGAGGTAGCGGCCGTTCGGGTCGAGCCAGCGGCCGATGTGGAGGGCCACCGCCATCAGCAGGAAGAAGGTGACGGCGAGGACGTCGGCCGGGCGGACGGATCGGGCCCGCAGGACGGCGAGTTCACCGAGGACACGGGCGTAGTCGCTCGGCCGGATCTTCGAACCGGGCTGGTGGGACCAGCGGACGGGGACCTCGACGACCGGCCAGCCGCTGCGGCGGAAGTATCGGAGGATCTCCACGTCGATGCCGAACCCGTCGAGCCGGGAGGCGGCGAAGGCCTCGCGGGCGCGGTCGCCGTCGAACAGCTTGAAACCGCACTGGGTGTCGCGGATGCCGGGCACCGCGACCCCGCGTATGAGCAGGTTCCCGGCCCGCCCGAGTGCCTCGCGCAGCCGGTGCTGATGGCGCTCGATGCTCGCGCCGGGCGCCTCGCGTGAGCCGATCGCGGCCGTGTGGCCGTCGGAGAGCGCCTTGTCGAGCCGCTCCAACTCGTCGATGGGCGCGGCGAGATCGGCGTCCGTGAGCAGGACCCGGCGGCCGTGCGAGGCGAGGACACCGAGCCGCAGGGCGTGGCCCTTGCCCCGGTTGCGGGGCCCGCCGGAGACGAGCTGGACGCGGGCGTCGCGGGCGGTGACGGCGGCCACGACGTCGGCCGTGCCGTCCGTCGACCCGTCGTCGACGACGATGACCTCCCAGCGGGCGGCGGCCTCCGTCGCCGAGAGATGGCTGATGATCGAGTCGAGCGTGGGGGCGAGCCGGTCCTCCTCGTTGTAGGCGGGGACGACGACGGAGAGGTCGACGCTCGCCTGGCCGCCGCCCGCCCTCGGGGGCACGCTCATCCGTCCGCCAGGCGTTCCACCAGGGTCAGGGACTGCTCGTCGTAACCGGCGATGAGCTCCTGCGCGGTCTGCGCGTCCCGGCGGGTGAGGGCGTCGACGAGGTCGGTGTGGTCGGCCCACAGCCGGCCCTTGAGATCGTCCGGGTGGTCGTTCGCCCCGTCGTGTATCCGGTCGTTCATGCGATCGGCCGTGCGATCGGCCGTGCGATCGGCCGTGCGGTCGGAGGCGCGGTCGTTCGTCCGGGAGTCCGTCCGGACGTCCGTCTGACGCAGGTGCTGGACCGCGCACACCCAGGCCTGCACGCGCAGCCGGTGCAGGAAGTCGGTGAGGTACGGGTTGCCGAACAGGGCGCTCAGCTCGCGCCAGAACCGCAGGTCGTAGCCGATCAGGATGTCCAGGTCCCCGGCGGTCGCGGCCCGCCGCGCCTCCTCGCCGCGCCGCCGGACCCCGGCGAGGGCGGCGGCCGTACGGGGATCGACCTTGCGGTCGCCGAGCCGCCGGAACATGCCGTCGGTGACCAGGATGCGGGCCTCGACCATGTTCCGGTAGTCGGCCACCGAGTACGCGTGGACCTCGAAACCGCGGTGCTGCACGGCGTCCAGCAGCCCCTGCGCGGACAGATCCACCAGCGCCTCGCGCACGGGCGTCGCCGACACCCCGTACTGCTCGGCGATCTCCTTGACCGTGAACTCCTGCCCCGGCTTCAGGCGGCCGGCCAGCACCTCGTCACGGAGCGCGTCCGCGAGCTGTTGCCGCAGGGTGCTTCGAGTCACGGCGCCATTGCCGCCGCCGGTGCCGGGCATCGTGGTCTGGGTCCCCCATCCGCGTACGCGTACGCATTCTGTGCGTGCTCTCTGAGTTCTCTTACGAGCACGTCACCTTACGCGTTCGGGTTCTGGGGAGGAGTTTTTGCCCTTCTGCTCGGCACCGCGGGGAAAACGCAGGGGAATCACGGGGGACCACAGGGGAGAGTTACGGCCTCACACCGTGTGTTCGTCCGCCACGGACAGGGCCGCGTCCAGGGCGGCGAGGCCCTCCTTGGCCTCGGTCTCCGTGATGTTGCACGGGGGGACGACGTGGGTGCGGTTCATGTTGATGAAGGGCCAGAGGCCGTTCGCCTTGGCGGCGGCGCCGAAGGCGAGCATGGGGGCGTTGGCCTCGCCGGCCGCGTTGTAGGGGACGAGGGGCTCGCGGGTCTCCTTGTCCTTCACCAGCTCCAGCGCCCAGAACATGCCGGTGCCGCGCACCTCGCCCACACAGGGGTGCCGGTCGGCGAGTTCGCGGAGCGCGGGTTCGATGAGCGATGCGCCGAGGGTGGCCGCGTGGGTGACGACCCCCTCCTCCTCCATGACCTGGAGCGTCGCGACGGCGGCCGCGCAGGCCAGCGGGTGGCCGGAGTACGTGAGACCGCCGGGGTAGGGGCGTCGGGCGAAGGTCTCGGCGATGGCGGGGGAGATGGCCACGCCGCCGAGGGGGACGTAACCCGAGTTCACGCCCTTGGCGAAGGTCATCAGATCGGGTACGACGTCGAAGAGGTCGGCGGCGAACCAGGTGCCCGTCCGCCCGAAGCCCGCCATGACCTCGTCCAAAACGAAGACGATCCCGTACTTGTCGCAGATCTCCCGGACCCCGGCCAGATAGCCCGGCGGCGGGACCATGATCCCGGCTGTGCCCGGCACGGTCTCCAGGATGATCGCGGCGATGGTCGACGGCCCCTCGAAGGCGATCGTCGTCTCCAGGTGCTCCAGCGCCCGCGCACACTCCTGCTCCTCCGTCTCCGCGTGGAAACGGGAGCGGTAGAGGAACGGCGCCCAGAAGCGCACGACCCCGGCCGAGCCGGTGTCGGAGGCCCAGCGGCGCGGGTCGCCCGTGATGTTCACGGCCTGCTGGGTGCCGCCGTGGTACGAGCGGTACGCGGCCAGCACCTTGGGGCGGCCGGTGTGCAGCCGGGCCATCCGGACGGCGTGCTCGACCGCGTCGGCGCCGCCGTTGGTGAAGAAGATCTTGTCCAGGTCGCCGGGGGTGCGCTCGGCGATCAGCCGGGCCGCCTCCGAGCGGGCCTCGACCGCGAACGCCGGGGCGAACGTCGTCATCGTCGCCGCCTGCGCCTGGATCGCCGCGACGACCTTCGGGTGCTGGTAGCCGATGTTCGTGTAGACGAGGCCGCTGGAGAAGTCGAGATAGCGCCTGCCGTCGTAGTCCCAGAAGTACGAGCCCTCCGCTCCGGCGACGGCGAGCGGGTCGATGAGTTCCTGCGCGGACCAGGAGTGGAACACGTGCGCTCGGTCCGCGGCCTTCACCGCGGCGCCTGCCTGGGGGTTGGGGTGAGGGGTCATGGGGGCGAGGTTAGGGGGTGGGGGTGGGGGGAGGGCACGGGCGACATGTATGCGTGCGGACGTCCGAGCACGACAGTGTGTCGCCCCAGCCGCCCCGCCCCGTCCCGTCCCGTCCCGTCCCGTCCTCAGGGGCGGTGCCCCTTCCACCCCCACCAGCCCCCACCGGCCCGCAGTCGTCACAGCACCTGTCACACCCCCCGTGCTCTCTTGACAGTAGGCTGTCTAAATGTAAGTATGCTGTCATGAGTAATCACAAGCCTGTCCATCTCGCCGTGTACGACACCTACGCCGACTGGGAGACGGGGCACACGACCGCGTGGCTCGCCCGGGGCGGATACGAGATCCGTACCGTCGGGCCGAGTGTCGACGCCGTGCGGACCATCGCGGGGGTGCGTATTCAGCCGGACGGGGTTCTTGGGGAACTGCGGCCGGAGGAGAGCTCGCTGCTCGTCCTCACCGGCGCGGACCTGTGGGACACGAGTGACGAACTCGCGCCGTTCGCCCGGAAGGCGAGGGAGTTCCTGGACGCCGGGGTGCCCGTCGCCGCGATCTGCGGGGCGACCGCCGGGCTCGCGAGGGAAGGGCTGCTGGACGACCGGGGCCACACCAGCGCGGCTCCCTTCTATCTGGCCGCCACCGGGTACAAGGGCGGCGAGCGGTACGTGGACGCGGACGCCGTCACCGACGGAGTCCTGGTCACCGCCGGGCCCACCGAACCCGTCGCCCTGGCCCGCGAGGTCTTCCGCCTCCTCGGTGTCTACGAGGGCGAGGTCCTCGACGCCTGGTACCGCCTCTTCCACGACTCGGACCCGGAGGCGTACGCCGTGCTGGAGGCGGCGGGACAGTGAGCCGCGAGCAGCAGGACCTCCTCAGCCGAGCCGCCCTCGGGATCTTCCGGCTGAACGGGCAGTTCCTTTCCGTGGCCGACGAGTTGGCGCGCCCGGCGGGGCTGACGGCCGCCTGGTGGCAGGTGCTGGGCGCGGTGCTGCCCGAGCCGCTGCCCGTCGCCGGGGTCGCCCGGGTCATGGGCATCACCCGGCAGAGCGTCCAGCGGGTCGCCGATCTCCTCGTCGACCGGGGGCTCGCCGAGTACGTCCCGAATCCGGCCCACCGCCGTGCCAAGCTCCTCGCCCCGACCTCCGCCGGCCGCACCGCGATCGCACGGATCGAGCCCGGCCACGCGACCCTGGCCGCGCGCCTGGCGGGGGCGCTGGGGGAGGAGGAGTTCGCGGAGACCGTACGGGTGCTCGAACGGCTGTCGGGTGCCCTGGACCACCTCGCGGCGGCACCGGAGCCCCACACGCCACCGGCCGCTGTTACGGAACCGTAGACACCGCTCCATCCGCCTCCCCCTGAGGCCGCACTACGATCGGTCCGTTGCGCACGTACGCGACGTACCCGTACGTACGCGTACACATCTGCAGGGGGAGACGGGGGACGTGGCCATGGAGAAGTTCGGGCCGGGGGATCCACAGCGCATCGGGGCGTACCGGCTGCTCGCGCGGCTGGGGTCGGGCGGCATGGGGAACGTGTACCTGGCCCGCTCCGAGCGCGGCCGTACCGTCGCCGTGAAGCTGGTCCGCCAGGAACTGGCGGAGCAGGAGGAGTTCCGGGCGCGGTTCCGGCAGGAGGTGCAGGCCGCGCGGCAGGTGGGCGGGTACTGGACCGCGCCGGTCCTGGACGCGGACACCGAGGCGGGCATCCCGTGGGTCGCCACCGGGTACGTCGCCGGACCGTCCCTGCAGGCCGTGGTCGGGCGGGATCACGGGGCGCTGCCCGAGCGGTCCGTACGGATCCTCGCGGCGGGGCTCGCGCACGCGCTGGAGGACATCCACGCGGCCGGGCTCATCCACCGGGACCTCAAGCCGTCCAACGTGCTGGTGACCATCGACGGGCCGCGCGTCATCGACTTCGGCATCGCGCGGGCGCTGGAGACCGTCACGGACGGCGGGCTCACGCGCACCGGCGCGCTCGTCGGTTCGCCGGGCTTCATGGCCCCCGAGCAGGTGCGCGGCGACCGCATCACCCCCGCCTGCGACGTCTTCTGCCTCGGCTCCGTCCTCTCCTACGCCGCCACCGGCAACCTCCCCTTCGGCGCCGCCAACTCCGGGGTCCACGCCCTGATGTTCCGCATCGCCGAGGAGGAGCCGGATCTGGAGGGGCTGCCGGAGGGTCTGTACGACGTCGTCCGTGACTGTCTGCGAAAGGACCCCGCCGCCCGCCCGACCCTGGCCCAGATCCTCCAGCGCACCGGCGCCGAGGACACGGTCTTCGCCGGCCGTTCCCGCGACCCCTGGCTGCCGAGCGCCCTCGTGGCCCAACTGGGGCGGCACGCCGTGCAGTTGCTGGACGCCGAGGATCCGGAGGACGCGGAGGGCGCGGGCGGGACGGGAGCGCCAGGGGCGGCGGGTGCCGCAGGGGGCTCGGCGGCTGCGGGTGGCTCGGGTGCGTCGGGAGGTCCCGGTGTGCCGG
>NZ_LRTR01000025.1 GCF_001550375.1 Streptomyces europaeiscabiei | reverse complement strand
GGCGCGACGCGCTCCGACCGCGGGGCGCCTGAGGTGCCGGGGCGCTTCGGTGCGTTCTCGGGTGCGGGCGGTGTGTGGCCGCCCGCGAGGTTCCCCGCGCCCGTGAAGGACCAGGGGACTGCGCCCCTGCTCCTTCACGGCCCGCGGAGCCGTGGTTCCCAGCGGCACGGGAAACCGGGCGGTCAGCCCCCTGCGCGAACACCTTCTCCGAGGCGCTCGCCCGGCTGCGGCAGTGCGACGAGGCGTCGGACGTGGAACAGGTGCCGGCCCGGGTGCGGCACGGCGACCCGGCGGCGTCGCCGGCCGGGCTGTCGCCGGAGCTGCGGGCGGTGCTGCGGGCCACGGTGATCGACGGCCTGACGACACACGAGGCGGCTGTCCTGCTCGGCATTCCCCCGGGCACGGTCAGGAGCCGGGCCACGCGCGCCCGGAAACGTGGCGCCGTACCTCCGCCGCGTGCGGCCCTTCGCCGGATGGCACCCTGATTCCGTGCGCCTGTTGCTGATGTCCGACACCCACCTGCCCAAGCGCGCGAAGGCGCTGCCCGAGCGGCTTCTGGCCGAGCTCGCGGAGGCCGACGTGGTCGTCCACGCCGGTGACTGGGTCGACGAGGCCACCCTCGACCTGCTCGAAGCCCGCTCCCGCCGACTGATCGCCGTGTACGGCAACAACGACGGCCCCGCCCTGCGCGCCCGCCTCCCCGAGGTGGCCCACGCCGAACTGGCCGGCCTGCGCCTCGCCGTCGTCCACGAGACCGGCCCCGCCCAGGGCCGCGAGTCCCGCTGCGGCGCCCGTTTCCCCGGCACCGACGTCCTCGTCTTCGGCCACAGTCACATCCCCTGGGACACGACCACGGCCACCGGCCTGCGCCTCCTCAACCCCGGCTCCCCGACCGACCGCCGCCGCCTGCCCCACTGCACCTACATGACGGCGACGGTGGCGGACGGCGAGCTGACGGACGTACACCTGCACCGACTGCCGCCCCGCACCTGACCCGGACCGATCCGCCGACGGACCCGCCGTCACGCTGCTCGACCGTTGCCCCGCACCTGACCCGGACCGATCCGCCGACGGACCCGCCGTCGCGCTGCTCGACCGTTGCCCCGCACCTGACCCGGACCGATCCGCCGACGGACCCGCCGTCACGCTGCTCGACCGTCGCCCCGGCTCAACCGCTCGGGTCCGGCGGATGGATCACCCCGGTCGTCGCCGTCAGCGGCACCCCGCTGCCGCCCCACCGGAGCGCGACGACCTCAGCCGCGACGGACACGGCCACCTCCTCCGGCGTACGGGCGCCGAGGTCCAGGCCGACCGGGGAGCGCAGCCGGGACAGTGCGGCGGCGTCGAGCCCGGCCTCCCGCAGCCGCCGGGTCCGGTCGTCGTGCGTACGACGGCTGCCCATCGCCCCGATGTAGGCGGCTGGGCGATGCAGTGCCTCCTGGAGGAGCGGCACGTCGAACCTGGGATCGTGGGTGAGGACGCAGATCACCGTGCGGTCGTCGGTGGGGGTGCGGCGCAGGTAGCGGTGCGGCCAGTCGACGATCACCTCGACGGCGGCGGGAAAGCGTTTCGGGGTGGCGAAGACCGGGCGGGCGTCGCACACCGTGACGCGGTAGCCGAGGAAGTCCCCGATACGGGCGACAGCCGCCGCGTAGTCGATCGCACCGAAGACCAGCATGCGGGGCGGGGGCGCGAAGGAGTGCAGGAAGACGGTGACCGAGTCCTCGCGTCGCTCGCCGTGCGGCCCGTAGTGCCGCTGCCCGGTGGCACCCTGAGCCAGCTCGCCCCGCGCGTCGGCGGCGACGGCCGCGTCCAGCCCCGCCGAGCCGAGCGTGCCGAGTGCGAGGG
>NZ_LRTR01000249.1 GCF_001550375.1 Streptomyces europaeiscabiei | reverse complement strand
CCGCTCCCGCGACCCCGCCCGCTCCCGCGGGCCCGCCGTCGGCTCCGCCCGTGTACCCGCTGGGCGCCCCCGATTCTCCGTACGGTGGCTCGGGGGGCCCGTCCGGTGCCCCCGCGTCCCCGCCCGAGCACCCGGCCGCCGCGCCTCTGGACCGGATGCCCACGCAGATCGCCGGGACGGGCTCGCAGCCGCCTCCGCCGAGTGCCCCGCCCGGGCACGCACCGGGGGCGGCGCCCGCCGGGTACGGCTTCCCCCAGCAGTACACCCAGCAACCCGCCGGCGGGTACGGGCAGCAGTCCGGCGCCGCCTCCGGCTACGGCTACCCGCAGAGCGCGGCGCAGGCGCCGTACGGGCCGTACGGGGCGTACGGGCAGGGGTCGTACGGCGGTGGGCAGGGGGCCGGAGCCGCTCCGGGGCCCGGTCTCGGCTCCACCCCGCCCTACGGGCCGAACCCTCTCCACGGACCCGGCCCGGCGACGGGCCCCGGCGGGCAGCCCGAGCCCGCGCGCGGCAACCGGCGCTCCTCCGCGCTCCTCGTCGTCGTCGCGCTGGTCGTCGCGCTCGGTGCGGGCGGCTCGGTGTACGCGCTGATGAAGAAGGGTGACGACGGCGGCAAGGAGGACGACGCCAAGAGCGGCCCGGCGACGAGTGCGCCGGAAACGCCGGGGCCCGCGACCGACCGGCCGACGGAGCCGGAGACCTCCCCGGACGAGACCACCGAGTCTCCCGACGCCGGCACGGTCCCGGAAGGCTTCCTCGGCACCTGGAGCGCCACCATCGCCGGTTCCGACGGCGCGGACACCCGCCGGCTCGTCATCCAGCAGGGCGAGGTCGGCGAGACCGTGCTCTCCCTCACGGCGGACGGCCCGCTCGAAGGCGGCGGCACGTACCACTGCGTGTTCGAGGCGCCGCTGACGGACGAACCGGCCGACGACGGCCCCCTGCGGATCGGCCCCTCCACCGTCACCACCGGCGAACCGGCCGCCTCCTGCTCCCCGGGCGCCGCCACCACGGTCACCCTCCTGCCCGACGGACAACTACAGCGCGTCGACACGGCGGGCAAGTCGGTGACGTACACGAAGGCGGACTGAGCGACGGCCTTGCGGGCCCGAAAAGGCGGGCCCGAAAAGGCGGACCCGAAACGGCGGACCTGAGAAGGCGGACCTGAGAAGCATGGGGCGCAGCCCCTGCTTTTCAGGGGCGCGGGGAACTGCGCGACCAGCCCCCACCCACCCGCGGCCAACGAACCCACCCGCCGGGGGCCTGGGGGCGCAGCCCCCAGCTCGTGGAAGGGACGGGTAGGGGCGGAGGGGGCGAAGAAGCCACCCCACGGCTCACCGCGCCTCCGGCGGCCGCTGCCGGGGCATGTTCGGCCGGGCCCCCGGCGGCATCGGCACCCGCCCGTTGGCGCTCCCCTCCGGCCGGGAACCGGCACCCCCCGCCTGCACACCCAGCGGTGAACCCCCCGCCCGGAACTCCACCATCCAGTCCGCCGTCTCGGCCCGCACCAGCTCCGTGACGTCCTCGGAGAACCGCCGGAGCACCCCGAGACACCGCTCGGCGGCCTCCCCGGCCGTCCCCTCCGCCGGTCCCAGCACCTCCCGCGCACTCTCGGACGCCCAGTCGAACCGCAGCACCTGGAGCCGCCGCTGCACCGCCTGGGCCGTGGCGACGTCCCGCATCCATCCGGAGGTGACACCGAAGAACCGATCCACCGCGACGCACGCCACGCAGGACAGGAGCGCGAGATACCCCCAGGGGGCCGCCCCGCTCACCGCCCCGGTGAGGTCGAGCAACGGCAGCGCGGCCCCGGCGAGCGCCCCCGTCGCCGCGCCGATCCGCAGCACACGCGCCGCCATCCGTTTCCACACCCGGTCCGTGAGATACCACGAGGCGGTCTCCAGGGCCGCGCGCTCGACCCAGTGGTACAACTCCTCCAGCCGTTCCGCCGGCGCCCCCCAGTCCCCCTGCGGGAAGGGCCGCCCGGCCAGGTCCCCCACCCACGGCCCGGTCGCCGACGCCCACGGCTCCGCCCACAGCCCGGACCCCTCACCCCGCCCGTCCTGGGGTCCCCCCTCGGGCTGCATCTCCGGCTGGCTCACCCGGCACTCCCTACTGACGACGCTGCTGACGACAGTGCGAGACACGCGTACGGGCAGATGAAGGCACCCTGACGCGGCCGGACCCTTCCTACCTCCCAATGGGTGGCGAAGACCCCGTTTTCACCGCTTTTCCCCCTGGAAGAGGCGCTTGATCAGGTATACGAATCCCCGTCGGCTCACTCGAAAGAGTGGCGCGGCGCAGGCCGTGCCGACCACGTAGGCTCGTGACGACCGCAAGAACGTCCGCGGCGACGTTCGTAGGACGACGGCCGTGCGTCGTCGTTCGTGAGTACTCGTGCGAGGGAGCTGAACGTGATCCCCGGTGGTGGCCAGCCCAACATGCAGCAGCTGCTCCAGCAGGCCCAGAAGATGCAGCAGGACCTGGCGAAGGCACAGGAGGAGCTCGCGCGGACGGAGGTCGACGGCCAGGCGGGCGGCGGGCTGGTGCGGGCCACCGTCACCGGCTCCGGCGAACTGCGCGGCCTGAAGATCGACCCCAAGGCGGTGGACCCGGAGGACACCGAGACCCTCGCCGACCTGATCGTCGCGGCCGTCCAGGCGGCCAACGAGAACGCCCAGACCCTCCAGCAGCAGAAGCTGGGCCCCCTCGCCCAGGGCCTCGGCGGCGGTGGCGCGGGCATTCCCGGCCTGCCCTTCTGACACCCACGCGACCCCTCTGCGAGCCCATCCGTGCCGCGTACCGCCTTCCTCGGAGCGGCGGCGGCCGACTACGGTACGTACTGAAAGACACCAGGAAGGACGGCAGTCCGTGTACGAAGGCGTGGTCCAGGACCTCATCGACGAATTGGGGCGGCTGCCCGGCGTCGGTCCCAAGAGCGCGCAGCGGATCGCCTTCCACATCCTTCAGGCGGAGCCGACGGACGTACGGCGGCTGGCGCACACCCTCCTCGAAGTGAAGGCGAAGGTCCGCTTCTGCGCGACCTGCGGCAATGTCGCCCAGGAGGAGCTGTGCGGCATCTGCCGCGACTCCCGCCGTGACACCACGGTCATCTGCGTGGTGGAGGAGCCGAAGGACGTCGTAGCGATCGAACGCACTCGCGAATTCCGGGGCAAGTACCACGTCCTCGGCGGCGCGATCAGCCCGATCGAGGGCGTCGGCCCCGACGACCTGCGCATACGGGAGCTGCTGACCCGCCTGGCCGACGGGACGGTCACCGAGCTGATCCTGGCCACCGACCCGAATCTCGAAGGCGAGGCCACGGCCACGTACCTCGCCCGCATGATCAAACCCATGGGCCTCAAGGTCACCCGCCTGGCCAGCGGCCTCCCGGTGGGCGGCGACCTGGAATACGCGGACGAGGTGACCCTCGGCCGCGCCTTCGAGGGGAGACGATTGCTGGATGTCTGACGCCACGCTGCACGCGACGGACCTGAACCCGGACGACTTCGCGGTCCAGATCGCGGACCAGATCGAGAGCTTCCTCGTCGCGGTCACCGAGGTGGCCAAGGGCGACGAGCCGGACTCGGCCGTCCCCTTCCTCCTCCTGGAGGTGTCCCAGCTGCTTCTGGCCGGCGGCCGTCTCGGCGCGCACGAGGACATCGTTCCGGACGAGCGCTACGAGCCCGACCCCGGCCCCGAGACGGACGTCGACGAGCTGCGCGAACGCCTGGCTCTGATGCTTGAGCCGGTCGACGTCTACTCCGAGGTCTTCGACCCCTACGAGCCCCGCAAGGCGCCGGTTCCGGCCCGGATCTCCGACGACCTCGCCGACGTCATCGCCGACCTCCGCCACGGTATGGCCCACTACCGCGCGGGCCGCACCTCCGAGGCCCTGTGGTGGTGGCAGTTCTCCTACTTCTCCAACTGGGGCTCCACGGCCTCGGCGACACTCAGGGCCCTGCAGTCCCTCGTCGCCCACGTCCGTCTCAACCAGCCCCTCGCCGAGCTGGACGGCCTCGACACCGACCAGGAACTGATGGGCGACGAAACCCTGGAGTTCGAGGCGGGCCAGGTCATGGTGGAGGAGATCGCGGAACCGCTGGGACTGCGGAAGGTGAAGTAGCCCTTCGCGCCGCCCGCGCCCAACCTCCGCTCAGGGAATCGGGTCCCGTCCGACGCCGGGCGGGACCCTTCCGTGTCACCGGGCAGCCGGGACGGGCGGCGGAAGGGTGACGGAAAGTGCTCCCGCGGAGGAGCCTGCAAGTGCGGGCACCAGCGGTAGCGTAGGCACCGGCGTCGTACGACGCCCCGTACCTCCTCGCGCGATCCCCTCGCACCCCGACAGGAACCGGACCCAGTGACGTGACCGTTCTCCTGCTCCTTCTCGCCGCCGTGGCCGTGACCGCCGCAGTGCTGGGCCCCCGCGCCCTGGTGAAGGCGATGTGGCCCGAGCGGGAACCCGTGGTCGCGCTGTGGGCGTGGCAGTGCCTGGTGGCGGCGGCCCTGCTGAGCTGCCTCGCCGCGCTCGTGCTCGGGGCCGCGGCGGTGTTCGAGACCGTCCGCACGCAGGCCTTCGCGCCCGCACCCCCGGCCGTGACCGCCGCGTACGACCTCACGGCCGCG
>NZ_LRTR01000248.1 GCF_001550375.1 Streptomyces europaeiscabiei | reverse complement strand
GACGGCCGTACTGACGCTGGCGCTGGCCTGCGGGGCGGCGTGGAGCGGCGCGATGCTGGCCCGGGAACTGGTCGAGGCCCGGCGCAGCCGGCACCTCCGCCGCGCGCACCTGCGCGAGCGCGCCCCCGACCTCCCGGCGGGGCTGCCGCAGACGAAGGGGCCGCTGCTGGTCCTGGAGGACGAGTACCCGGACGCGTGGCTGATGCCGGGCACCCCGCCCCAACTGGTCGTCACCACGGGTGCGTTGGGCAAGCTGAGTGACCGCCAGCTCGACGCCGTGCTCGCCCACGAACTGGGCCACGCCCGCGCCCGCCACGACTGGCTGCTCCACCTCTCCACCGCCCTCGCCACGGGCTTCCCGCACATCCCCCTCTTCGCCCACTTCGCCGACCAGACCCACCGTCTGGTCGAACTCGCCGCCGACGACACGGCGTCGCGCCGCTGCGGCCACCTGACCACGGCCCTCGCCCTCATCGAACTCAACCAACACCGGGGCGTGTTGAGCTGCTCCAACACCCGCCGTCTGCTGGGCGACCGGGTGGAGCGCCTGCTGGAACCCCCGCCCCGCCTGGACCGCGCCCGCCGCGCGGCCACCACGACGGCCGCCGGGCTCCTGGCCCTCCTGCCCCTCCTCATCGCGTTCGCACCGGCACTGGGGACGCTGTAGGGCCTGTCCCGGGACTCTGCTGCGGGACATGCTCGCCGGGATGCTCGCCGGGATGTTCACCGGAGGGGGCCGGTCCTTGGGTCTTTCAGCAGCCCTTATCCGGCCGTCTGCTCCCGGAGGAAGTCCAGCAGTACGGCGGTGAGTTCGACGGGAGCGTCCTCCTGGACAAGGTGTCCCGCACCGGAGATCGACTCGAACCGCGCGCCGGGGACGAGGCCGGCCAGCTCCCGCCCCTTCGCCAGGGGAATCCACCCGTCATCCTCGCCCCAGCACACCAGCGCCGGGATGCCGATCTCTCCGTACCGGTCCTGGATCTCGTCGGTGTGGGCCTGGTCCGCCTGGGCGATCTGCCGGTAGAAGGCGGGCTGACCGTGTTCGCCGAGCCATGGCTCGACGAGCCGGTCGAGGACCGTCGGGTACAGCCCGGGGCTGCTGGCGGAACTCACGTACTCACGCACCAGGGCCCGGTGCAGGGCGGGCGGCAGTTGTTCGAAGACCTCGGCGTGGCGGCCGAGCAGCCGGAACGCCGGGGAGCCCCACGGCGCAAGCGCGACCGGGTCGACGAGGGCGAGTGCGCGGTAGCGGGCCCCGTGCAGCAGATGCGCCCGCAGCGACACGGCGCCACCGAAGTCGTGGGCCACCACGAATGGTTCCTCCAGCCCCCAGTGCGCCAGCAGCTCGGCGAAGACCCGGCCCTGGGCGGCGAGGGACACGTCCTGACCGGCGTGTCGGTCGGACTCCCCGTAGCCGGGCATGTCCCACACGAACACCTGGTACCGGCCGGTCCCGGCCAGCGCACGGGCGACGCCCCGCCAGACGTACGACGAGAAGGGCGTGCCGTGGAGGAGCACGACAGGATCCCCGCCGGGCTCCCCGAGACTGCCCCACCGCACGTCCCCGGACGCACTACGGAAGGTCTCGGTCAGTCGCACGTCACTCACGGTCGGCTTCCTCTCGGTCGGCTTGAACTGTGAGCACTGCGGTGAGCAGCAACTCTGGTTCCACGTAAGAGGTTTCGGGGGTCGGCTCGGAGTACCAGCGCAGGGGGAAGGTGTTGCCGTCGAGGGCTGGGATCCCGACGTACGTCACCGTTCGCATGTCCCTCGTGGCCAAGCCGAAACGCTGCACGCCCGGCAGCCAGGCGTGTCTGTGCACCGTCCCCGGCCGCAGCAGGAAGTACATCCACCGGAACCCGGCCTGTTCGAGAACGACCGGTCCCGCGTCCCCGCCGGTCATCTCGATCAGCTTGTCCGCGACCGTTTCTCCGCGCCCGCCCTCGATCCGTACGGCGTCGAAGTGCACGCCGATCACGCGAAGCCGGTGTCCCGACACGGGTACCCACGGGGGCCGGTGAATTGCGTTCGTCATGGTCACACGGTGGCGATGTCGAGGCTACGCTCGGTAGTGACTGAGGTGATACACGCCGGTGTGTATCGGTCGGAGGTGCGCGCGGTGTCGGCCCAGTACAACTCCCAGCCACCGGTTGCCTGGCGCTACGGCGGCAACCAGATGAAGCGCTGGCGCACGAAGGCGAACGTGAGCCGCGAGGAACTGGCGGTGGCCGCGAACTACTCGCCGGACACGATCAAGTCCATGGAGCAGGGGGTGCGGATGCCGACCCCGAGGGTGCTGGATGTGGCGGACGAGCTGTGCAGGGCGGAGGGGTTGCTGAGCGCGGCCAAGGAGTACTTGCAGAGGGAGAAGTTTCCGGCGCGGGCTCAGGACTTCATGCTGCGGGAGAGGGAAGCGATCAGTCGGTGGTCGTATGAGGTCGCTCTGGTCCCTGGGCTGTTGCAGACCGAGGGGTACGCGCGGACGCTGATCGAGAATCGCTACCCACCTCTGGACGAGGAGACGGTGGAGGAACGGATCGCCGCCCGGCTGGAGAGGCAGACGATCCTCACGGAGCGAAAGCCCCCGGTGGCTTTGAGCTTTGTGCTGTACGAGGCCGTACTGCGCAGCTCTCAGGTGGACACCGATCAGCTCCGCCGATTGCTGGAGGCGTCCTGCCTTCGGAACGTCCTGTTGCAGGTGCTCCCCTTCGAACGGGCCGTCAGTGCTGCCCTCCTGGGGCCCATGGTGCTGCTGGAGACGCGTGATCACGAGCGGTTCGTCTTCACGGAGGGACCACTTGCCAGCGAGCTTTCGGCCGATCCAGAGGTTGTCAACCGCGTGACCGAGCGGCTTAGCATGATCCGCGCGCAGGCTCTCAGCCCCGCTGAATCGACCCGTTTCATCGAGCGGATGGTGAACCGTGATGAGTGACCAGCTGGCGTGGTTCAAGTCGAGCTACAGCGACGACGAGGGCGGCGACTGTGTCGAAGTCGCCCTGCTCGACGCACGGTTGACGGTCCACGTACGAGACTCGAAGAACCCCACCGGGCCCACCCTGACCCTGACCGCACCCGCCTGGGTCGCCTTCATCTCCGCAGGTCAGCCCGGAGCTTGAGCCCCGGGACCCGAGCTCTTCCCATGGGTTTCCAAGATCTCTGGGCTGGGTGAAAAACCAACCCAACCAACCAAGCTTGTACGTGAGTTGAAGGGGCGTAACTCGAAAGGGTGACGTTCCGTGATCGGCTTGCTTCGGAACGTAAAGTCGCTCTAGGTTCGCGGCAAACGACCAAATAGATCGGCCCCGGCCGGTGCGCCAACACCAGTGCCAGGGCCTAGACCTACGGATCGAATGAGGCTCGATCGTGGCTTACGCCCAGCCTAGTGCTGCCCTGCCGTCCCCGTCGCACCCGATGGCCAAAACGGGCTACGGAAAACGCTCCGTAGGTGACGAAGACCCGCACGCGGACCCGGACTTCGCACACCTGAGCCCCCGCGATGCCGAAGTCGCCGTCTTCATCGACCACCTTGAGGACGGCCACGCCATGGGCCACAAGGTGATCGCGGCGGAACACCCGCGCTACGGCCAGCAAGCCGTACGTACGTCGTCGGGCCGCCTCGTCCACGCCGGTCATCTGCGCTGGATCAAGGAGCACATCACCATCGAGGACAGCTCGATGCGGTGGGTGACGCGCACGTACTGGTCGCGTACCTCCAGGTCGGTGGCGTGGTGGGCGAACTTCGCGCGGGAGCGTGACGGCAGGGACGTGACGGAGCACTACCAGTCGGGACTGGCCCGGGTCGAGGAGAACGAGCCCGCGGAGCCGACCGACCGGGTGGAGCCGACTGAGCCCGCCGAGTCCGAGGGGCCCGCCGAGCCCGACAGGGCAGAAGCCGTCGCCGCCCCGGAGCCCAGCACCGCCTACCAGACCCTCGCCGAAGTCCGCTCTGCAGATCCTCGAATGCCGCTGTCCGCCGCCGACTGCCACTCCCTCGAATCCCTCGTCACGCAGTGGCTGTCGCGTGGCGCGACTCCGCAGGACGTCACCAAGGCGCTGACCGACGGATTGCCGCAGGACGTCACCAACCCGGGCGGCCTCGCCCGCAAACGATTGGAGAACAAGATGCCCCCGATGAGGCCCAAGAAGGCGAAGATCCGGCAGAAGGCCGGCCTCCGTGCGCGAATCGACCGCGTGATCATGGCCTGCGGTCTGTGCGACGCGGACGAGCGGACCGTCGAGATCGTGAACGGGCTGTGCCGTGAGTGCCTGGCGGAGTGCGAGCTGGACGGGCCGATGCCGGTGTACGCGCCCGTCCCGGACACCTTCCTCCCCGCCCCGCGCGCCGGTGGCCTCCCGGGCGCCGACGAGGTCGTGGACGTGACGGCCCGTGTGGAGGAACTGCGTCGTGCGGCCGGTCTGGGGCGCTGGAAGTGACCCGGTCCACGGAGTCTCCGGAGGGCGAGCGGCTTTCCCTCGACCTCGGTGCCGACCTCACGGCCCGCCTGCGAGCACGAGCGGCGGTCAGCCGGCGGTCTGCCGACGCCGTGGTCGCGGCGGCCGATGTCCGGACCGACCGGCTCATGGGTCCGGCGGACGACGAGCAGGGCGGGCCTCCCGCTGGAGACCCGCCGGACGGGAGGGGCGTATGAGCGTGCAGGACGTGCCGGTCAGGGCACCATGGAGTCGAGGAGGCGACGCCATGACCCCCAGGACCGAGCACCGGCCGCAGATGTCCGTCGAGGAGTTCGAGGAACTGGAACGCCATGCCCCGGAGACCGTCTGGCTGGAGTTCATCAACGGAAAGGTCGTGGTCAAGCCCATGGCGGACGGCAACCATCGCGAGATGATCGCGTGGCTGCAACGGGTGTGCATGCAGCATCGCCCCGATCTCTGGCTGCACTCGGAGAGCGGTTTGAAGACGGAGCGTTACCGCAAGGGGCGCGCCCGCGCGGATGGCGTTCTGGTGCGCGTGGGCGGTCTCAAGGGACATGGAGAATGGTCGGAGGCCGAGGCCGCCCTGATGGCGGTGGAGGTTACGTCCTACGACTCCGACACGAATCGACGGGACCGAGTTGAGAAGCCCGACGGTTATGCGGCTGCCGGTATCCCTGTCTACCTGCTTATCGACCGTGACGACTGCTCGGTTGTCGTGTTCAACCAGCCGGAGAACGGTCGCTACCGCCATGAGGAAAAGTTTGCGTTCGGGGCCACCATCAAGCTCCCGGAGCCGGTGAACATCACACTCGACACCGAGCCCCTCAAGGAGTACGTGGACTGACGCTCTCCGTCCGCCCCCCGTTCGCCCCCGAGGCGGACGGGGGGCGGACGGCGAATGGTGCATCAGTGAGAGAGCCCGGCGGACCGTGCCGTTCGTCGGCGGGAACATGAACCAGCCCTACTGGACGAGGTGTTCGAGGCGTCCGGCGGGGTCCTGGTGCATGCCGCGCACGGGCTTGGTGGGGTCGGCAAGTCGACCCCGGCGGTGCAGTGGACTGGCGCGCGGGGCGTCGCTGGAACCACCCCGGACGAGCCCGACCGACCCCAACCGGGACCCCTCCGGAACACCTTGTACGAACGTTGCCCCGGGCCTGTACGTCCGCTGCACGGCCCCTAACCGGTGTCACGCGAATCTTGAGTCACTTCCACCGCACAAGAAGCGGAGGGAGTAACACCCCCACCTCGCACGGGAGATCGCGATGACCCGCAAGAACCGCATACGCGCCGCCATCGTCACGGCAGCCGCACTCGTCACCGCAGGCACGGTCACCGCCGGAGTCAGCACGGCCGGTGCCGAGTCCGCGCCGAAGAAGCCCTCCAAGAAGGAGATCGCGGCGCTCTTCGACGGCTGGAACAAGACGCTGCGGACCGGCGACTCCAAGAAGGTGGCGGACCGCTACGCGAAGGACGCGGTGCTCCTGCCGACCGTCTCCAACAAGATCCGCACCGACCGCGCCGGCCTCGTCGACTACTTCGACCACTTCCTGGAGAACAAGCCGGTCGGCAAGAAGACCAAGACGATCATCAACGTCCTGGACAGCAACTCCGCCATCGACACCGGCTCGTACTACTTCATCCTCACCGACCCGAAGACCGGTGAGAAGAAGAGGGTCGACGCCCGCTACACGTACGAGTACGAGAAGCGGAACGGTGTGTGGAAGATCGTGAACCACCACTCGTCGATGATGCCCGAGGGCTGAGCGGCAGCAGACCCCCAGTCGTGGCTGGGCCATACCCCCCGGCCCAGCCACCCCACCCCGAGGCCGGCCGAGCCACCTCCCCCGGCTCAGCCACCCCCGTGCCGCGCCGCCCGCAGAGTGAGCGCGACGCACAACCCGCCCCCGGGCGCGTCCTTGAGGACCACGGTCCCGTTGTCGTCGGTGACGAGTTGCTTGACGACGGCGAGTCCGAGACCCGAACCGGACTTCCCGGTGAGGCCCTGACCGCGCCAGAAGCGGTCGAAGGCGCGGGACTTCTCGGCGTCCGACATACCGGGCCCCTCGTCCAGCACCGAGAGCACCACCTCATCGCCCCGGGTCTCCACCCGAACGGTGATGGTCGCACCGTCCGGTGAGACCTCCAGGGCGTTGGAAAGAACGTTGTCCAGAACCTGGTCCAGATGACCGGGGCTGGCCAACACAGGCGGCCGGCCGTCGGCACTCCCCCTGAGCGTGATGGTGACTCCGCGCTCGTCGGCGGCCGGTCTCCACACGTCAAGAC
Source organism: Streptomyces europaeiscabiei (assembly GCF_001550375.1). Lineage (GTDB taxonomy): Bacteria > Actinomycetota > Actinomycetes > Streptomycetales > Streptomycetaceae > Streptomyces > Streptomyces europaeiscabiei. The sequence goes on along the minus strand of NZ_LRTR01000248.1, from coordinate 14,387 downwards.
GTTCCTGGATGATCTCCCTGAGGGACAGCGGTTCCGCCGCCGTCACCTTCGCCTCCGCCCGCGCCAGCACCAGCAGGCCGTTGACGAGGCGACTCATCCGGACGACCTCGGCGGTGGCCTGCTCCACGTCCTCCCGTACGAACTCGTCGTCCGTGCCGTCCGCGATGTTGTCTAGGGACAGCCGCAACGCCGTGAGCGGGGTGCGGAGTTGATGGGAGGCGTCGGCCACGAAGATGCGCTGCGACGCGATCAGCGTGTCCAGGCGTTCGCCCGCCTGGTTCAGCGTGCGCGCCAGGGTCTGCGTCTCCTGGGGGCCGGTGACGGGGGAGCGGGCGGTCAGATCGCCGTCGCTGAGCTTGCTTGCCATCTCGTTGAGCTGGAGCAGGGGCCGGGTCAGCCGACGAGCCACGAAGACACCGATGATCGCCGCCGCCACCAGGACCATGACGGCCAGGGCCGCCCGGAAGCCCCAGATCGTCCAGAGGCGGGTGGTGAGGTCGTCGGTGGAGAACATGACGCGTACGGCGCCGATCGCCTCGCCTGTCGCCGTCGAGCGGGCGGGGACCGTGACCACCAGGTGCTTGCCCCAGATGAATTCCGAGCCCCAGTCCTCCGTCTCCTTGCCGTCCCGCAGCGCCTTGGTCAGTGCCGTGTCCCGGGCGGGTGAGTCCAAACCCTTCGGCGTGCACCCGTCGTTGGCGGTTACCTGGACCGTGACCTCGTCGTGGTCGTACGCCTCGGCCATGCGCGTCAGAGCCGTGCAGGAGGCGTCGTCGCCGTTGCCCAGCAGACGGGCCATGGTCTTGGCCTCGCGTCCGACGGAACTGACGGTGTCGTCCCGCAACTGTGAGGTGAGCGTGAACGCCACCGGGACGGTGAACAGGGCGATCGCAACGGCGACGAGGACGACATAACTGCGGAGCAGCTGACGGATCATGAGGCGCCGGAGCCTTCAGAGCCCTGGGTGCTCCTGCCGCCGTCGGGGATCTCGCCTTCGTTCACGATGAGCCGGAACCCCACGCCCCGCACCGCCTCGATGGTGATCGCCCCGGCGAGCTTGCGCCGCAGTGCCGCCACGTGGACGTCGAGCGTCTTCGTCGGGCCGAACCAGTTCGCGTCCCAGACCGCTTCCATGATCTGCTCGCGCGACATCAGCGCGCCCGGCTCCTCGGTGAGGAAGGCCAGCAGGTCGTACTCCTTGGGGGCCAGCGCCACCTCCGTACCGTCGAGGTGGACGCGCGCGGCCTTCCGGTCGACGGTGAGGCGGGCGCCGTACTGGTCGGGAACCGCTGGCGGCGCGTCGGTGGCGCCGCGCGGCTGCACGCGGCGCATCACCGCCCTTATTCGGGCAATGACCTCGCGCACACCGAACGGCTTGGAGACGTAGTCGTCCGCGCCCAGCTCCAGTCCGACCACCCGGTCCGTCTCGTCGCTGCGGGCGCTGATCACGATGATCGGCACCTGGCTGCGGTCCCGCAGGGTCTTGCAGACATCGAGGCCGTCGGTGTCGGGCAGTCCGAGGTCGAGCAGCACGACGTCGTATGCGCCCGTGTACGTCAGTGCCGCCCCTCCCGTGTTGACCCACTCCACCTCGAAGCCGTATCGCAGGAGTCCTCGGCGTAGCGACTCGGCGACCGGTTCGTCGTCTTCCACCAGAAGTACGCGCACGGAGAGAACCATAGTGGTTGAACCGCAAATACGACTCGATGGCTGAGTCGACTCCGGCGAACCGGCCGCTCGACCGGTACCGCAAGCCGTGGGCCCGGCATTCGGTCCGGCGTGGTCTTCGGTCGCCAACTCCGTCTCATTCAGGGCTACTTCGATGCCCAGGCGTCGACCGAATTCAGTTCCTGTCCCACATGCTCGTGTGTACTCTCGAGTCCGAACCGAACGATCTTCCAATTCGAGAGGCGCAGAGGCGATGAGGGCAGGCTTCAGGACATGGATCGCGATCGCGGGGGCCGCGATGCTGGTGGCTTCCGGAGCGACCGGCGCAAGCGCTGACACCGCTGCGGAGTCCGCAGTGGGGGACTGGTCCAGGTGTGTGAAGAAGGTGGATGAAGGTGGCGGTTTTCCGGGGATCTGGCGGTACGTCAGTCTGGAGAACCGGTGCGGCAAGACAATCAAGGTCATAGTGGTGTGGAATAACGGCGGTGACGACCCCTGTAAACGAATATCGCGGGACATCACCTGGCAATCCGAGTCCCAGACGCTTGCCTCTTATGAAGGCGCGAAGTACTGCTGACCTCGATCCGTCAGCGAGGTTCGGTCGTGAGTGGCTCGGCAGTTCGCCCGTAATATCCCCTGCCGGTCGAGGGCGGGCCGTCGCGTGACGCTGCGGCTGCGCCGGGGTTCCACGTCTCCCGGGGCGGTGCGGGTCTCCTCCGTTCTGGTCTTCGTCGGGACGGGGCCGGACCGTCAGGTGACGGCCGGAAGTTCGCAGAGCCGCCGCCAGCAGGTGGTGAACGCGTCGGCCCAAGGCCAGGTGGCCTCTATGTGGAGCCAGCGGCGGCGGGCATGTTTCGTGAGGCGAGCGGGCACGTGGTAGAGGCGAAAGCGCATGGTGTCGATCTCGGCATCGGCCAGGTCGCCGACGTCGTGCAGGCCCAGGAGCCGCACCCAGGCGTCGAGGTCGGCGGCCAGGTTCGCGGCGAGCATCCAGCCGCAGTTCACATCCCAGGACTTGGACGGGAGGTTGTGCAGGCCCATCGCCTTGTTCGTCCGCACCCGGTCCTCCACTTCGGCGTGATCACGGTGCAGGGCGTCGAGAAACTGCGGCTGGTGGGAGCCAGCGATGCCCCACATCCGGCCGATGTTCGTCGCGGTGATGCTGTAGCGCCAGCCGGTCCCACGCTCGAAGTCGGTCAGCTTCTTGACCTGTCGGCCCGACGGCTTGACCCGGCGGACGATCAGCCGGGTGCCCTCGGGCCAGCCCTCCCGGGTGTTCAGGCCGGTCAACTCGGCCACGAAGTAGCCCTCCTGGAGGGAACCGTCCTGTTTCAGGGAGGTCTCCCAGGCTGTCTCGGGGAGCTTCGCGATCGCGGCCTCGTCCTCGTCGGTGATCTTCCAGCCGACCGAGAAGCGCACCGTGCGCCGCGCGGTGTTGAGCGCCACAAGATGCTCCAGCAAGCCGTGGGTGGCCCCGGCCCCGTCGACCCGGACGAGGAGTTTGGCCTGACTGGAGCGCGGTATCTGGGTCAGCGCGGCAGCCAGGACCCGCAGGTGGTCGGCGACGGTGTTGGCCCCGGCATTGCCGGGCCGCAGTTCCATGGCCAGGCACTCGGAGGTGTTCGCGCACCAGGCGGCCAGCGGGTGGGAGCCGAAACTGCCCTTGAAAGTGGCCGCCGCTCGTTCCTTCTTCGAGGCCGCGGTGATGACCGTGGCGTCCATATCGACCACGATCCAGCCCTTCAGCCGCCGCCCGGCCACGCTCAGCCAGGGGAATCCGCCGGGCCGCTGATGCAACAGGGACCACACGTGCCGGCGCACCGTCCGCCGGACCCTCGCCATCCGCATCATCACCGACTCGTCCAGGGCGGCCAGGGTGCGACGGGTGGTGGAGTCCGATACGGCCGAGCCGAACACGTCCCGGTGGTGCAGACCGAGTTGTTCCGCCTCGCTCAGATTCGCCGCGCCGAGCACGATGGCCACCGCCAGATGGACGACGACCGCCGCACGCTCCCGCCAGCCGTGCCCGACACCCACCGGCAGCACGGCCGCGAGCGCGCCGGTCAACCCCACCCGGTCTGCGCACCTGCGTAGCAGCACCGCCCCGGCATGTCCGACCAGTCCCTTACCGTCGGCCCGCACGCGCAGACGACGGTCCCACCCTGTAGCCTCGCTCACCAGAAAGGTGCCCTGACTTTTGTGCCGGATACGACCTAGACACTCGCATCCTCGCAGGTCAAGGCACCTTTCCTTCTAGCGGGGCGTCAGATCACCCGATTCCGCTGAATAGCCAGGGCTGACCATATGACCCGGTAGCGATATCGTGCCGGAGCGTTCCGCAGCACCAAGCCCCCGGGCGACGCCCGGGGGCTTGGTGACCTGTGCCACTTCCCGTATGCCTCAGCTCCCACCGGGCAGAAGTCCAGCCGGAGGGTCCGATCTCACCATCTGGGAACCCTGAGGTCGTTTTCGGACGCTCGTTAGACTGAGCCGACAGACTGAACCTAGCGAGGAGCGCACGTGGGCCTTGTCGTGCAGAAGTACGGAGGCTCCTCCGTAGCCGATGCCGAGGGCATCAAGCGCGTCGCCAAGCGGATCGTGGAAGCGAAGAAGAACGGCCACCAAGTGGTCGTCGTCGTTTCCGCGATGGGCGACACGACGGACGAGCTGATCGATCTCGCCGAGCAGGTGTCACCGATGCCTGCCGGGCGTGAGTTCGACATGCTGCTGACCGCCGGAGAGCGTATCGCCATGGCCCTGCTGGCCATGGCGATCAAAAACCTGGGCCACGAGGCCCAGTCGTTCACCGGCAGCCAGGCAGGTGTCATCACCGACTCGGTCCACAACAAAGCCCGGATCATCGACGTCACGCCCGGCCGGATCCGTACGGCGTTGGACGAGGGCAACATCGCCATCGTCGCCGGGTTCCAGGGCGTCAGCGCGGACAAGAAGGACATCACCACCCTCGGCCGCGGCGGGTCGGACACGACCGCCGTCGCGCTGGCCGCCGCGCTGGAGGCCGAGGTCTGTGAGATCTACACCGACGTCGACGGCGTCTTCACCGCCGACCCGCGGGTCGTGAAGAAGGCGAAGAAGATCGACTGGATCTCCTCCGAGGACATGCTCGAACTGGCGGCGTCCGGTTCGAAGGTGCTGCTCCACCGCTGTGTCGAGTACGCCCGCCGCTACAACATCCCGATCCACGTCCGCTCGTCCTTCTCCGGACTGCCGGGCACCTGGGTCAGCAACGAGAAGCCAGAGTCGCAAGGGGACCACAAGGTGGAGCACGCCATCATCTCCGGAGTCGCCCACGACGTCTCCGAGGCCAAGGTCACGGTCGTCGGCGTCCCGGACAAGCCGGGCGAGGCCGCCGCGATCTTCCGCGCCATCGCGGACGCCGAGGTCAACATCGACATGGTCGTGCAGAACGTCTCGGCCGTGACGACCGGTCTGACGGACATCTCCTTCACCCTTCCCAAGACCGAGGGCCGCAAGGCCATCGACGCCCTGGAGAAGAACAAGGCGGGCATCGGCTTCGACTCGCTGCGCTACGACGACCAGATCGGCAAGATCTCCCTGGTCGGCGCGGGCATGAAGACCAACCCGGGCGTCACCGCCTCCTTCTTCGAGGCGCTGTCCGACGCCGGCGTGAACATCGAGCTGATCTCGACCTCCGAGATCCGCATCTCGGTCGTCACCCGCGCCGACGACGTGCCGGAGGCCGTGCGCGCCGTGCACACCGCCTTCGGACTCGACTCCGACAGCGACGAGGCCGTCGTCTACGGGGGTACCGGACGATGACGGTCCGCTCGTACGCCTCGTACGAGGCGTATGCCTCGTCTGCGTTCTACGGCTCGTACGGTGCGCGCTGCTGGTGCGACGGCGGCTTCGGTCGTTGAGGGCCGTCGATGCCGGGCGTGCCGGCAGGCCCACGCTCGCGGTCGTGGGCGCGACCGGTGCCGTGGGCACGGTCATGCTCCAGATCCTGTCCCACCGGGCTGACATCTGGGGCGAGATCCGTCTGATCGCCTCTCCGCGCTCGGCCGGCCGCAAGCTGGCCGTGCGCGGGGAGCAGGTCGAGGTGTCGGCCCTGTCGGAGGAGGCCTTCGACGGGGTCGACGTCGCCATGTTCGACGTACCGGACGAGGTGGCGGCGCACTGGGCGCCGATCGCCGCTTCCAAGGGCGCGGTCGTGGTGGACAACTCGGGCGCCTTCCGGCTGGACCCGGAGGTGCCCCTCGTCGTCCCCGAGGTCAATCCGCACGCCGCCCGCGTCCGGCCGCGCGGGATCATCGCCAACCCCAACTGCACGACCCTCTCCATGATCGTGGCGCTCGGCGCGCTGCACGCCGAGTTCGGGCTGCGCGAGCTGGTGGCCTCCTCGTACCAGGCGGTCAGCGGCGCGGGACGGGCCGGCGTGGAGACCCTGCGGCAGCAGATCGCCCTCGTCGCCGGTACGCAACTGGGGACCACCCCCGGTGACGTACGGCGGGCCGTGGGCGACAACACCGGGCCGTTCCCGGAGCCGGTGGCGCTGAACGTGGTGCCGTGGGCCGGGTCGCTCCGCGCGGACGGCTGGTCGTCGGAGGAGATGAAGGTCCGGGACGAGTCCCGCAAGATCCTCGGACTGCCGAAGTTGCCGGTCGCGGTGACCTGCGTACGGGTGCCGGTCGTCACCGCGCACTCCCTCACCCTGCACGCCCGCTTCGAGAGCGAGGTCACGGTCGCCAAGGCGCGCGAGATCCTCGCCACGGCCCCGGGCGTCGTCCTCTGCGACGACCCGGGCGCGGGGGAGTTCCCCACTCCCGCGGACGTGGTGGGCACCGACCCGACGTGGGTGGGGCGCGTACGCCGGGCCCTCGACGATCCGACGGCACTGGAGCTTTTCGTCTGCGGCGACAACCTGCGGAAGGGCTCCGCCCTGAACACGGCGCAGATCGCGGAGCTGGTGGCGGCGGAGCGTGGGCGGTCGGGCGCCCGGTAGCTCGGGGGTTCGGGTGCGGGTTCGGGTGTGTCGGCGGGTGCGGGGCCGGTGGGGCCGAAGAGCAAGGGGCGCAGCCCCTGCTTTTCAGGGGCGCGGGGAACTGCGCGACCAGCCCCCACCGGGCCCGCACCCGCCGACGAACCTGCCCCCCAACCCCCTGGGCACCCGGCGAAAGCGGCGCAGCCCCTTGTGGCGTGTAAGTTCTTCGAGTCGATGGTTCGGCGGGCGGAGAATTTCCGGCCGTGCCGTCGTCGGATCTCCGGGTTGATTCAGGCCTCCCGGTGATCGAGGATTTTTCTCCCCGTCGGCCGCAACCGCGCGGCCGACGGGGAGCGTCTTTCACGGGCGCCCTTCGGCGGGGCTGGGCGCCAACACTTGGGGCATAGGGGAAGAGCTGGTACGCATGAGGGCGTTCGACGTGCTGTCCGGTGTTCGGTGGGCCGTACCGACAGCTGAGCGCAGCGTGCCGCAGGGCGCGTCTGCCGCACCGACCCACGCATGTGTCATGCGGACACGTGTGCGGTCTGACGCAAAAGAGATGCCTGTCGCGTACAACCCCCACGGGGGGATACGGGTCCAACAGGCGTGGCAGAGGTACTCGAATTCACCGCGGTACAGACGAGGGGCACCACCCTTCGTCCACCCCGCCGTCCCCGCTTGCCCGGTTCGGCCGGCGGCATGCCGGTGATCGCGCCGATGCCCGCGGCGCGGCCGACCCGCATACCCAACCAGCGCGACGGCGCGGACGACACGTCGACGGTGCCGGCCTCCGGCACGACGGTCGACCATCTCACCGAGACCTATCGCGCCCACTACCGCTCGCTTCTCGGGCTCGCGGCGCTCCTCCTCGACGACACCGCCTCCTGCGAGGACGTCGTCCAGGAGGCGTTCATCCGCGTGCACTCGGCGCGCAAGCGCGTTCGTGAACCGGAGAAGACGCTCGCCTACCTGCGCCAGACGGTCGTAAACCTCTCGCGCTCCGCCCTGCGCCGCCGCATTCTCGGTCTGAAGCTGCTGTCGAAGCCGATGCCCGACATGGCGAGCGCGGAGGAGGGTGCGTACGACCTGCTGGAGCGCGACTCCCTCATCAAGGCGATGAAGGGGCTGCAGCGCCGCCAGCGCGAGGTCCTCGTGCTGCGCTACTTCGCCGACATGACCGAGGCCCAGGTAGCCGAGACCCTCGGCATATCGCTGGGCTCGGTCAAGGCGTACGGCTCCCGGGGCATCGCGGCACTGCGTGTCGCCATGGAGGCGTCGGCATGAGCACGCACGGCAAGGACGAAGGACCCGACAGGCGCGACGGGCGGGATGAGCTCCACGCCCGGAGGCGTGCCTCCTGGGGACGCCGGGACGACGACGAACGCGCCGAGGAGCGCGGGGACGAACGCGCGGAACAGCGCGAGCCGGACGAGCGCGTCGGGGGACGCGGGCTCGAAACGCACGAACAGCACGCAGAGCACGAAGAAACGCAATCGCACGCTGGGAACGGAACTGTGAATCACGGCCCCGAAGAACAAGGCCCCCACCCCAAGGGCCGGCATCTCGAAGGCCGCACCCCGGACGACTCGCGGCCGGACGGCCCGCGTTCGGAGGACTCTCCTTCGGGCGGCCTGCCTTCGGACGATCTGTCGTTGGACGACTCGCCGTTGGACGACTCGCCGTTGGACGACTCGCCGTCGGACGACTCGCCGTTGGACGACTCGCCGTTGGACGACTCGCCGTCGGGCGAGTCGCGGTCGGGCGAGTCGCGGTCGGCCGACCTGAATTCGGCCGACCTGAATTCGGCTGACCTGAATTCGGCTGACCTGGATCTGGATGCGGACGCCTCGGGTGAAGACGACCCGGTTGCGGACGCCCCGTCTCCGGACGCCCCGTCTCCGGACGCCCCGTCTCCGGGCTCCTCGACTTCGGGCTCCTCTTCTTCGGACTCCTCGGGTACGACCGAGCCGGATGTCGACGAGCCCCGCTTCGGAGCGCTGCGCTCGGCGGACCTGTGGTCGGGCGGTGTGGGTTCCGGCGGCTCGGGTTCGAACGGCTCGGGGCCGAAGGGGACCGGCGGTTTCGAGCCGGACGACGAGCTGGTGCTGCGCAATCTGCTGCAGCACGCGGTGTCGGAGATAGAGCCCAGGGACGGCACGCTGGAGCACCTGCGGCGGGCGGTACCGGCGAGGCGGGCACGCAAGCGGCAGGCCGTCGTCGGCATGGCCGCCGCCGCGCTCTTCATCGGCACGGCGATCCCCGCCCTCGTCCACGTCTCCAACTCCACCGGCTCCGACCTCAACACCTCCAACATGGGCAATGGCTCGCAGACGCAGGGGAGCGGCGGCCAGTCCAAGGGACAGACCGGCGGGCACGACTCGTCGGGCGGTTCCTCCGGCGGTTCCAAGAACTCCGGCAAGGACAGCTCCAAGGACAAGGGCGACAAGGGCAAGGGCGAGAACAAGGGCTCCACGGGCGGCGCCCAGCCGACGCCCACGACCGATGTCTCCACCCTGTGCACGTCGGCCCAGCTCGGCGGCGGCGCCAGCGTGGGTGCACCGGACTCCAGCGGCTCCGTCTACGGCACGTTCCGCGTCTCCAACATCTCCGGCACGAGCTGTACGGTCAGCGGCGCGGGCGGCGTGATCACCACCCCGCAGGGTGCCGCGGACGGGGCGAAGATCACCGTGGCGAACCATGGGGCGGGCGACGCGGCGGTCGGACTGCCCGACCCGTCACTGTCGCTGCCCCAGGCGATGCTGGCTCCGGGAGCCGCGTACGAGGTGAAGTTCGCCTGGGTGCCCTCCGAGCCCTGCCCCACCACCAGCGGCGGTACGACCGATGGCGGCGGCACCGGCGGCACGGACCCGTCAACGGATCCGACGCCCACGGGGGAGGCGACCCCCGGTACCACCACCGACGGCTCCAACTCCGTCTCCACCCAGCTCTTCACCGAGGACGGCGTCGTCGACGGCAGTGTCCTCGTCTCCCACATCGCCGAAGGCGGCATCGCCACCTTCACGACAGCCGTCAGCAACGCCTGCGCGGGCGTGGTCTACCGCACGGGCCTGCTGACAGCCGTCTGACCTGACGCCCACCGGAGGAGCACCGCAGACCCGCGCGGTGCTCGCCGGAGTACGGCGGTGCGCGGCGGATCCGACGGCGCGCGGCGGATCCGACGGCGCGCGGCGGCGCCGGTTTCGCGTGGTGGTTCGGGTGGCGTGTGGTGGTTCGCCGGCCGGTCCTACTTGGCCGGCTCGGCTTCCCGGGAGAGGGCGTCGTCCGGGCGTCCTTCGTTCGGCCCGTTCTCACCCGGACGGTCGTCATCCAGGCCCAGGCCCAGTTCCGAGTCCCGGATGAACTCGACCTCGCGGCGGACCAGGCGGAACCACATGAAGACGACGAAGCCGGCGAAGACGAACCACTCACCGGTGTAGCCGAGGTTCTGGAAGGCCTTGAGGTCGAGCCCCGTGTCCTGCGGCGTGGTCGCGGGTACGGCTTTCATACCCGAGTCGGCCTTGTCGAGCGTGATCCAGGCGTCGTACAGGTCGTCCGGCACGAGGTTCACCAGCATCGCCGCGCTGATCGCCGAGGTCTGCCCGGCCGGGAGCCCGCCCTGGACGGGCACGCCGTTCGACCCCGGCATCTCGGCCGCCTGCAGCGAACCGGTGACGGTGACCTCGCCGGAGGGTGCGGTCGGGGCGCGGTCGGAGTCAGCGGCGCCGGGCAGCCAGCCCCGTACGACGGGCAGGGACTTGCCCTCGTCGGTGCGCAGCAGCGTCAGCACGTAGAAGCCCTTCCTGCCGTCCACCTCGCGGTTCGGAACGAGGAGCTGCTCGCCGTACCGTCCGGTCACGGTGGCCAGCTCGCCCGAGGTCTCCTTGTCCACCGGCAGCAGCTCGTCCAGCGGGCGGGCCGGGGCCCGGTCCGCCGGGTCGATCCGCTCGGTCGCCTCGCGATGGTCCTGCATCCGGTCCTCGAACCGGCTCAGCTGCCACGACCCCATGAACACGCAGAAGGGGATGGCGAGCAGCACGAAGACGTTGATCCCCCACCATCGGGGCGTCAGCAGAAACCGGTACACGCCGTCCACCGTACGGTGCCCGCGGCGGGCGCACGGCTGCGGGGTCGACCCCCGCGGCCGTGCGGCCCCGCCCCTCAGTACCGCTCGACGAGGTGCTCACGCCCGGCCGGCGGCTCGTACGGCTCGGGCCAGAAGTCGGTGACGGTGGCTATCCGGCCGTCCGAGTCGCCCGTGAAGAAGGAGATCGCGTACATCTCCTCCAGCCCCACGGTGACGTACATCCAGCTGACGACCTGCCCCGGCTGCCCCGGCCGATCCGGCTGCTCGGTCTCCCCCACATGCCCCGGTTCCGCGACGACGCGCTCGATCCGGGCGTGCCAGTCGCCCGGATACTCCCGGTTGAACTGCACGTACCGTTCCCTGCCACGTATCCGCTCCCTCGTCTGCGGCAGCTCGTACAGGACGTCCTCAGCCAGCGTCCCGGCGAACGCGGCCCAGTCCCGCTCCTCGGCGGCGGCCCAGAAACGCTCGACGGTGCGGCGCAGGTCGGGCGTTGAGGGAGTTGAGGGCGCGGAGGGCGTCGAGGTCATGCGGCGAGTCTGCACCCGGCCACTGACAATCGCCCCGGACGAACCCGTCGCGAGCCGAAGTTATCCACAGGCTGGGGACCTCGGCGGCACATTGTCGTGCGGGCGGGGCAGTATGGGGCCATGACTGAGAGCAACGGGTCCACCCCGCAGCAGCAGAGCGGGTCCATGCCCGACTGGGAGAAGAGGTTCCGGGCGCCGAGGGTGTCCCTGCCGGACTGGGCGGAGGACGCACCGCACCGCTCGCTGTTCGTCTCGAACGCCACGGGCACGTACGAGTTGTACGCATGGGACCGCGCCACCGGCGAGCAGCGCCAGGCCACGAACCGGGCCAACGGCACGACGGACGGCGTGCTCTCGCCCGACGGCGAGTGGATCTGGTGGTTCGACGACAAGGACGGCGACGAGTTCGGTGTCTGGCGCCGCCAGCCGTTCCACGGCGGCCCGGACGAGGAGGGGGCTCCGGGCCTGGAGGCGTCGTACCCGGCGGGCCTGGCCCTCGGCCGCGACGGCCGTACGGCGATCGTCGGCCGCTCCACCGACGAGGACGGCTCCACGATCCATCTGTACCGGCAGGGCGAGGCCCCCGTCGAGATCTACCGCCACCGTGAGTCGGCCGGCGTCGGCGACCTGTCGCACGACGGCTCGCTGATCGCGATCGAGCACACCGAGCACGGCGACGCGATGCACTCGGCGCTGCGCGTGGTCCGGGCGGACGGCACGACGGTCGCCGAGCTCGACGACACCAAGGGCGGCACGATCGAACTGGGCCTGGAGGTGATGGGCTTCGCCCCCGTCGACGGCGACACCCGGCTGCTCATCGGCCACCAGCGGGGCGGTCGCTGGGAGCCGCTCGTCTGGGACGTGGCCTCCGGCGAGGAGACCGACCTCGGACTCTCCGGCCGGCTGGAGGGCGACCTGAGCGCCGAGTGGTATCCGGACGGCTCCGCCCTGCTCGTCGCCCACAGCTTCGAGGCCCGCAGCGAGCTGTTCCGCTACGACCTGGCGTCCCGCGGCCTGGAGCGCGTGGACACCCCGCGAGGCACCGTCTCCGGGGCCACGGCGCGCCCCGACGGCAGCATCGAGTACCTGTGGTCCTCGGCCGCCGAACCGCCGGTCGTCCGCTCCACGACGGGCGAGGTGGTCCTTGACCCGCCGGGTCTGAAGTCGCCCGGCTCGGTGGCGGTGGAGGACGTGTGGGTGGACACCCCCGGCGGCCGCGTCCACGCCCTCGTCCAGCGCCCGGCGGGAGCCTCCGGCCCGTACCCGACCGTCTTCGACATCCACGGCGGCCCGACCTGGCACGACAGCGACGCCTTCGCCGCGGGACCGGCCGCCTGGCTGGACCACGGGTACGCGGTGATCCGTATCAACTACCGAGGCTCCACCGGTTACGGCCGCGCCTGGACCGACGCCCTCAAGCACCGGGTCGGCCTCATCGAGCTGGAGGACATCGCGGCGGTGCGGGAGTGGGCGGTGACCTCCGGTTTCGCCGACCCGGACCGGCTCGTCCTCACCGGCGGCTCCTGGGGCGGGTACCTCACCCTCCTCGGCCTCGGCACGGAGCCGGACGCCTGGGCCCTCGGTATCGCCGCCGTCCCCGTCGCCGACTACGTCACCGCCTACCACGACGAGATGGAGGCGCTCAAGGCCATGGACCGCACCCTCCTGGGCGGTACGCCCGAGGAGGTCCCCGAGCGTTTCGAGGCCTCGTCGCCCCTGACGTACGTCGACGCGGTGAAAGCCCCCGTCTACATCTCCGCCGGCGTCAACGACCCCCGCTGCCCCATCCGCCAGATCGACAACTACGTCGACCGGCTCGCCGCCCGCTCCGCCCTGCACGAGGTCTACCGCTACGACGCCGGCCACGGCTCCCTGGTCGTCGACGAGCGCATCAAACAGCTCCGCCTGGAACTGGACTTCGCCGAACGCCACCTGGGGGCACGCACCTGACGCCGCAACACCCCGCGCCCCAAAAGGGGCGCGGGGAACTGCGCGAGCAACCACACACAACCCGCATTCGCCCACCCCGACTCATTCCCGAGCCATGAGGCGCCCAGCGGGGTCGAAGGGGCACAGCGGGGTCGAAGGGGCACAGCCCCTGGGGATGGGGACGGGTAGGGGCGGCGGGGGCGAAGAAGATCAAGGGCGCCCTCACGCAGCCACCAGAACCTCCTCCGCAGCCGCGAGCAACCCCACCAGCGTGGCCCGAGCCCGGGCCACCCGTGACCGGACCGTCCCGATCGGGCATCCGGTCAGCTCCGCCGCGTCCTCGTAGGACAGCCCCAGCATCTGGGTGAGGACGAACGCCTCCCGCCGCTCCTCGGGCAGCGCCCCCAGCAGATCGGTGAGGGCGACGCCGTCGTCGAAGCCGGGCAGCCCGCGCGGCTGGGCGTGTTCGACGGCCACCCGCCAGTCCGCCACGTCGGACAGCCGGGGCCGCGCCGCCGCGTACCGGAAGCTGTCGGTCACCGCCCGCCGGGCGATGGACAGCAGCCACGTACGGGCGGAGCAGCGCCCCTCGAACCGGTGCAGGCTGCCGAGCGCCCGCAGGAACGTGTCCTGGGTGAGGTCGTTCACCGCCTGGGGGTCCGCGCAGAGGTGGGCGACGAACCGCTGGACGTCACGGTGCAGCGCGCCGACGAACCGTTCGACGGCCTCCGGGTCCCCACCGCGGGCGGCGAGCGCCCAGGCGGTTATCGACTCGTCGGTCGTGGACCGGGCCTGCGGGATCGACGCGGGCGCGGGAGTAAGGGTGATCACCTGGTGTCCTTCTCGGGTCATCCGGGATCCGGACCACCGACACGGGCACGTGGGCGCACACAGCGACACAGCGACACAGCGACACAACAGCCGTACGGACGGGCAGATGTACAGACAGTCATACGGGCGGGTGGGCGTGTGTACGTGGGACGTGCGGACGTGTCCGGTGGTCCGGTGGTCCGGTGAGGAAGGGGAAGCGGCCGTACGGCACGCGCGGGGGCGGCGTACGGCCGAAGCCCGAAGCACGAGCCGTGTCGGCTGCCTCGGGTCACCGGCTGTCGTCAGATGACAGCGGTCCCGGCGGGCGGACCCCGAGAGGTGATCGCATGGACGAGCAGGAGCCGGCGCGGCGACCGGTCCGCGCGGCCGCGGCGCACCCGGG
>NZ_LRTR01000247.1 GCF_001550375.1 Streptomyces europaeiscabiei | reverse complement strand
CGAGGACGAGGGCGACCGAGGAGGTCAGGATCCCGCCCGGCGTAGCAGGCCGGCCGCCGGCTCCGGCGCGCACATGGTCGTCTGCGGGGACGACGGGTTGGCGCACCGGCTCGCCGCCGAACTGCGGACCGTGTACCGGGAACAGGTGACGCTCGTCGTGCCGCCCACCGCACGGATCGCGCAGCGGCCGGTCGTCGGGCGCGCCCGGACCGCCGCCGCGTTCCTCGACCGGATGACGGCGGCGGTCAACCGGGCCACGGGTGTCGGCGATCCGACGGCCGGCGACCGGACCGGCGACCCGGGCGACCGAGGCGAGCGAATAACGGACAGAACTCCCCGGGACGGCGGTGAGCGGGTTCTGGAGGCCGGGGAGGCCACCGAGGCGGTGCTCGCCGAGGCCGGGGTGGAGCGGGCCGCCGCGCTGGCACTCGTGTACGACGACGACGAGACCAACATTCGCGCGGCCCTCACCGCCCGGCGCCTCAACCCGCGCCTGCGGCTCGTCCTGCGGCTCTACAACCGCCGCTTGGGGCAGTACATCGAGGAACTCCTCGACCAGGCATCGGCGTTGGCGGCGGGCGACGCCGAGGCCGACGGGGTCGACGGCTTCGGCGCCTCGACGACCGTCCTCTCCGACGCCGACACCGCCGCGCCCGCGCTGGCCGCGACAGCAGTCGCCGGGACCAGCAAGGTCGTCCAGACGGACGGACTGATGCTGCGGGCCGTGGAACGCCCACCGGGCCGCAGCGGTCAGAGCCCGGGAGGCCTGTGCACGCTCGCGCTCCTGTCGGCCACCACCAACGACCCCGCCGGGACCGAGGGTTCCGAGGGCAGCGGGGAACGCGGCCCCCAACTCCTCCCCGACGAACGGGCGGTGGCCGAGGCCACCGGGCGCGGCACCGTCGTCCTCGACACCGTGCGCTACGCGGGACCCGCGCTGCCGCCCGGCCGGGCGGGCGGCGGATCGCTCGGGGCCTTCGGAGCGTTCGGTTCGCTGCTCTCGCGCCGGCTGCGATGGTCCCTCGCGGGAATGATCGGGTGCGTGTTCGCCCTCGCCGTCGCCCAGATGGTGATCACCGGGGAGCACCCGCTCCAGGCGACGTACGCGACCCTCCTCGACCTCTTCGGGACCGCGGACCCGGCGACCGACCAGAGCGACTCCCGCCAGATCCTGCAACTCCTGTCGGGCCTGATGGGCTTACTCCTCCTGCCCGTGCTCCTGGCCGCCGTCCTGGAGGCCCTCGGCACCTTCCGCAGCGGCACCGCCCTGCGCAAGCCGCCGCGCGGCCTGTCCGGACACGTCGTCCTCCTAGGCCTCGGCAAGATCGGCACCCGCGTGCTCGCCCGTCTGCGCGAACTCCACATCCCGGTCGTCTGCGTGGAGGAGGATCCGGAGGCGCGCGGCCTCGCCGAGGCCCGACGCCTGCGGGTGCCGGTCATCCTCGGCGACGTGACCCAGGAGGGTGTCCTGGAGGCCGCCAAGATCCACCGCGCCCACGCCCTCCTCGCCGTCACCAGCTCCGACACGACGAACCTCGAAGCCGGCCTGTACGCCCGTTCCGTACGCCCCGACCTGCGCGTGGTCCTCCGCCTCTACGACGACGACTTCGCCACCGCCGTCTACCGCACCCTCCGCGCCGCCCACCCGGGCGCCCTCACCCGCAGCCGCAGCGTCACCCATCTCGCCGCCCCCGCCTTCGCCGGCGCGATGATGGGCCGCCAGATCCTGGGCGCGATCCCCGTCGAACGCCGCGTCCTCCTCTTCGCCGCCGTCGAGGTCCGCGGCCACCCCCGCCTGGAGGGCCGAACCGTGGCGGAGGCCTTCCGCGCGGGCGCCTGGCGGGTCCTGGCCCTGGACACGGCAGCCCCCGGAGAGCCGGACACCGATCGGGCGACGCAGGCGGGGTCGGGTCTGGTCTGGGACCTGCCGCCCACGTACGTACTCCGCGCCGAGGACCGCGTGGTGCTGGCGGCGACGCGACGGGGGTTGGCGGAGCTGTTGGGGAGACGGGCGAGGACGGGGGCGTAGCGCTGGAAAGTGGTTGTCCACGGGTGGATCGTGGCTGGTCGCGCCGTTTCCCGCGCCCCTAAGGCCTACGGCCCGTCCGGGCCGAGAGCACGGGGCGCAGCCCCTGCTTTTCAGGGGCGCGGGGAACTGCGCGACCAACCCCCACTCACCCGCAGACAACCCCGTACGTGTCCCACGCAGGGAACGGATCGCCGAGGTCCGATGCGGAAAGAACCTCCCCGGGGCCCACCAGACACCCGGCCAGGGCCGAACGCAGCGCATCCGCCCGCAACTCCGTCCCGATGAACACCAACTCCTGCGCGTACGGGGCCTCGTCGTCCCGCGCGGCGGACGGTTCGAACCGGGCGACGGCCCCGGCCTGCGACCAGAGCCCGATGACGCGCGGCCGGCTGGCGAGCGTGAAGAACCCCTTGGAGCGCAGGACCTGCCCGAAGGCACCGCTGTCGAGCGCCTCGGTCACGAAGGTCCACAACCGTGCCGGGTGGAAGGGCAGTTCGGACCGGAAGACGGTCGAGGAGATGCCGTACTCCTCGGTCTCCGGCACATGGTCCCCGTTCAGCTCCCGCACCCACCCCGGCGCCTGCTGGGCTCGTTCGAGGTCGAACACCCCCGTGCCGAGCACCTCGGCGACCCGCACCCGGCCATGGCTGACCGGCACGATCCGTGCGGCCGGGTTGAGCCGGGCCAGCGTCGCCGCGAGCCGCTCGGCGGTCGCCGCGTCGACCAGATCGAGCTTGTTCAGGACGATCACATCGGCGAACTCCACCTGGTCCATCAGCAGATCGCTCACGGTGCGCTCGTCGTCCTCGTACTGGTCGAGCCCCCGCTCCACGAGCTCGTCCCCACCCGCCAGCTCCGGCAGGAAGTTCACCGCGTCGACCACCGTGACCATGGTGTCGAGCCGGGCGAGATCCCCGAGCGTGGCCCCGTCGTCGCGTGCGAAGGCGAAGGTCGCGGCGACGGGCATCGGCTCGGAGATCCCCGAACTCTCGATGAGGAGATAGTCGAAACGACCTTCCCGCGCCAGCCGGTCCACCTCCTCCAGCAGATCGTCGCGCAGGGTGCAGCAGATGCACCCGTTGGTCATCTCGACCAGCCGCTCCTCCGTGCGCGACAGCGCGGCCTCGCCGCCGCGCACGAGGGCGGCATCGATGTTGACCTCGCTCATGTCGTTGACGATGACCGCCACGCGGAGTCCCTCGCGGTTGGCGAGAACATGGTTGAGCAGGGTGGTCTTGCCCGCGCCGAGGAACCCGGAGAGGACGGTGACGGGCAGCCGTTCGTACGCCATGGCCGTGCCCTCAGCCCTCGGGGTGGAGCAGCCCGCGCTCGTACGCCTTCAGCAGCCGCTGCGGCACGAGGTGGGTGACGCCGTCGACCGTGAACGGCACCAGCTGCGGTGTGCTCGCCTTCCACTGGGCGCGACGGTGACGGGTGTTGCTGCGGGACATCTTCCGCTTGGGTACGGCCATGGGGTCCTCCTCCACAGGTGATGGACCGGAACGCTACATGAAAATGGATCCCATTACTAAAAGGGCTTCTCGGTGGGCGTGAGCAACCCGGCCTCCAGCGCCGTATGGGAGGAAAGGGTCGAACGGGGCCCGCTCAGCACAGCCGTTCCTTACGGAGGTACCGTCCCCCGTGGCCACAACCAAGGAAGAAGTGCCCCAGCGCGGTCGGCACCTCGACCCACCCCTCCTTCTCACCATGCTGCTGGTCCTGGCGGTCGTGGCGCAGGGCCCCCTGCGCGGTCTGCTTTCCGCCCCCGTGACGCAGAGCTGGATGACGGTGTTCGTGGCCGTGGTCGTGCAGGCCCTGCCGTTCCTGGTCATCGGGGTGCTGCTGTCGGCGGCCATCGCGGTGTTCGTGCCGGCGTCGTTCTTCGTCCGCGCACTGCCGAAGCGGCCCGCGCTGGCGGTACCCGCGGCGGGCATGGCCGGTGTGGTGCTGCCGGGGTGCGAGTGCGCCTCGGTGCCGGTGGCGGGCGCCCTCGTACGCCGGGGCGTGACACCCGCGGCGGCGCTCGCCTTCCTCCTCTCCGCCCCCGCGATCAACCCGATCGTCCTGACGGCGACCGCCGTGGCCTTCCCCGGCAACCCCGAGATGGTGCTGGCCAGGCTCGTGGCGAGCCTGCTGGTGGCCTGTGCGATGGGCTGGCTGTGGCAGTGGCTGGGGCGCGGCGACTGGATGCGCCCGCCGGAGCGGCCGTCCTACGAAGGCCAGACCAAGGGCGCGGCCTTCTGGGGCTCGGTACGGCACGACGTGATGCACGCGGGCGGGTTCCTCGTCGTCGGCGCGATGGCGGCGGCCACGCTCAAGGCGGTCGTCCCGGCGAGCTGGCTGAACGCCGCCGCAGACAACCCCGTCATCGCCGTCCTCGCCCTCGCCGTCCTGGCCGTGCTGCTGTCGATCTGCTCGGAGGCGGACGCGTTCGTGGCGGCCTCCCTGACCCAGTTCTCCCTGACCTCCCGGCTGGCCTTCCTGGTCGTCGGCCCGATGATCGACCTGAAACTCTTCGCCATGCAGACCGCCACCTTCGGCCGCGCCTTCGCGCTCCGCTTCGCCCCCGCCACCTTCGCCCTCGCGATCCTGGTGTCGGCCCTCGTCGGGGCGGTGCTCCTGTGAACCGCCAGGCCCAGACCGTCATCCTCTTCCTGACCGGCGGCGCCCTCCTGCACGCGGGCTTCACCGACCTCTACCTCCGCTACGTCAAGGCAGGCCTCCGCCCCCTCCTCATCGGCGCGGGCATCGTCCTCATAGCCGCCGCCGTCGCCACGGTCCTGTACGAGCGCCGGGCGCGGCGCCAGGGCGACGAGCAGCACACCCATCACGAACCCCGGGTCTCCTGGCTCCTCGTCCTGCCCCTGCTCGCCCTCGTCCTGGTCGCCCCGCCCGCCGCCGGTTCCTACACCGCGATGCGCACCGGCTCGGCACTCCAGCAGCAGCCCTGGGGCTACCCCACGCTCCCCGCCGACGGCACCCTCCGGCTGAGCGTCGCCGACTACGCCGGGCGCGCGGTCTACGACAAGGGTCGCGCCCTCTCCGGCCGCCCGCTCAGGGTCACCGGGTTCCTCGCCCTCGACGGCTCCGGCAACCCGTACCTCGTCCGTATGGCGCTCAACTGCTGCGCCGCCGACGCCCAGCCCGTCAAGATCGCCCTCACCGGCGAACTCCCGGTCGTCCTGCGGCCCGACACCTGGATCGAGGTCACCGGCACCTACACCCCGAAACGGACCAAGGACCCCCTCAACGGCACCGTCGTCCCGTACCTCCACGTCACCGCCACCAAGCCGGTCAAGGCGCCCCAGGACCCGTACGACGAGGCCTGGAACGGCTGAACGAGGCCCGGAACGGCTGAGGGCGGGCGCGCCCCGACGCCGAGCGCCCTCGGGAGGAGACGGGCCGGCCGGACGGCCCCGGGAAGGCGGGCCCGCCGTGAAGGGGGCCTGCCGTGAAGGGGGCTTGCGCGGCTGACGGCACGTCAGTCCTGGTCGCCGTGGGCGCGGAGCCGCCCGTACCGATGGGGGGCCAGGGGCGGGGAGGGAGCGGCACGGCTCGCCGTGTCCGTCGCCGGATCGCGACCCGAGCCCGACGAGACGACCGTCCGCAGGATCGCCCACCGGCTCACCGCGGCGGGTGGCGATCGGGCGGCGGTGTCCCGGGCATGAAAGGGCCCGGTCGCTGGCGACGGGGGATGCACCAGCGACCGGGCTATGGCCAAGGCTAACAAGGCTGCTCGTAGGACGGGAGCCGACTGCTCGACTGCGTTGACAAGTTGTGATCGGTATCACGTGTAGGGCGTCGGTCGGCCGAACGTTTGGTAGGTGGCCGATGCCGCGTCGGCCGCACGTCCGGCGGGTCTGGCCACGTCCCGCCCGGACGCTTGTCAGACCCTGATGTCAGACCCTGATCGCCGCCGCCCAGAGGTCTGTCATGCACTCTCGCACGGCGGCTCGTACGACAGCCGAGGCAGGTACTCGTCCCACTTCTCCCGCGTGAGCACCCCGTGTGTCGTCGAGCAGATGCGCCGTACGGCGTCGTCCACGTCCAGGTTCCACAGCCGCACGGTGTCGGCGCCGCTGGACACCCCGAGCATGTGGCTGTCCGGGCTGAAGGACAGGAAGTGGCCGGTCCTGGCGTTGGGGCTCATGGCCTGGCCGATGGGGGAGGCGTCGGCGGGGCGGGTGACGTCCCAGAGGTGGACGGTGCTGTCGTTGCCGCCGCTGGCCAGGGTCCGGCCGTCCGGGCTGAAGGTCAGTGACACGACCGCCTCGGTGTGCCCGACGAGCGGGGAGCCCAGCCGGGTCGCCGCGCGGGGGTCGGAGACGTCCCAGAGCCTGACCGTGTCGTCGCCGCCACCGCTGGCCAGCGTCCGGCCGTCCGGGCTGTAGACGAGGTCGCTGACTGCGCCCCGGTGCGCGGTGAGGGCTCCGCCGAGCCGGGTGGACCGGGCCGGGTCGGCCACGTTCCACAGGCGGATGGTGCCGTCCGCGCTGCCGCTGGCGAGCGTGCGGCCGTCCGGACCGAAGACGAGGGCGAGGATGTAGCCCTTGTGACCGGTGAGGGGTCTGCCGAGCGGGACGACGTGGGCCGGGTCGCCGACGTTCCACAGCTGGACGTCGTGGTCGCCGTAGGACGTGGCCAGGACGCGCCCGTCCGGGCTGTAGGCCTGCGCGTCGGTGTACCGGATCCGCAGTGCGAGGGGTGACCCCTTGAGGACGGGGTGGGCGGGATCGCTGACGTCCCACAGGTACAGCGCCCGGTTCCCGGCCACGATCGAGAGGGTGCGGCCGTCGGGGGAGAAGGTCAGGGAGCGATTGCCGCTGTCCTTGAGCGTGAACGGTTCGCCCAGTAGTACGGGCCGGCCGGGCTCCGTCACGTTCCACAGCCGGATCCGGCCGTCGCGCCCGGCCGTGGCCAGCACCCGCCCGTCCGGCCGGAACACTCCGTTCCGGCCGACCATGTCCGAGGTCGGTACCGACCACAGCCGGACCTTGCTGTCACCGCTCCCGGTGGCGAGGGTCCGGCCGTCCGGACTGAACCCGAGGGCGAACATCTCGCCGCTCGCCCCGGCGAGGGGCTCGCCGACCTGCGACGGGTACGCCGGGTCGTCGACGGTCCACAGGCTCGCCGTACTGTCCGCGCTGGCGGCGGCGAGCAGTCTCCCGTCGGGGCTGAAGGCCACGGACCACACGGGGCCGGTGTGCCCGGTGAGCGGCGCCCCGAGCGCGCTCGCGCGCCGGGGATCGGCCACGTCCCAGAGCCGGACGGTGTTGTCCGAGCTGCCGCTGGCCAGCGTCCGCCCGTCGGGGCTGAAGGCCACCGAGTGCACCAGGCTCGTATGCCCTTCGAGCGCCGTGCCGAGGGGCGCGGGATCACGCGGATCGGCCACGTCCCACAGCCTGATCGTGTTGTCGTCACCCCCGCTGGCCAGCGTCCTCCCGTCCGGGCTGAACGCCACGGCGCGCACCGGAGCGCTGTGCCCGGTGAGCGGCGAGCCGAGCGCCGTCGCACGCGCCGGATCACTCACGTCCCACAGCCGTACGGTGTGGTCCTCGCCCACGGACGCCAGTGTCTTCCCGTCCGGACTGAAGGCGATCAGGAAGATCGTGCCGTCGTGCCCGGTCAGTGGCGCGCCCAGTTTCCGCGGGGCACGCGGGTCCCGTACGTCCCACAAGCGGATCGTGCCGTCGTCGCCGGCGTCGGCGAGCGTACGGCCGTCCGGCGCGAACACCGCGCTGCTCACCCAGCTGGTGTGCCCGGTGAGGGGACTGCCCCGGGCCTTGGCCCGGGACGGGTCCGCCACGTCCCACAGCCGTACGGTCCGGTCGTAGCTGGCGGTGGCCAGGTACTTCCCGTCGGGGCTGAAGGAGGTGAGGTAGACGGCACCGCCGTGGCCGAGGAGTGGGGTGGCCAGGGGCGCGTTGACGATCGACACGAGCCGGTTGCCGGTGCCCTCGTCGTCGGGGCGCAGTTTGTGCGCCACCAGGTCGAGCTGGGCGGACAGCGACGGGTCCGAGTACTGGACGCGATCGGCTTGGGCGAGCACCTGCTCGAACACCGCGTCGTTGCGCTGCTGCCACGCGACCACCGCCGAGCCGACGGCCACCAGGGCGAATGCCACCAGCGCCGCCACGGCACTCCGCCTGATCCGGACCGTGCGGCGACGCAGCCGGACCGAGGCGGCCAGGAACTCCACCGCGCTGCGGGGCAGGAAGGTGTCTCCGGCGTCCCTGGTGTCCATGCCGTCCCCGGCATCCCCGCCGTCCCTGGTGTCTCTGGTGTCCCCGCCGTCCCTGGTGGACTTCGCCCAGGTGTGCGCCTGTTCCAGCCGTGAGCCCCGGTAGAGCAGAGAGGGGTCCCGCCCGGAGTCCTCCCAGGCCCGGCCGTCCTCCTCCAGCCGCTGCCGCAGCAGGTGGTCGTTGCGCCCCTCGTCGATCCACGTCCGCAACCGGGGCCAGGCGTGCAGCAGCGCCTCGTGGGTGATCTCCACGGTCTCCGCGTCGAGCGTCAGCAGGCGGGCCCGGGCCATCGCCTCCAGCGACTCCTCCGTCTTCACCGGGTCCGCCGAGCCGTCCGCGAGCTGCCGCCGCGTGCCCCGACGCCGCGTGGCCTGCGTGTCCTCGTTCAGCCGGACCAGCCGCAGCAACAGCAGCCGCGCGGCCGTACGGCCCGCCGGGTCCAGTCCCGACCAGGCACGCTCGGCGGTCGCCGCCACCGCGCCCTGGATACCGCCCGCGGCCCGGTACCCGGCCAGCGTGAGCCGCCCCGCCTTCCGGCGCTGCCAGGTCACGAGCAGGGCGTGCGACAGCAGCGGCAGCACGCCCGCGTCGTGCGCCCCGCGTGGCCCGTCCGCGCTCACCTCACGCACGATCAGCTCCGCGAGTCCCGGTTCCAGCTCCAGCCCCACGGCCCTGGCCGGCCCGGTCACCGCCTCCCGCAGCTCCGCCGTCGTCAACGGCCCCAGCACCATGTGCCGGTGCTGCAACGCGTCCGCCAGCTCCGGATACCCGAGGCACTGCTCGTAGAAGTCCGCACGAACACCGAGCACCACGACCACCGGCGCCGCTCCGCCCACCTCCCCGGGCGTGCACGCCGCACTGAGCAACTGGACGAACGTCCGCCGGTCCGCGTCGTCGGAAGAGAGGGTGAAGGTTTCTTCGAACTGGTCGACGATCAGGACGGGGCGGGTGGGGGAGCCGCTGGAGCCGTTGGGGGCGGTGGTCGCGGTGCTGGTGCCGATGGTGCCCGTGCCGATGGTGCCCGTGTCGGTGGTGCCCGTGCCGGTGGGTGCGGCGGTGGTGGCGGTGCCGGTGGCGCGTCGCCGCGCCCACGCCGCGACGGCCTCCCGCACCGCGCCGGCGAACATCGGCGTACCGGGCTCGTACGCGGCGGACACCACCTGCCCCAGCTCCGGTATCCGACGGATCAGCTCCCCGACCGGATCGGCACCCGGCACGAGCTGGATCACCTCACCGGTCCGCCGCCCGTCCGCCGACCCCTCACCCGCCCGGCCGTCGTCACCGTCCAGGGCGCCGCCGCGCACCGCGGGCACGAGTCCGGCGCTCAGCAGGGAGGACTTCCCGGCGCCCGAGGCACCCACGAGCATCACCAGGCCACCCGTGCGGTCCGCCGCGCGCAACTGCTCGACAAGCGTGTCGGTGCTCCGCTCCCGCCCGAAGAACCAACGGGCGTCCTGCTGCCGGTACGAGGCCAGACCGCGGTAGGGGCAGACGCCGCCGGGAAGGGACGAGCCCTCGCCGGAAGGGTGCTCCTCCAGGGCCGCGGCGGCCGTGGCGGCGGCAGCGCCCGACCCGGATCCCGCCGGGCGCTCGCCGACAGGATCGGCCAGGGCCCGCTCCCACAGCCGCTGCCACTGAGCCATGTCGTACAGCCCCTTGGACACCGGACCGGGCCGGGCGCGCCGGGCCTCGGGGATCAGGACATGCAGGACGGCGGCGAGGGCGGCGAACTGCGCGGGCACGTTCCTGGCCCGTCGCCAGTCGCTGATCCGCTGGGCGGACACGCGCACCGGCCGCCCGCGTTCATCAACCCGCTGCAGCCGGACGACCGACTCGGAAACACTCTTGAGGGGAGGGTTGCCCGCCTCCTTGTACAGCAGCGCGAGACGTTCCGCGAAGGCCGTGCGTGCCCCTGAGCCGTGACTCAAGGCATCCACCCCTTAACCTCCCCCGCCATCCGAACATCCGGACCGGAAAACTCACCTTATGCGTATGACCTGCGAAAATGGCGTCACCGGATTCCCGGACCCTCCTCCCCGCCAGCCTCGACTGGCAGGATCAGGCCCGTGCCGCCCACACCGGTGCACCACACCCGCAGGCCACCGGCGTAGCGCCCGCAAATACGCCTCATCATGCCGCACGCTTCCGGCCGGCCTCAGCGACGCCCCTGCTCCGCACGCCTTCACCACCGACCTCGATCCACGTCCCCGGACACGGATCGACACCCCCGCGCCGTCCGGCACCGGTCCCCACGTGGGGAGGGACCGGTGCCGGACGAAGCGATCCCACGGCGGCGAACAGGCCGCCGCCCGCACCGCTCACCGAGCGGAGATGGAGCAGGGCGAGATCACGCGCACCGTCACGGTGAGCAGGCGCTCCATGCATCGGCGCTCCATGCATCGGCACCCTCAGAACCGGCCACCCTCAGAACCGGCCACCCTCAGAACGGGGGATTCACAGCACCGGGCACCTTCAGAACCGGGCATTCACAGATCTTGCCTTCGCGGATCTAGCCTTCACAGAACTAGCTTTCGCAGAACTCACCCCTCGGGAACGGACCCGCAAGCGTGACCGACCCCCTGAAGGACCCCCGTTTCTTCGCCGACCCCTACCCGACCTACGCTCGGCTGCGAGACGCGGCGCCGGTGCAGAAGGTGCCCACCGGCTCGGGAGGGCGCCACAGCTACCTGGTCACGGGTTATGCGGAGGCGCGGGAGGCGTTCACCGACCCCCGGCTCTCGAAGAACACCACTCGGTTCTTCGCCGACCGCCCGTCGCAGCGTGACCTCCATCCGGCCGTCTCCCGGAACATGCTCGCCACCGACCCCCCGGAGCACGCCCGGTTACGGGCTCTGGTGGCGAAGGCGTTCACCACGGGCGCCGTCGCGCGGTTGCGCCCCTACATCGCCGCCCTGGTCGACGACCTGCTCGACACCTGGCCCGACCGCGGAGCCGTGGACCTGGTCGAGCGCCTCGCGGTACCGCTCCCGGTCACCGTCATCTGCGAGATGCTGGGCGTCCCCGAGTCCGACCGCCCACTCGTGCGCACGTGGTCGAGCGATCTGTTCGCCGCCGGAGACCCGGGCCGGACGGACGCCGCCTCGCACGCCGTCGCCGACTACATGACCGACCTCGTCGCAGCCAGGCGCAGCTCACCCGGCGAGAGCCTGCTCGACGCCCTCATCGCCGCACGCGACGGCCAGGACCGGCTGACCGAGGACGAACTCGTCTCACTGGCAGTCCTCCTCCTCGTGGCCGGCCACGAGACCACCACCAACTTCATCGGCAACGCGGCCCTTGCCCTGCTCCAACACCCGGAGTCGCTAGCCCGCTTGAGGGCCGAGCCACACCTCTTCGCAACCGCGCTGGACGAACTGCTGCGCTTCGACCCGCCCGTCGGAATCGCCACGTTCCGCTACAGCACCGAGGAGCTCACCCTCGGCGGCACCCCGATCCCCAAAGGCGTCCCGGTCCTCATCGCCCCCGGTGCCGCCAACCGCGACCCCGACCACTTCCCCGCCCCGGACCACCTCGACCTCACCCGCGGCACCACCGGCCACCTGGCCTTCGGCCATGGCATCCACCGATGCCTGGGAGCCCCACTGGCCCGAGCCGAAGCCGAACTCGCCCTCCGTGCGGTCATCTCCCGCTACCCCGAGATCCAGCTGGCAGCCCCCACCGAGACCCTGAACTGGCGCCACACCCGCCTGATGCGCGGCCTCGCATCCCTGCCGGTCACCGTGTGACGCCCGGCTCACTGGGCGGGATCACCAACTGGCTTGCAACGCCGCGTAAGCACGCTCGATCTCGCCCAGGTACTGCTCCAACCCGAAGCGAACCTCCTCGACGGGCCTGCCGTCGAAGCCCGGGTAGGCCAGGTCGGACCAGATGACGGTCTCGCCCCGGAGCCGGACCCGGATGGTCAGCCTGTCCGGCTCCGGCTCCGGCTCTGCTTCTGGTCCTGCCTCAGGCTGCTTCAGGGTTGCCACATCCACCGTGCACGGCATATCCGTCGGATAGAGCGGTCCGCCTGGGCGGAGCAGTCGCCTCGGACCGAGCCCCACCATTCTGCTGTCGCTGCGCGTGATCACGTCGAGGCCATCGACGAAGAGGTACGTATGAACGGCAGTACACGTCGGCGACCCAGGACACGCGCTGACGAGCAGCGAACTCACCGCACCATCGCACTGCCCATCGGGAACGGCGGCCCTCACCTCGCGCGGCGACCTACGCGGCATCCGCCTGCTGTGACGTCATGGGCCGATGCTAGCGGCTGCGCCGCGGTGCGGAAGATCGCGTAATCGCATCGGTGTGAAGCCGCGATCATTCGGACCGGTGCCACATGCTGACCTGCGCGAATGACTAGGGGTACGGCCTGGCCATGTCCGCCTGCCTTCCCCGCCGTTCCCCGCTGCTCTGAGCGGGCCACCTCGGCCTAGAGCCGGGCTAGAGCTGGTCTCGCCACCAAGGCTCGTCGACGCTACCGACCTGGATGGTCTTGGCCCTCGCCAAGATCTTGTCATCGAGAGCCCGTACGAGGGCGCGCAGCTCCCGAGCGCTCTTCCTGGGCAGGGCGTGCAGCACGGCTTCGAGATGATCGCGGAAGTAGCCCGGGTCGCAACAGCCGGGGATGCCGCAGCGCTGCGCTGTCGCCGGGGCCGCGATACGTCTGAGCGGGCCGTGGGCCAGCGCCTTCCAGTGCCAGAACGCTTCTGCCGTGTCCTCGGGCCAGCAGCGGGCCCGTTCGAGTCGACGGAGATCGGCAGTGCAGGATCCTGACAGGCGATCGATGGACGGGTGCCGTCGCCGCCCCGAACCGCGAACAGGTGACTCGCCCCGCAGGACTGATGGGCGCCTACGCGGCATTGCCCCTTCGGTAGTCGGTCATTGGGGCAACGTACAGAACCCGTTGTCAGGTGGCCACTGTGTATCTGTGTGCGGCAGTTGGTGATGGTGCTGATTCGGGGTCCTCGTGGCCGGTCGACGAACCTGCCGACCGCCCCCTTCAGTCTCTACGGACAGCTCACCCACCGGGCGTCGGACGAGCCGCCGCCACGGCTCCGGAATGCCGACGGAGTGCCGCCGTGCCACGCTGAGATCAGGGAACGAGCCAGTCCGGAATGCCTGGCTGACCGGACGGCTCTGCGATCCAAGGAGCCGACATGGCCAGTGACGCCACCCGACGGAATTCGACCCACGTCAACCCACGTCGCTGGCATGGGCCCACATCCGGAACCACCGTCCTCGCAGCAGCGCTGATGATCTTCGGCGGAGCGATGGCGATCTTCGAGGGAATCGCGGCGATCGCCGAGGACGACTTGTTCATCGCGACACGTCACTACGTGTTCGAGTTCAGCCTGGCGGGCTGGGGCTGGGTCCACCTCATTCTGGGAATCGTGCTCGTCCTCGCCGGGTGCGCCGTGCTCAGCGGCGCGCTGTGGGCGCGCTTCTTCGGTGTGGCCGTGGCCGGGCTCGGCGCGCTCGCCAACTTCCTCTGGGTTCCGTACTACCCCCTATGGGCCCTGGCGCTGGTCGCCGTCAACATCTTCATCGTCTGGGCACTGTGCACGGGTATGCACAAAGAGGCCCATATGGCGTGACACAAACCTGCCGTGGCCTCCGGACGGGTCCAGAGCCCGAAGCGGGGCGGTTGACCTGCTCGGTCACGGTGGTCCCGGGGTGCCTCGTCAGGTGGTGATCCCGTGGACGTCCCCTACCGGAAGCAGATCCGACCCGCGATCCGAGTCGGCACCGTGGCCATGGACGGCATCCCCTCGGACCCGCCAGACAGCGGCCGCAATCACGCAGCACACACTCAGGAATCGACAGCCACGCAGACAGACCCGCAGCAACGCCAGAGGGCCCTTACCAGATTGGTAAGGGCCCTCTGAACTGCTATCCAGCTGTCGGGGTGGCGGGATTTGAACCCACGACCTCTTCGTCCCGAACGAAGCGCGCTGCCAAGCTGCGCTACACCCCGATTGTCACTGCTTGTCGCGGCGACGTCGTTTACTTTAGCCCACTGGTGGCTTGAGACGAAATCCGGTTTTCGGGGCGTCGGTCGTGGCGGTTGGGGCGCCCCCGGCGAGGGTGTACGGGGTCGGGGCGAAGGTGGTCGACGGCGATGAGGAGGAGGGCGAGGGCGTAGAAGGCGAGGCCCAGGAGGAGGGCGTTGCCGAGGACGCTCTTGTAGCCGTGGCGGTCGACGTCCAGGAATGGGTAGAGGTACGGGGCCGGCCAGTCGGGCGTCACCAGGGCGGCTCGGCCGAGCGTGAACGCCAGGTATACCAGCGGGTAGAGCAACCAGGCCGCCGCATGGCTCAGGCGGGGCGGCGCCGGCCGGGTCAGGAACAGCCAGTCCGCCACCACCGCGAGGGGGATCGCGGTGTGGAAGGCGACGTTCGTCAGGGCGAGCCAGCCGGTGGGGGCGGTCGCGGCGCCCGTCGGCGTCATCGACATGGAGAAGGCCGTCGCGTCCCTCGTCAGGATCAGGTGGTACACCAAGGCCGTGATCATGGCGTAGAGCACCGTGCCGCCCGTCGCCCAGGAGGGCAGGGGGCGCCGGGCCGCCCACGCGCTGCGCGCCGAGGCGGCGAAGACCAGTGCCACCAGGGCCGTGCTCTGGACCGAGAAATGGCTGAACGCCCGGAGAGGGCTGCCCAGCACCATCTCGGTCACCACGGCCCCTGCCGCCGCCAGTGCGACCAAGGCGCGGTACGCCGACGCCAGTGGGCGTCGTGTCGGTGTCACCACCGCCGTCGCGGGCACGACGGATGTCACCGGCGCGGGAATGCCCGAGATCGCGGGCAGATCGGGGATGTCCCTGGGTATCGGTGCGGTCATGCGCTCACGCTAGGACCACCCGACGAAACGGGCTATTCGGGGTGATCCGTATGGGTCAGCGTCCCATCCGGGCGACAGCCTTCACCGCCCGCCTGATCGCCAGGTCTCACCGGCAGACCCCCGTGCTCGACGCGTCGGCCCACACACGCCCGACCGATCCAGCTCGCCTGCACCACCCTCATGGGCCTCCCCAGCTCCTACCCCTCCCGCCCCACCAACGTCAGCAGTGAAGCCTCCGGCGGGCAGGCGAACCTCACCGGGGTGTAGCGGCTCGTGCCGCAGCCGGCCGACACGTGCATGTACGCGGTGCGGCCCTCGGCCGTGTGCGTGGAGAGGCCCTTCACACGGTCCGTGTCGAGGTCGCAGTTGGTGACGAGGGCGCCGTAGAAGGGGATGCAGAGCTGGCCGCCGTGGGTGTGGCCGGCGAGGACGAGGGGGTAGCCGTCGGCGGTGAAGGCGTCGAGGGCGCGGAGGTAGGGGGCGTGGACGACGCCCAGGGAGAGGTCGGCGGAGTCGGACGGGCCGCCGGCCACGCGGGCGTAACGGTCCCGCTTGATGTGCGGGTCGTCGAGGCCGGTCAGCTCGACCGACATGCCCTCGATCTTCAGTGTGCCGCGGGTGTTGGTGAGGTTGAGCCAGCCCGCCCCGTCGAAGCCGTCCCGCAGGTCCTCCCACGGGTTGTGGATGGCGCCGACCACCGGCTTGTTGCCGTTCAGACCGTGGCGGCCCTGGACCTTCTCCAGGAGATAGCGGGCGGGGTTGCGCAGCGTCGGACCGTAGTAGTCGTTCGAGCCGAAGACGTACGCGCCCGGGAACTCCATCAGCGGGCCCAGCGAGTCCAGCACCTCGGGGACGCCCTCGGGGTCGGAGAGGTTGTCCCCGGTGTTGATCACGAAGTCGGGGCGCAGCCCGGCCAGGGAACGCAGCCATCGCTGCTTCTTGCGCTGTCCGCTCACCATGTGGATGTCGGAGACCTGGAGTATGCGCAGCGGCCGCATGCCCGGTGGCAGCACCGGCACCGTCACCCGCCGCAGCCGGAAGGAGCGGGCCTCGAAACCCGCCGCGTACACCACACCGGCGGCACCGACCGCCGCGATCCCCAGAGGTACTCCGTATCGCGCTTGCATGTGTCCATCGTGTCAGACCACGCCGAGCCCGAGCGCCCGCCTGTGGACAACCGCCGACGGCCACCGCCGAGCGTCAACTTCCCCTGTGGACAACTCACTCCGGTCCGCACGTCCGACCGGCACCCGACCACTTCCCGAGCCGCCACCGGTCCGTACTCGAGCCGCCACCCATGCGCACCCGAGCCGCCACCGGTCCGTACTCGAGCCGCCACCGGTCCGCACCCGACCCGCCCCGGACACGTCACCGATCCGCACACACCAGCGAAATCAAGGCGCGCTTCCTCCATCACACCTGCGACAATCGGCCCCATGACCAAGCTCAAGTCGAAGCTGCAGGAAGACCTCAACGCCGCCATCAAGGAGCGCGACGAGCTCCGCTCCTCGACGCTCCGGCTGACGCTCACCGCGATCACCAAGGAAGAGGTCGCGGGCAAGGAGAAGCGTGAGCTCTCCGACGACGAGGTGCTCAAGGTGATCACCAAGGAGGCGAAGAAGCGCCGCGAGGCCGCGGACGCATTCGCCCAGGGCGGTCGTACCGAGTCGGCCGAGCGGGAGACGGCGGAGGGCGAGTTCCTCGCCGAGTACCTGCCCAAGCAGCTGTCCGACGAGGAGCTGAAGCAGATCGTCGGCCAGGCCGTCGAGGAGGCTCGGGCCGCCGGTGCCGAGGGCCCGCGCGCGATGGGCCAGGTCATGAAGATCGTCAACCCGAAGGTGGCCGGGCTCGCCGAGGGCGGCCGGGTCGCCGCCATCGTCAAGCAGCAGCTCACGGGCGCCTGAGCAGCCCTCAGGCTCTCGCCCGCTCTCCAGCAGAACGGCGGTGGGGGCGCCCCTTCTCAAGGGGCGCCCCCACCGCCGTATTCATGCGGATCAGCGACTCATCGGATCAGGCGCTCATCGCATCAGAGGCTCTTCTGATCGACCGCCCGGTGGCTGTCAGCCGAACCCGCCACCATTGCCGTTCCCGTTGTTCCCGCCGTTGGTCTGGCCCTGGATCCAGTTCTCCGGGATGGAGAACTCCGGGGTCGGGAAGGTGGTTCCGCCGTCGGTTCCGCCGAAGAAGCCGTCGTCGTTGTCGCCGTCGTCACCGTTGCCGTTGTCGTCGTCGTTGTCGTTGTTGTTGTTCCCGTTGTCGTCGTCCCCGCGGTCGCGGTCGCGGTCCGGCCTCTCGTCGGGGATGAAGACGTGGTTGAAGTCGAGACTGGGCTTGCCCTCCAGCGCGCCGGACATCATGTCGCGCCAGATCGGGCCGGGGACCTTTCCACCGAAGACCTTGTCGTAGCCCACGCCGCCGATGGTGATGTTCACCATGCGGCGCTTGTGCGCGGGGTCGCCCACCCAGACGGCACCGGCCATGTTCGGGGTGTAGCCCACGAACCAGGCCGCGTAACGGTAGTCCGTCGTACCGGTCTTACCGGCGCTGGGACGGCTGGGGCCGAGGCCGGCCTCCGTACCCGTACCGTCCTCCACCACGCCCTCCAGAAGGGTGCTGATGGTGTCCGCGGTCTTCTCGGACATGGCGCGCGAGCACGTCGACTTCGGGACCTCCAGTGACTTCGACTTCTCGCCGACCCGCTGGGTGATGGACTCGATGGCGACCGGCGTGCAGTACATGCCGCGCGAGGCGAAGGTCGCGTACGCGTTCGCCATGGTCAGCGGGGACATCTCCTGCGTGCCGAGCGCTATCGACGGGGCCTGGTCCATCTTGCGACCGTCGGCCCGCTCGACGCCCATCTTCCCGGCCATCTCCGTCACCGGGCAGATGCCGATATCCGCGATCATCTGCACGAAGTAGGTGTTGACCGACAGCGCGGTCGCCTTCTCCATCGAGTACGGGCCGACCTCGGACGCGCTCTCGTTCTCGAGCTTCGCGGCGTCGCTGCCGGTGCTGTTGCGCCAGTTACCGCCACCACAGGTGGAGATCGGGCTCGGGTAGAGCATCTGGTACGGCGCGGGGTAGATCTTCCCCGGGGACATGCCGCCCTCGATGGCCGCCGCGGCGACGATCGGCTTGAACGTCGATCCGGGCTGGTAGCCCGCTCCGCCGCCCATGGACTCGTCGACCGAGAGGTTGATCGACGTCTCGTTCTTCTTGGTGTCGAGGCCGTACGGCCTCGACTGGCCCATGGCGAGGATATTGCCGGTGCCGGGCTCCACGATGGTGGCGGCGGTGGCCACCTCGTCCTTCTGCCTGACGTGCTCCTTGACGGAGGCCTGGACCGACTTCTGGGCCTTCGGGTCCATGGTCGTCCGGATCGTCAGACCACCCTGGTTCCAGATCTTGGCCCGGGCCTCCTTGGACTTGCCGAAGATCGGGTCGTTCAGGAACACCTCGCGCACGTAGTCGCAGAAGAAGCCCGCGCCCTTGACGGCCGTGATGCAGCCGTTCTTCGGCCTACTGATGTCGAGGCCGAGCGGCTTCTCCTTGGCCTTGTCGGCCTCCGCCCGCGAGATGTCGCCGAGGTCCGCCATGCGCTGCAGCACGGTGTTGCGCCGCTTGGTGGCTTCCTGCGGGTCGTTCACCGGGTCGTACCGGCTGGGCGACTGCACGATCCCGGCGAGGAGCGCGGCCTCCTCGACCTTCAGGTCCTTGGCGGACTTGGAGAAGTAGCGCTGGGAGGCGGCCTCGACGCCGTAGGCCTGCTGGCCGAAGAACGTGATGTTCAGGTAGTTCTCGAGGATCTTCTTCTTGCCGAGTTCCTCTTCGAGCTGGATCGCGTACTTCAGCTCGCGGATCTTCCGGCCGAGAGTCTGCTGGATGGCCTGGGCGACGAGCGTCGGATCGTCACCGGCCTCCTCCACCGCGACGTTCTTCACCAGCTGCTGCGTGAGCGTGGACGCGCCCTGGGCGACCCCGCCCTCCTGCGCGTTCCGGTTGACCGCGCGCAGCACGCCCTTCAGGTCGACCGCGCCGTGCTGGTAGAAGCGGGCGTCCTCGATGGCGATGATCGCTTGCTGCATGTACGGCGAGATCTCCTTGAGATCCACCACCGTACGGTCGCGGCTGTACACCGTGGCGATCGAGTCGCCCTTGCTGTCGAGGATCGTGGTGCGCTGGCTCAGTGGCGGCTGCTTGAGGTTGGCGGGGAGTTCGTCGAACCCCTCGACCGAACCCTTGGCCGCCAGCCCCAGGGCGCCGACCGCGGGCAGCGCGATGCCCGCCATGACGGCACCGGCGAGCACGCTGACACCTAGGAACTTGGCGGCCTGCTGTGTGGGGGACAGACCACCACCCGAGCGCTTGTTTGGCATGAGGGCAGCCTAATCCGTAGCGGCGGCCGTTCCGAAGGAGCAGGTGGGTCAGGAGGGGTACGGGTGCCGGATCGTGACATCCGCTGCCCGTGACGGGGGCGGCCGTCGATGATCCGGGGCATGAGACCCGAGGTCAGGGCGTTGCTCGTCGAGGGCCCGCTGTCCGACGGGGACGGCAGCAGGGATAGGGAGACCGGCGACGGGTGCGGCAACTGAACGCCGTACCGGGGCGGGTATGGGTGAAGAAGGAGCCGGCGCCGGCCGGCCGCGGGCCCCATCGGCTCTACGGCAGGCCGCTGTCAGGCGGGCTGGTCCGGCACGCGGGCGGCACGGAGGTGTGAAGGAACCTGAACGGTTGTCTACGTTCTCATTCGCCGGACACGCGCACAGGCGTTGGCCTAAGCTGCTCCCGACTGTCACAGCCGTAGGCCCTTGTATCAAGTACGTCCAGCGAGCCCGAATCGTTCTGACGTTCTTCCGATTTTTTTCCGGTGCCGTGTCCGAATACGCCTCGTGTGTCATTCGGTGTCCGTTGTGACACATGTCAACTATCCCGTTCTGTCGGGATAGTCATGTATGTCCTCAGGTCACTCCCGCGGGTGATCTGCCGCTTACGCATAGTCCGTTCGGGCCATTCAAGATTGGGCCCGAAGGGGGTGTTGCGCTGTGCCCACCTTCCGTAACGTCCTCAACTGGCGGCGGTGAATATGCCGCTGCCGCCGTGGGGGAGCCTCGATTCGGGAGAGGACGGCGCCGGTATGGGCTGGGTAACCGACTGGAGTGCGCAGGCTGGCTGCCGCACTACCGATCCGGATGAACTGTTCGTTCAAGGAGCAGCGCAGAACAGGGCCAAGGCGGTGTGCACCGGATGCCCGGTGCGTACGGAGTGCCTGGCGGACGCGTTGGACAACCGCGTCGAGTTCGGCGTGTGGGGAGGAATGACGGAGCGCGAGCGCCGCGCACTGCTGCGCAGGCGTCCGACCGTCACGTCTTGGCGCAGGCTGCTGGAGACCGCGCGCACGGAGTACGAGCGTGGCGCGGGCATTCTGCCGCTCGACGATGACGAGATGTACGAGAACTACGCGGCGGTGAGCTGAGGGCGAGGCCCCTTCCGGGCCACGTCGGTCGAGGGCGCCCTTGAGGTGTCGGCGCGTCGGGCAGGTGTGCCGGCTCTCGGGTGCCCCGAGGCGTGGATCCGCAGTCGGGGCCTGGTTCGATCCTCGGCCGGTCGTGCGGTCCCGGGCCTGTTCGTGGGGCCCTCGGGCAGCCGTCGGAAGATCAGCCGTCCGACAGCGGTGAACATCAGCTGTCCGACAGCAGTGAAGACCAGTCGTCCGACAGCGGTATCAGTCGTCGGAGGTGGGAAGTTCCGGCCTTATGGCCGCGAGCCGGTCGCCGATGTTCCGCAGACCCACCAGGTCGTGGACATCACCGGGCAGCGCGGCCACTTCGGCGACGGCCACCTCGGGATGCAGCGCGGTGAAGCGGTCACGCGTGCGCTGCTCGCGGGAGA
This sequence comes from Streptomyces europaeiscabiei, assembly GCF_001550375.1. Classification (GTDB taxonomy): domain Bacteria; phylum Actinomycetota; class Actinomycetes; order Streptomycetales; family Streptomycetaceae; genus Streptomyces; species Streptomyces europaeiscabiei. The sequence continues at coordinate 17,577 of NZ_LRTR01000247.1, read as the reverse complement.
GCAGACGCATCCGCTCGGCGTGCAACCTGAGCAGGCCCGCCGTGAGCTGTTCCACGGTCAGGTCCGGGGAGACGGCCTGATCGGCAACGGCTTGGTTCTGCTGGTCCTCCGGGGCGGGGGAGCCGTCCGGGGTGCCGGTCGTTGCGCGAGATTCTGGACTGCCTGGACGGTCGGGACTGCCTGAACTGCCGTACGTGTCGGGAGAGTTACGAACTGCTTTCCCGTCCATCTGATCCACAATGCGGGGCTCGTCAAGATTTTCCGCGGCGGCGAGCGCGCGCTCGGCGGACAGCTGGGCCGCGCCGCTGCCATGGACGCGATTGAGCACCAGCCCGGCCAGCGGCATGTCCTCGGCCGCCAGCCGCTCCACGAAGTACGCCGCCTCGCGCAGCGCGTCCCGCTCGGGCGCGGCCACCACGAGGAAGGCCGTGCCGGGTGCCTGGAGCAGCTTGTACGTGGCGTCCGCGCGCGTACGGAAGCCGCCGAACATGGAGTCCATGGCGGCCACGAACGTCTGTACGTCCTTGAGCAGTTGACCGCCGAGGAGCTTGCCCAGGGCGCCCGTCATCATCGACATGCCGACGTTCAGGAACTTCATGCCGGCCCGCCCGCCGACCTTCGCCGGCGCCAGCAGGACGCGGATCAGCTTGCCGTCGAGGAACGAGCCGAGCCGCTTCGGGGCGTCCAGGAAGTCCAGCGCCGAGCGGGAGGGCGGCGTGTCGACGACGATCAGGTCCCACTCGTCCCGGGCCCGCAACTGGCCCAGCTTCTCCATCGCCATGTACTCCTGCGTGCCCGCGAAGCCCGCCGAGAGCGATTGGTAGAAGGGGTTGCTCAGGATGGCGGAGGCCCGGTCGGGGTCCGCGTGCGCTTCGACGATCTCGTCGAAGGTGCGCTTCATGTCGAGCATCATGGCGTGCAGTTCGCCGTCCCCGTCGATGCCCTTCACCCGCCGCGGGGTGTTGTCCAACGAGTCGATGCCCATGGACTGGGCGAGCCGCCGGGCCGGGTCGATGGTGAGCACGACCACCTTGCGGCCGCGCTCGGCGGCCCGCACCCCGAGCGCCGCCGCCGTGGTCGTCTTGCCCACCCCGCCGGCGCCGCAGCACACCACGATGCGCGTCCGCGGGTCGTCCAGCAGGGGGTCGATCGCGAGGGGGCGGGTCGAGCCGATCACGCGGTGTCCGTCGTGGGAGTGGGCCGCATCGTGCGTGGCGGCCGGGTCCGGAGTCATGAGATTCCTTGCTGACGCAGTTCCGTGGCCAGTTCGTACAGGCCCGCCAAATCCATTCCCTCGGCGAGCAACGGCAGTTCGTGCAGGGGAAGGCCCAGCTTGCCCAGTACTCCCCGCTGTTCGTGCTCCAGGGTGTACCGCTCGGCGTACTCCTCAGCCTGCGTGAGCAGTGGCTCCACCAGGCGCTCGGCGGTGCCGCCGCGCCGTGCGCCGCCCAGGCCCGCCGTGGACAGGGACTTGGCGACGGCCGTGCGCGGCACCCCGCGCGCGAACTCCAGCTCGTCGGCGTCCAGCAGCTCGGGCCGCACCATGTTGACGATGATCCGCCCCACCGGAAGCTTCGCGGCCCGCAGCTCGGCGATGCCGTCCGCCGTCTCCTGGACGGGCATCTCCTCCAGCAGCGTCACCAGATGCACAGCCGTCTCGGGGGACTTCAGGACCCGCATGACGGCCTGGGCCTGATTGTGTATCGGGCCGATCTTGGCGAGGCCCGCCACCTCGTCGTTGACGTTCAGGAAGCGGGTGATGCGCCCGGTGGGCGGCGCGTCCATCACCACGTAGTCGTACGTGAACCGCCCGCTCTTCTCCTTGCGGCGGACCGCCTCGCAGGCCTTGCCGGTCAGCAGCACGTCCCTCAGGCCGGGCGCGACGGTGGTCGCGAAGTCGATGGCGCCGAGCTTCTTCAGGGCCCGGCCCGCCCCGCCCAGTTTGTAGAACATCTGGAGGTAGTCCAACAGGGCCAGTTCGGGGTCGATGGCCAGCGCGTACACCTCCCCGCCCCCGGATGCCACCGCGATCTTCCGCTCCTCGTACGGCAGTGCCTCTGCCTCGAAGAGCTGCGCGATGCCCTGTCTGCCCTCGACCTCGACCAGGAGGGTGCGCTTCCCCTCGGTCGCGAGGGCGAGCGCGAGTGCGGCGGCGACCGTGGTCTTTCCGGTCCCGCCCTTGCCGCTGACGACCTGGAGCCTGCTCACGTATTCGAGCCTAACCAGTCCGCGCGCGGACTACGCGGGAGGCTGTGGACAACTTGTGCTCTCCCCGCCTGTCGGCCCGGGCCCGTCCAGGCCTTCCTGCCCGCCGGGACGGCGACGGAACCCGCGGCGGACGGCGGCGGAACCCGCGGCGGGCCGAGACGGAACCCGCGGCGGACCAAGACGGAACCCGCGGCGGACAGCGGCCGGGCAGCGGATAAAGTCGGCCACATGACCAAGTGGGAATACTCAACCGTGCCGCTGCTCGTCCACGCCACGAAGCAGATTCTGGACACCTGGGGCGAGGACGGCTGGGAGCTCGTCCAGGTCGTACCCGGGCCGAACAACCCCGAGCAGCTGGTGGCCTACCTGAAGCGGCCCAAGCCGTGAGCGCCGTCGAGGCCAGACTCGCGGAACTCGGGCTGAGGCTGCCCGAGGTCGTGCCACCGCTCGCCGCGTACCAGCCGGCCGTGCAGTCCGGTGTGTACGTGTACACCGCCGGGCAGCTCCCCATGGTGGAGGGCAAGCTGCCCGTCACCGGCAAGGTCGGCGCGGAGGTCACCCCCGAGGAGGCCAAGGAACTCGCCCGCACCTGCGCGCTGAACGCCCTGGCCGCGGTGAAGTCCGTGGCGGGCGACCTGGACCGTGTCGCGCGCGTGGTGAAGGTCGTCGGCTTCGTGGCCTCGGCCTCCGACTTCACGGGCCAGCCCGCCGTGCTGAACGGCGCGAGCGAACTCCTGGGCGCAGTCTTCGGCGACAAGGGCGTCCACGCGCGCAGCGCGGTCGGCGTTGCGGTACTGCCGCTGGACGCGCCGGTCGAGGTGGAGCTCCAGGTGGAGCTCACCAGCGCGTAGCGGTCGCCAAGATCGCGGAGGCTCACTCGAACATCCGCCCCTGACGAGTTAGCCTCCGCCCATGGCAAACGGGCAGTGGTACCCAGCCGAGTGGCCGGACCGTATCCGCGCGCTCGCGGCCGGCACGCTGACACCGGTGACCCCCAGGCGGGCCGCCACCGTCATGCTGCTCAAGGACACGTCCGGCACCCCGGTCGTGCACATGCTGCGCAGACGCGCCTCCATGGCCTTCGCCGGGGGCGCGTACGCGTATCCGGGCGGCGGTGTGGATCCGCTCGACGACGACCACCAGATCCGCTGGGCGGGCCCCACGCGCGCGTGGTGGGCGTCCCGGCTCGGTGTCGACGAGACCGGCGCCCAGGCGATCATCTGCGCGGCCGTACGGGAGACGTACGAGGAGGCGGGCGTGCTGCTCGCCGGGCCCGGCTCCGACACCGTGGTCGGCGACACCACGGGCGACGACTGGGAGGCGGATCGCGCGGCGGTGGCCGCCCGGGAGCTGTCCTTCGCGGAGTTCCTGGAGCGCAGAGGGCTGGTCCTGCGGTCCGACCTGCTGGGCGCCTGGGCCCGCTGGATCACCCCCGAGTTCGAGTCCCGCCGCTACGACACCTGGTTCTTCGTGGCGGCCCTCCCGCAGGGCCAGCGCACCCGCAACGCCTCCACGGAGGCCGACCGCACGGTGTGGATCCGCCCCCGTGACGCGGCGGACGGCTACGACAAGGGCGAACTGTTGATGATGCCGCCCACCATCGCGACGCTGCGCCGGCTCGCGCGGTACGACACGGCCGCCGCCGCGCTCGCCGCCGCACCCGCCCGCGACCTGACCCCCGTACTCGCACAGGCCCGCCTGGAGGGCGACGAGGTGGTTCTCTCCTGGCCCGGCCACGCCGAGTTCACCAAGCGCATATCGGCCGCCGGAGACTCCCCGTGACGGATACGTCGGCCCTCCCGGGACGGCCGGGCGGCGAGGCCCCGTTCCTCCGGGCGCCCCGCACCCCGCCGCGCGGGCGTCGAAACGCCGCGCCGGCCACCGTCCCACACCGTGACACTCCGCCCACCCCGCTGGAAGGCGCCCCCGCATGACCGACGCAGCAGCCCTTCCCGGCCAGCCCAGGGGCGGCGTCCTGTCCGGGCCCGCCACCGCGCGCGCGGTCAACGTGCTCGCGCCGAACGCGTCCGTGATGACGCTGGACGGGACCAACACCTGGATCGTGTCCGAACCGGACTCCGAGCTGGCGGTCGTGGTCGACCCGGGGCCCCTGGACGACGTCCACCTGCGCAACGTCGTCGACACGGCGGAGTCGGCGGGCAAGAGGGTCGCGCTGACCCTGCTCACGCACGGGCACCCGGACCACGCGGAGGGCGCCGCCCGCTTCGCCGAGCTGACCAGGACGAACGTCAGGGCCCTCGACCCGGCGCTGCGGCTCGGCGACGAAGGGCTCTGCGCGGGCGACGTCGTCTCGGTCGGCGGCCTCGAACTCCGCGTCGTCCCCACCCCCGGCCACACCGCCGACTCGCTCTGCTTCCATCTCCCGGCCGACCGGGCCGTCCTGACGGGCGACACCGTCCTGGGGCGCGGTACGACGGTCGTGGCCCACCCCGACGGCCGTCTCGGCGACTATCTCGACTCCCTCCGCCGCCTCAGGTCCCTCACGGTCGACGACGGCGTCCACACCGTCCTCCCCGGCCACGGCCCCGTCCTGGAGGACGCCCAGGGCGCCGTCGAGTTCTACCTCGCCCATCGCGCCCACCGACTCGCCCAGGTCGAGACGGCCTTCGAGAACGGCCACCGCACCCCCGGCGAGGTCGTGGCCCGTGTCTACGCGGACGTCGACCGCTCCCTGTGGCCGGCCGCGGAACTCTCGGTACGGGCGCAACTGGAGTACCTGACCGACCACGGCCTGATCTGACCCCCGAGCCTGAGCGGCCGCCTCCGGGGCCACGCGCGACCGAGGGGTCTCCCTGGGCCTCTGAGGCCTCCCGGGCCTCAGCGGCCCCGCCCAGGCGCTTCCAGGGCCCTCCCGGGGCGCGCTCGGAGCCCCACGACCCGAGGATCAGCCCCTCAGGCCCTTCACTGATCTCCGGGGCGGGGCGCTTTGACGCCGTGCACGCGCGCGTACTCATCCGCCAGCCAGGGCCCGAGGTCGTCCAGATACGCCCGCAGAACGTCGGCCCGGGCACCCGGTTCGTACCCGGCAACCGCCGCCGCGCGCATCTGCGCGGCGCGCTCCGGGTAGTACTCGCCGAACGCCTCCGCCATCTCGTGCAGATCGCTGGTCCAGCCGTTCCAGCGGGGCATGACGAGGGTGAAGCCGGTGCGGACGAGCCGCCGGGAGCAACCGCGGACGAGCACCCGCCGGGCGTCGTCGGTCGTGGCCCGCGCGACCCGCTCACGCCAGCGCGGCAGCTGCAGCGCGAGGTCGCCGTTGGTCTCGCGGGCGAGGAGGGAGCCGGGCCGATAGCGCGGCAGGTCCTGCGCCAGGTCCTCGCCCAGCAGGGGAGTGCACAGACAGGCCACGAACCAGCCCAGGTCGTACCGCTCCAGGTCGCTGAGCACCTGCGCCCGGCTGACCAGCAGCGTTCCGGCCCCGTCGATCTGCGGAAACGCGGTGTCCCAAGCCTCGTCCAGCGCCCGAGCCGCCGTCCGGTCCGCCTCTGTGGGCTCCTCGCGCAACGCCAGCAACAGATCGAGGTCACTGCGCCCCGGACGTGCCGTGCCCCGGGGAATCGACCCGTAGAGGTACGCACTGTGCAGCCGCCCCCCGAACACGTCCAGAACCCGGCCCCGAGCCGCCGCCACCACAGGCCGAAACACCTCGGGCACCCGCCCGAGCGCCCCCTCCCGCTCGATGTATCCGCGACTGTCCAGCCCTCGTGCACGCCCCATTCCGACCATGGGGTCACTGTGCCGGGAGGGACGCGAGGGGGTAGGCCATTCAAGCCCCGCAAGAGGCGCGAGAAACTGCGCGAGCAACCATGACGAACCCGCACCCGCCAACAAATCCGAACCCCCAAGCCACAAGGCGTTTCATAGGGCGCCCAAGGGGGTCGAAGGGGCACAGCCCCTGGGGATGGGAACGGGTAGCGGCGGCGGGGGCGAAACCCCTGGAGAAACCAATGGGGCCCGCCCCGCTGAACGAGACGAACCCCATCGACGCTTACGACGTCGGCCGCATGACCCGGGTCACGACGTCGGCCGGACGACCCGGACCAGAAACGGTCAGCGCGACCGCTTGGCCAGCCGCTCCACGTCCAGCAGAATCACCGCGCGAGCCTCCAACCGCAGCCACCCCCGCTGCGCGAAGTCCGCCAGCGCCTTGTTCACGGTCTCCCGAGACGCACCCACGAGCTGTGCCAGCTCTTCCTGCGTGAGGTCGTGCACCACATGGATGCCCTCCTCCGACTGCACACCGAACCGTCGGGAGAGGTCCAGCAGTGCGCGAGCGACCCGCCCGGGCACGTCCGAGAACACGAGGTCGGACATCTGGTCGTTGGTCTTGCGCAGACGCCGTGCGACAGCTCGCAGCAGCGCCGCGGCCACCTCGGGCCGCGCGTTGAGCCACGGCTGGAGGTCGCCGTGGCCGAGGCCGAGCAGCTTGACCTCGGTCAGCGCCGTGGCGGTCGCCGTCCGCGGACCCGGGTCGAACAGCGACAGCTCGCCGATCAGCTCACCGGGGCCGAGCACGGCCAGCATGTTCTCGCGGCCGTCTGGCGACGCGCGGTGAAGCTTGACCTTGCCTTCGGTGACCACATAGAGGCGGTCACCCGGGTCGCCCTCGTGAAAGAGAGCGTCACCGCGCGCGAGGGTCACCTCACTCATGGAGGCGCGGAGCTCCGCGGCCTGCTCGTCATCGAGCGCCGCGAAGAGCGGGGCGCGCCGCAGAACGTCGTCCACGAGTTCTCTCCTTGTCGACCTGCTCAGGGGATCTTGCTCCCCGTACTACCAGGGGACCGTGTTCCCCATCTTGCCGGACGGACCAAACAGTGTGATCTGTCACAAGGATGCCGCACACATGTCCCGGGGTAAGCGTCAGGGGTCCAATTGGGGGCCGATCTTCAGGGCCCGGGGCGGATGTCGGTGCCGGGCTTTAGGCTGGCCGGGTGTCCAAAACGCCGGTGAGAGCACAGGCCAAGGGGGCTGGGCGGGTGGTTGTACGTCGCGATTCCGCTGTGGGCGAACAGGGCCCCACGGGAGCGAACAAAACGGCAAAGGCGACGAAGGTGTCCGATCCATCAGCGGCGGAGAACTCTGCCCGGAAGACCACGGCCCCGGCGAAGAAGGCCGCCCCGGCGAGAAGGGCCGCCCCCGCCCGAAAGGCGGTGGCGAAGAAGGCGGTCTCGAAGCCCGAGTCGCAGACCGCTTTGGTCCGTCGCGCCCGTCGCATCAACCGCGAACTCGCCGAGGTGTATCCGTACGCGCACCCGGAACTGGACTTCGAGAACTCCTTCCAGCTGATCGTCGCGACCGTCCTGTCCGCGCAGACGACCGACCTGCGGGTCAACCAGACGACACCGGCGCTCTTCGCCAAGTACCCCACCCCGGAGGAGCTGGCCGCGGCCAACCCGGAGGAGGTCGAGGAGATCCTGCGGCCCTGCGGGTTCTTCCGGGCCAAGACGAAGTCGGTCATAGGGCTGTCGAAGGCCCTCGTGGAGAACCACGGGGGTGAGGTCCCCGGCCGCCTCGAAGACCTCGTCAAACTGCCCGGCGTCGGCCGCAAGACCGCCTTCGTCGTGCTGGGCAACGCCTTCGGTCGCCCCGGCATCACCGTCGACACGCACTTCCAGCGGCTCGTACGACGCTGGCGATGGACCGAGGCGACCGACCCGGACAAGATCGAGGCGGCCATCGGCGCGCTCTTCCCGAAGAGCGAGTGGACGATGCTGTCGCACCACGTGATCTTCCACGGCCGCCGTATCTGTCACGCCCGGAAGCCGGCCTGCGGCGCCTGCCCCATCGCCCCGCTCTGTCCGGCGTTCGGCGAGGGCGAAACGGACCCGGAGAAGGCCCAAAAGCTCCTGAAGTACGAGAAGGGCGGCTTCCCCGGCCAGCGCCTCAAGCCGCCGCAGTCCTACCTGGACGCGGGCGGCATCCCGGCCCCGCCCCTGGGAGCCGCCGGATGACGGGCCCCACGGAGTGGCCCGCCGCGCACTCCCACCGTCGCGGTACCCGCCACCCACAAGAGGGACGCGAGCCCCGAGTGGAACGATCAGCGGTCCCCCGGGCGTTGGGACCGGAAGAACGACGGGGGTGGCTATGACACACGCGAGCCGGACGGACGGCGGCACGGACACCGCCGACGGGCGTCGCCCGACGGCCGGGCGGCCGGTCCTGGACAAGGCGGGCCTGCCCACCTGGCTGGGCCCGGTGGTGCACGCCGTCGAGACGGTCGAGCCGCTGCAACTGAGCCGCTTCCTGCCGCCGGAGAACGGCTCGGGACGACAGTCGGCGGTCCTGATCCTGTTCGGCGAGGGTGCGAGCGGGCCCGAGCTGTTGCTCATGGAGCGCGCCGGCTCGCTCAGATCGCACGCGGGCCAGCCGTCGTTCCCGGGCGGCGCCCTCGACCCCGAGGACGGCGACCCGCAGACCGACGGTCCGCTGCGCGCCGCCCTGCGCGAGGCCGAGGAGGAGACCGGCCTCGACCCCGCCGGAGTCCAGCTCTTCGGCGTGCTGCCCAAGCTGTACATCCCGGTCAGCGGCTTCGTCGTGACGCCCGTCCTGGGCTGGTGGCGACAGCCCACCCCGGTCCGGGTCGTCGATACGAACGAGACGGCCCGCGTCTTCACCGTCCCCGTGGCGGATCTCACGGATCCGGCCAACAGAGCCACCGCCGTTCACCCTCGCGGTTACGCGGGCCCGGCATTTCTGGTCGAATCGGCCCTCGTATGGGGGTTCACGGCCGGAGTGATCGACCGACTGCTGCACTACGCGGGCTGGGAGCGGCCCTGGGACCGTGAGAAGCAGGTCCCGCTCGACTGGCGCTCATGACAGGGTGTCTGCCGTGCTGCGTCTTTTGGGGCTTGTTGTGGCCCCCCGTCGTGGCGCGGCGGGCCGGCCCCCCGGCCGGCCTGTAGTGATCGCGAAGCGACGAGGCGAGGCTTGAAGCGGTGAACGTGCTGGACATCCTGTTGCTGGTCGCCGCTGTCTGGTTCGCGATCGTCGGCTACCGACAGGGCTTCGTCGTCGGCATCCTCTCGGTGATCGGCTTCCTCGGCGGCGGCCTCGTCGCGGTCTACGTCCTGCCCGTCATCTGGGACTGGATGACCGAGAACTCCGAGGTCAGCACGGCCGCCGCCGTCGTTGCGGTGGTCATCGTGATCGTCTGCGCCTCCGTGGGCCAAGCCCTGACCACCCACCTCGGCAACAAGCTGCGCCGCTACATCACCTGGTCCCCGGCCCGCGCCCTGGACGCCACCGGCGGCGCTCTCGTCAACGTCGTGGCGATGCTCCTGGTCGCCTGGCTGATCGGTTCCGCACTCGCCGGGACGACGCTGCCGACGCTCGGCAAGGAGGTTCGCAACTCCAAGGTGCTCCAGGGCGTGGCAGGCGCCCTGCCCAACCAGGCGGACACCTGGTTCGCGGACTTCTCCTCGGTCCTCACACAGAACGGCTTCCCACAGGTCTTCAGCCCGTTCTCGAACGAGCCGATCACCGAGGTCCAGCCCCCCGACCCGGCGCTCGCGAACAGCCCGGTCGCCCAGCGCGCCAAGCGATCCATCGTCAAAGTCATGGGCACCGCGCAGAGTTGCGGCAAGGTTCTCGAAGGCACCGGCTTCGTCTTCGGCGAGCGCCGGGTGATGACCAACGCGCACGTGGTCGGCGGAGTCGACGAACCCACCGTCCAGATCGGCGGCGAGGGCCGCAAGTACGACGCCAAGGTCGTCCTCTACGACTGGGAGCGCGACATCGCCGTACTGGACGTGCCGAGCCTGAGGGCGCCCGTGCTGGAGTTCACCACCAAGGACGCCGCGAGCAGCGACGACGCGATCGTGGCGGGCTTCCCGGAGAACGGCTCGTACGACATCCGCCCCGCGCGCGTGCGTGGTCGCATCACGGCCAACGGCGCCGACATCTACAAGCGCGGCACCGTCCACCGCGACGTCTACTCGCTCTACGCGACCGTCCGCCAGGGCAACTCCGGCGGCCCGCTGCTCACACCCGAAGGCAAGGTCTACGGCGTGGTCTTCGCGAAGTCCCTCGACGACCCGGAAACGGGCTACGCCCTCACCGCGGACGAGGTCGAGGAGGACATCGCCAAGGGCCGTACGGCCAACCAGCAGGTGGACAGCGACAGCTGCGCGCTCTGAGGCCGGGCAGGGCCGGTGTGGTGAGGTCCTGTGCGGGTCGCCCCGCCTGGGTCAGGGACGGGGATGGCGCAGCCGGGCCGAGACCCAGCGGGCCCGGCGGCGCAGGATGCGCGGAATGCCCAGCCGGGGATCCGTGCCCTGCAGTTGCGGGGCGCCCCTCTGGTGGGAGCTCAAGCCGGTGGCCGAGCGGCGGTTGCGTGCTGCGTCACTGTAGTCGTGCGTCCAGCCCATACCCCGACGTGTGCCCCCGCCCCAAGGTCCATAACCGCCCCCACGCCCCCCAATTGGCCTATGCGCCGGGCAAGTAACGGCTCTTGGAACAGGTGTTCAAGTCCGGATGGCGGGCGACCTGGCCGGACTCACCGGTCGGGCTCGGGATCCTTCAGCCAGTTGATGAGTTCGGCCGAGAAGGCCACCGGGTCCTCCTCGTGCGGGAAGTGTCCGAGACCGTCGAACAGCCGCCAACGGTACGGCGCTTCGACGTACTCCCCGGACCCGGCCGCGCTGCGGGTCCGCATCACCGGGTCGAGTGAACCGTGCAGGTGAAGGGTGGGTACACGCACCGGGCGCTTCATCCGGCGGTTGAACTGGATGCCGTCCGGGCGGGCCAGGGACCGCACCATCCACCGGTACGGTTCGATCGAGCAGTGCGCCGTCGACGGGATGCACATGGCCCGCCGGTACGCCTCCACGGCCTCGTCGTCGGGCAGCCGGGGTCCCGACCAGTCCCGGATGAGTCGGCCGACCAGCGCGCCGTCGTCGGCGGTGAGTTGCCGCTCGGGGATCCAGGGCCGCTGGAACCCCCAGATGTAGGAGCCCGCGGACGTCTGCTTGACGTCCGAGAGCATCGCCGAGCGCCAGCGCCGCGGGTGCGGCATCGAGGACACCGCGAGCCGCCGGACGAGCTTGGGGCGCATCACGGCCGCCGTCCACGCCAGATAGCCGCCCAGGTCGTGACCGACCAGGGCGGCATCGGGCTCGCCGAGGGACCGTACGACTCCGGTGATGTCGAGGGCGAGGTTCGCGGGGTCGTAACCCCGGGGCGTGCGGTCGCTGCCGCCGACCCCGCGCAGGTCCATCGCCACGGCCCGGAAGCCCGCGTCGGCGAGGGCGACCAGCTGGTGCCGCCAGGTCCACCAGAACTGTGGGAAGCCGTGCAGCAGCAGCACCAGCGGCCCGTCGCCCACCTCGGCGATATGGAAGCGCGCGCCATTGGCGGCCACGTCCCGGTGGATCAGCCCCTTGGCGCCGGGCACGTCGAGCCGTACGGGAGACGCGGGCTGATTCGAGGGGGCGGCCGGAGTGGTCGCGGGGTCGGTCATGACGTCGAGCGTGCCACAGCCTCGACGGCGTCGTCGGCCGGGGCGGGCCGTCGGGGGTGCGGCTTGGCGTTCTGCAGCACGCCCGCCGTCTCCTTCATGGAGGCGGCGACCTTCTGCGGGCCCTGCCCCTTCTTGGCCTTCTTCGAGAAGACGACGCCGATCAGCGTCAGCACGAGGGCGACCACCACGTTCGCCGCGAACGACAGCAGGAAGCAGATCGCCAGGTTCCAGTCGCTCCAGGTGCGGATGCCGTACGCGAGGGCGAAACTCAGCATCGGCAGGGAGAAGATCAGCACCGTGCCGGCCGCGGTGAACGCCCCGCCGCCGATCACGCCTCGCTTGACGTCCTGCCTCAGCTGGGCCTTGGCCAGCGCGATCTCGTCGTGCACCAGCGCGGACATCTCGGCCGTCGCCGAGGCGAACAACTGGCCGACACTGCGTTCGGCTCCGACCGGGCTGCCGTCGGGTGCGCTCATCGGGGTCTCCCTCATATGCGTTTGTACGGTGCTGTCTACGGTCCTGTCAGATCATGCCGGACCGTCGTCGCCGTCGCCTGCCCCGCCCGCCACTTCGGCAAGCCTGCGGTGTTCGGCGGCCTTGCGTTCGTAGATCGCGGCCATGCGCAAGTGGTACGCCGGGTCGTCCTGTTCGTAGACGTCGGGGATGCCGTCGAGGTCGTCGTCGCGTTCCTCGGCGGCCCACAGGGCCTGGTACTCGGCGTTCCTCATCTTCAGCAGAACGGTCGCCAGGACCGCCGCGATGAGCGAACCGGTGAGGACGGCCGCCTTGACGCTGTCGGTGAGCACCCGGTCGCCCTCGAAGGCCAGTTCGCCGATGAGCAGAGACACGGTGAAGCCGATGCCGGCGAGGGAGGAGACCGCGAAGACGTCCGGCCAGGACAGTTCCTCGGAGAGGGAGGCCCGGGTGAAGCGGGCGGTCAACCAGGTCCCGCCGAAGATCCCGACCGCCTTGCCGATGACCAGCCCGAGCACCACCCCGAGCGTCTCCGGCTGTGTGAACACCTTCCCGAGCGCACTGCCCGACACCGCGACACCCGCGCTGAACAGCGCGAACAGCGGCACCGCCAGACCGGCGGAGAAGGGGCGCACGAGGTGCTCGATGTGTTCCCCGGGGGAGCGCTCCTCGTCCTCGCGCCGTGTGCAACGCAGCATCAGCCCCATCGCGACACCGGCGATGGTGGCGTGCACGCCGCTGTTGTACATCAGCGCCCAGATGACGAGCGCGAGCGGAACATATACGTACCACCCGCGCACGCCTTTCCTCAGCAGCAGCCAGAACACGGCGAGACCGGCGAACGCGCCGCCGAGCGCGGCGAAGTCGAGGCCGTCGGTGAAGAACACCGCGATGATCAGGATCGCGCACAGGTCGTCGACGACTGCGAGGGTGAGCAGGAAGGCACGCAGCGCGTTCGGCAGGGAGGTGCCGATGACCGCGAGCACGGCCAGCGCGAAGGCGATGTCGGTAGCCGTGGGTACCGCCCACCCGGCCAGGGAGCCGCCGCCGGTGAGGTTGGTGAGCACGTACACGAGCGCCGGTACGGCCATGCCGCACAGCGCGGCGACCACGGGCAGCGCGGCCGTCCCGGGGTCCCGGAGGTCACCCGCGACCAGTTCGCGCTTGAGTTCGATGCCGGCGACGAAGAAGAAGACCGCGAGAAGCCCGTCGGCCGCCCAGTGCGCCACGGACAGGTCGAGGCCGAGCACTGCGGGGCCGAACCGGAAGTGGCTGACGCTCTCGTAGCTGTCGTGCAGCGCGGGGACGTTGACCCAGACCAGCGCGGTGACGGCGGCCAGGAGCAGCAGCACACCGCCGACGGTCTCCGTGCGCAGCGCGTCCGCCACGAAGGTCCGCTCGGGCAGGGAGAGCCGGCCGAGAACCTTGCGGGTGGGGGTGGTGCGGGACGCGGCCACGGCGGGGACCTCCGGTCGCTGGGCAGGACGAAGCTCTTGCCGACCAGACTTCCCGGCGCACCTTTGTTCACCTTAGCCAAAGGGCACCCGGCGTGCTTGCCGCCGGGTGCCCTTCGCGGCCGTACGTGCGTCGTCAGTCCTCGCTCGGTGCCGCCGGGAGCTTGGCCTGGATCAGGTCCATCACCGTGGAATCGGTCAGCGTCGTGACGTCACCGAGCTGCCGGTTCTCCGCGACGTCCCGCAGCAGGCGCCGCATGATCTTCCCGGAGCGGGTCTTCGGCAGCTCCTGCACCGGCAGGATCCGCTTCGGTTTGGCGATCGGGCCGAGGGTGGTGCCGACGTGGTTGCGGAGGTCGGCGACGAGGCCCTCGTCCTCGGCGTTCGCCGTGCCGCGCAGGATCACGAACGCCACGATCGCCTGACCGGTGGTCTCGTCGGCCGCGCCGACCACGGCCGCCTCGGCCACCGACGGGTGCGAGACGAGCGCGGACTCCACCTCGGTGGTGGAGATGTTGTGGCCCGACACGAGCATCACGTCGTCGACGCGCCCGAGGAGCCAGATGTCCCCGTCGTCGTCCCTCTTGGCCCCGTCGCCGGCGAAGTACTTGCCCTCGAACCGCGACCAGTACGTGTCGAGGAACCGCTGGTCGTCGCCCCAGATGGTGCGCAGCATCGACGGCCACGGTTCGGTGAGGACCAGGTAACCGCCACCGCCGTCGGGGACTTCCCGAGCCTCGTCGTCCACCACCGTGGCGGAGATGCCCGGCAGTGGCGTCTGCGCCGACCCCGGCTTGGTCGCCGTCACGCCCGGCAGCGGCGAGATCATCATCGCGCCGGTCTCGGTCTGCCACCAGGTGTCCACGATCGGCGTCGCGTCGGCACCGATGTGCTTGCGGTACCACATCCACGCCTCGGGGTTGATGGGCTCACCGACGGACCCGAGGACGCGGAGCGAGGACAGGTCGAACTTCGCGGGGATGTCGTCGCCCCACTTCATGAACGTACGGATGGCCGTCGGCGCGGTGTAGAGGATCGTCACCCCGTACTTCTGCACGATCTCCCAGAACCGCCCCTGGTGCGGGGTGTCCGGCGTGCCCTCGTACATGACCTGCGTCGCACCGTTCGCCAGCGGCCCGTACACGATGTACGAGTGGCCGGTCACCCAGCCGACGTCGGCCGTGCACCAGTACACGTCCGTCTCCGGCTTGAGGTCGAAGACGGCGTGGTGGGTGTACGACGTCTGGGTGAGGTAGCCGCCGGAGGTGTGCAGGATGCCCTTGGGCTTACCCGTCGTGCCGGACGTGTACAGGATGAACAGCGGGTGCTCGGCCCCGAACGCCTGCGGGGTGTGCTCGGCGCTCTGCCGGTCGACGATCTCGTGCCACCACACGTCGCGGGAGTCGTTCCAGGCGACGTCCTGGCCGGTGCGGCGGACGACGAGGACGTGCTCGACATTGCCGGCGCGGTCGGCCGCGTCGTCCACGGCGGGCTTGAGCGCGGACGGCTTGCCGCGCCGGTAGCCGCCGTCGGAGGTGATGACCACCTTGGCGTCGGCGTCCTGGATGCGGGTCGCGAGCGCGTCCGCGGAGAAACCGCCGAACACGACGGAGTGCGCGGCGCCGATCCGGGCGCAGGCGAGCATCGCCACCGCCGTCTCCGGGATCATCGGCATGTAGACCGCGACCCTGTCGCCCGCCTGTACCCCCAGCTCCAGCAGGGCGTTCGCCGCCTTGCTCACCTCGTCCTTGAGCTCGGCGTAGGTGACGGTCCGGCTGTCCCCGGGCTCGCCCTCGAAGTGGATGGCGACCCGGTCGCCGTTCCCGGCCTCGACGTGCCGGTCGACGCAGTTGTACGCGACGTTGAGCTCGCCGTCCTCGAACCACTTGGCGAACGGCGGGTTGGACCAGTTCAGCGTCTCGGTCGGCTCCTTGGCCCAGGTGAGCCGTCGGGCCTGAGCAGCCCAGAAGCCGAGCCTGTCAGCCCTGGCCTGCTCGTACGCCTCAGCCGTGACGTTGGCGTTCTCTGCCAGGTCAGCGGGCGGCGCGAAGCGTCGCTCCTCTTTCAAGAGGTTGGCCAGGCTTTCGTTGCTCACGACATCTCCCTTTCCCAGGGTGTCCGTTGTGTCCCAGGCCACAGCTCATCAGACCCGGACCCCCGATGACAAGGGCCTTCCTCGGATTGGTTTAGACCTGTGGGTGGGCGGCCCCACCGCCAGGGCGCCATCCGTTCCCACGGACCGCGAAGGAAAACGGTTCACGCGCGCGTGTCGTGCAGGACCGTCCCGGTCGGGTCGGCCGTCCCGGCCGTTCCGGCGACCTGGTCGAAGACTCCGCCGTTCGGGGCCTCCTCGGTGAGCAGATACGCCTGTGCCTCGCCCACGTGGAAATACATCCCGTGCAGTTCGAGTGCGCCCTCGCGCAGGGCGCGGGCGACGGAGTCGTGGGCTCTCAGGTGTTCCAGCTGCTGGATGACGTTGGTCAGGCAGAGCTGTTCGATGGCGTCGGCCGGCTCGCGGCCGGCCAGGCGGGCCCAGGGGCGGTTCTTGTCGGTCGCGCGGTCCAGGCTGGGCCGGCCGTGCCGCAGCCAGCGCTTGAGGGGGGTCTGGGCGCCGTGCGGGTCGGTCGTGAGCAGGGCCTGCATCGCACCGCAGCCGGAGTGCCCGCAGACCGTGATGGAGCGTACGTTCAGCACGTCCACCGCGTACTCGATCGCCGCCGCCACCGAGTCGTCGCCGCTCTCCTCGCCGGGCAGCGGCACGAGGTTGCCGACATTGCGGACGACGAAGAGGTCGCCGGGGCCGCTGGAGGTGATCATCGACGTGACGAGTCTTGAGTCGGCGCAGGTCAGGAAGAGCTGCGAGGGCTGCTGCCCCTCGCGTGCCAGCCGGGCCAGCTCACCGCGGACCAGGGGAGCGGTGTTGCGCTGGAACGCGCTGATGCCGCGCGCCAGCTGATGCCCGTTCGGCCCTTCGGCCGCCTCCTCCTGCGGGGTGCCTCGCGTCGGGGTGGCCGGGGCCTCGCACTGGTGGTTGCGCCACGGGGTCCAGGGCCGGCAGCGGCAGCCGGCGGCCGAGGTGCTGGCGGGTTCCGAGATACGGGTGCCGGCCCGCCCGGTGATCTCCACGGAGCCGCCGTGCGCCTGGTGTGCGTGCTGCCAGTCCTGCAGCGACTCGTATGCCGCGTGGTCCATGAACGACCCGTCCAGCTCCACGACGGCGGCGGCTGCCTGCGGGACCTGATGCAGGGCGCGGCTGAGGCGGGGCACGGCGAGGAACGTCAACTGTCCTCTTACATGGACGTGATGGACTCCTTCCCTCTCCTCGTGGGTGATACGGGTGCGGGTGAGGCGGTGCAGGGCGACGCCGACGGCCACGGCGATGCCGAGCGCGACGCCTTCCAGGACACCGAGGACGACGACGCCGAAGGTGGTGACGGCGTAGACCAGCACTTCCCGGTGCCGGGTGACCGTGCGGATGTGGTGCAGGGACACCATCTGGACCCCGACGGCCATCACCAGGGCGGCGAGTGAGGCGAGGGGGATCAGCTCCAGGCAGGGGACCAGGAGCAGCGCGGCCGCTACCACCCAAACGCCGTGCAGCATCGTGGAGTTCCTGCTGGTGGCGCCGGCTCGCACATTGGCCGTGCTGCGGACGGCGACGCCGGCGATGGGCAGGCCGCCGAGGATGCCGGAGACGACATTGGCCGCGCCTTGGCCGCTCAGCTCGCGGTCGAGGTCGGATCGCCGTACGTCGGTCCGCCCTGCGGCCAGCTTGTCCATGGCGACGGCGCCCAGCAGCGACTGCACGCTGCACACTAGAGTGGTGGTGAGGACGGCCGCGACAAGGCCGAGCGTCGGCCCGTCGGGCACTCCGGCCAGGGCGTGGCTCCGCCATGAGGGCAGGTCGACCTTGGGCAGGCTCAGGGCGGCGAGCGCGGCCGTCGCCGTGGCGCCCGCGACGGC
>NZ_LRTR01000246.1 GCF_001550375.1 Streptomyces europaeiscabiei | reverse complement strand
AGGGCGGCCGGGACGGTGCGCAGCTGCCGGCCGACGCGGCCGGGGAGCCGGGGCCAGGCGAGCAGCAGGACGAGGGTGAGGGCGCTCACGGAGACCGCGGCGGGGTGCAGGCGCGCCAACTGGGCGGGGAGGGCGCCGATGTTGGCGCTGACCGAGCTCTGCGGGGTGCCGCCGAGGACGATGTGGAGCTGGGCGACGGCGATGGTGACGCCGATGCCGGCGAGCATGCCGTGCACGATCGCGGGGCTGACGGCGAGTGCCGAGCGGGCCACGCGCAGGTGGGCCAGTCCCAGTTGGGAGAGGCCGGCGAGGACGGTGATGGCGCAGGTGGTGCGCCAGCCGTACTGGTGGATGAGGTCGGCGGTGACGACGGTGAGACCGGCCGCAGGGCCGCTGACCTGGAGGGGGGAGCCGCCCAGGCGCCCGGCGACGAGGCCGCCGACGGCGGCGGCGACGAGGCCGGCCTGGAGTGGGGCGTCGGTGGCGAGGGCGATGCCCAGGGACAGGGGGAGGGCGATCAGGAAGACCGCGATGGAGGCCGACAGATCGGCGGCCGAGACACGGAACCGGCGGCGCGGTCCTTCCGGGGGGCTGTGCGGTCGGTGATCACGCTCCGTCCGGTTCGAGTCCGGGCCGGTGGCGTGGGTGGGGACGCAGGCGGACATGTTCTCCCGTCTCCTCCGGGGCTGCGCGGTCGCGTGGGTCGCGGCCGTGGGGCACGGCGTTCAGCGGCGGGATTTCTCAACGCTCAGTAAACGAATCGTAATGCAGGGTAAAGGATGTGCAAGAACATTAGCCGCAAATAGGTCATTAGATCACCCATGAGGATGAATGCAGCTTTTCATCGGCTTGTCGTATTAATCATGATCGGGACTCTGTGTGACCTTGGCTGCTCTGCCCCTGAGCGAAGGAAGAAGGTGGGCGGAACATGGCCGTCACCCAGAGGATCGCCGTCGGCGTCACGCTCGCCGCGACCTGCGCCGCGGCGCTGGCCGGATGCGGGATCGGTGAGCCGACAGGAACAGTCGGCTCACCTGGCGCGAAGAAAGCGGAGAAGGAGGGCCGGCAGGGCGCAGCGGCCACGAAAGAGGGCGTGCCGGCGCCGCCGAAGGCCGCGGTCCGGCTGATCGGCGACGGCTCCACCGCGTACACCGGTGTGCAGCCGCACCTGCGCAGGCCCGAACGGCTGACGCCCGGTGGGAAGCCGCCACAGTTCGTGGTGTTCTCCTGGGACGGCGCGGGGGAGGACAGCCAGCGGCTCTTCTCGCACTTCCGCAAGGTGGCACGGGCCAACGACGCGACCATGACGTACTTCCTGAGCGGCGTGTACATGCTGCCGGAGGAGAAACGCGACCTGTACCGCCCGCCTCAGCACTCACCGGGCCGGTCGGACATCGGCTTCAACGACGTCCGCGGAATCAGGGACACCGTGGACCAGTTGCGCGGCGCGTGGCTGGAGGGCAACGAGATCGGCACGCACTTCAACGGCCACTTCTGTGGCCCCGGCGGCGGGGTCGGCGAATGGTCGGTCGAGGAGTGGAAGAGCGAGATCGCCCAGGCCAAGTCCTTCGTGAAGGCCTGGAGGACCAACACCGAAACGGAGAAGACCGAGCCGCTGCCCTTCGACTACGACAA
The DNA here is from genome assembly GCF_001550375.1 of Streptomyces europaeiscabiei. Lineage (GTDB taxonomy): Bacteria > Actinomycetota > Actinomycetes > Streptomycetales > Streptomycetaceae > Streptomyces > Streptomyces europaeiscabiei. Next base: position 4,935 of record NZ_LRTR01000246.1, on the reverse strand, counting down.
GGAGCTGATCGGCGCCCGCACACCCTGTCTTGAAGGCCAGACGAACTTCATGCGGGCCGCCCGCGAACTCGGCTTCCGCTACGACACCAGCGGAGTCAAGGACCAGGTCTGGCCCGAGCAGAAGGACGGGCTGTGGGACCTGTCGATGCAGCTCGTCCCCGTCCCCGGGCGGGACTTCGAGACGCTGACCATGGACTACAACTTCTACGTGAACCAGTCCGGGGCCCGGGCGGGCTCGGCGGCCAAGCGGGAGCACTGGGGCGACCAGTACCGTGACGGTCTGCTCGCGGGCTTCGAGCGCGCCTACGAGGGCAACCGTGCACCCCTGATCATCGGCAACCACTTCGAGTCCTGGAACGGCGGCGTCTACATGCGTGCCGTCGAGGAGACCATCGAGGCGGTCTGCGGCAAGGCGGAGGTGCGCTGCGTCTCCTTCCGGCAGCTCGCCGACTGGCTCGACGCCCAGGACCCGGTGGTCCTGGACAGGCTGCGCACCCTGGGGGTGGGGCAGTCCCCGAAGGAGGGCTGGAAGAACTTCCTGTCCGCCGGACCGGCACCGGCCCCGAAGGGAGTTCCCGGGGCTCCGGCGGCCAAGCCGAAGAAGAGCGGGGCCGGGGCGGGCTCGAAGGGGAGCCGCGCCGGGGCCCGGCCACAGGAGTGAACGGAGCCGGGGCGGCCACGGGGCTCAGACCGTGGCCGCGACCCCTTCGGTGAGCACGAACTCGGGGTCGATCTGCGAGGCCAGGTCGGCCCCGGTCCTCTCGTTGCCCCAGCTGGTCGCGTTCTTCAGGTGGAAGTGCGCCATCTGCCGGGTGTAGCGCTCCCAGTCCCGCAGCTCGTAGGTGGCGTCGGCGGCCTCGTGAAGGGTGCGCAGCGATAGGCGGTTGGCCTCCTCCAAGCGCCCGAAACGGGGCGGGCGCCCCTTCTCCAGAGCGCGCACCCAGTCCGAGTGCCCGATGGTGACCAGCAGGTCGTCCCCGACCTCGGCGCGGAGGAAGTCGAGGTCGTCCTGACCGTGCACCTTGTTGCCGACGACTTTCAGGGCGACGCCGTAGTCGGCGGCGTACTCCTTGTACTGGCGGTAGACGGAGACCCCCCTCCGGGTCGGCTCGGCGACGAGGAACGTCATGTCGAAGCGGGTGAACATGCCGGACGCGAAGGAGTCCGAACCGGCCGTCATGTCGACCACCACGTACTCGTCGCGGCCGTCCACCAGGTGGTTCAGGAACAGCTCCACCGCTCCCGTCTTCGAGTGGTAGCAGGCGACCCCCAGGTCGGCGTCGGTGAAGGGGCCGGTGACCATCAAACGGACGGCTCCGCCGTCGAGTTCCACCGGACGGGCACAGGCGTCGTAGATCGCGTTGGGCTCGCAGACCCGCACCAGGCGCGAACCGTCGCCGGGCGGGCTGGTCTTGATCATCGTCTCGGCGGAGGTGATCCGCGGGTTGGAGCCGCGCAGATGGTTCTTGATCAGCGCCAGTCGGTCGCCCATCGCGGGCAGCTTGGCGGCCTCCGACTCGTCGAGGCCGAGGGCGGCGCCCAAGTGCTGGTTGATGTCGGCGTCGACGGCGACGACCGGTGCCCCGGAGGCGGCGAGGTGGCGGATGAACAGTGAGGACAGCGTGGTCTTGCCACTCCCGCCCTTCCCGACGAAAGCAATTTTCATGTTCACTAACGGTAGTGGGGCAAGTGCCGGCGGTGTTCGTGTGGCGGTGGAAGACCACTCCTTCGAGGGGTCGGCCGCGGGTGCGCGTAGGGTCGTACTCATGAGTACGACAGGTGCGGCCGCCGATCCGCTTGCGGCCCTGGGAGAGCTTCCCGGTGTGGCCGAGTCCGTGGAGTCCGTGCGCAAGGCCGTGGACCGGGTCTACGGCCACCGCGTCATGCGGCGCCGCAGCAACGTGGTCACCTCCGAGGCGGCCCTGCGCGGCGCGCGCGGCTCGGCGGCGCTGTCCGGCGCCGACTGGGCTCTCGAAGAGGTGCGCCGTCGTACGGACTTCAGTGGCGAGGGCGACGACGAGGCCCGCGCCATGGGTGCCGCGTTGCGGCTGACCGCCGAGGCGGGCCAGTTGCTGTCCATCTGGCGGCAGTCGCCCCTGCGGGTGCTGGCCCGGCTGCACCTGGTGGCCGCCGGTCATGACGACGCGCGCGTGGGGCGGCCCCGACAGGACGGGGAGCCCGTCGACGAACCCCTCGTCGAGCTGCCTCTGCCGGGCGCCGACGAGGTCGCGGGCCGACTCGACGGCCTCTCCGAGCTGATCATCAAGGGCGGTTCGGCACCCGCCCTCGTGACCGCCGCCGTCGTCCACGGCGAGCTGCTCGCTCTGCGGCCCTTCGGCTTCCACAACGGCCTCGTCGCGCGCGCGGCCGAGCGGATCGTCCTGATCGGCAGCGGACTCGACCCCAAGTCGGTCTGCCCGGCGGAGGTCGGTCACGCGGAACTCGGCCGCGCCGCCTATCTGGCCGCCCTCGACGGCTATGTCTCCGGCACTCCGCAGGGCATGGCCGCCTGGATCGCCCACTGCGGCAGGGCTGTCGAACTGGGCGCGCGCGAGTCGACGGCGGTGTGCGAGGCGCTGCAGCGCGGGGCGGCGTAGAAACCCGGGAGGCCGGGCGGCGAAGAACCCCCGGAAAAGGGTTGCGGCGGTACGAGAATTCGTACCGCCGCTGGCATGTTCACCCGGTTACCAAGCGTCCTCGAAATATGCCCATCAGGTCGGGAACTGTGGCCCGTCACCTGGTGCGGCTGGCCCGTAATCGACGGGTCGACGTCGCGTGGGTGCCCGGTGTTCATGCTGGGTCCGTGGGGCCAAAATGAGTTTTAAAGGTGATCCTCTCGGATGTCCTTTGGTCTCGCGGGCCTTGAATCCTTTCTACTCCAGGATCGGGGCAAGCGGAACCCCTCGATGCGCTTCTTTACTTTTGGGTTCAAAGAGGGTGAATCAGCCACCGATGTGCCGACCGCAGGTCAGGCGGTCGCCACCCGGCGCCGGCTCGCGTACCAGACGAGCCCCGCGGTGGCCGCCGCGGCGCCTATGGCGGCAGCCGCGAGAAGGGCGGGGCGCGGCCGTACGGCCAGGCGCTGCTTGAGGCGCACGGGGCGGTGGAAGTCGAGAATGGGCCACCCGCGCGCGAGGGCTTCCTTGCGCAGCGTCCGGTCCGGGTTCACCGCGTGCGGATGCCCCACGGCCTCCAGCATCGGCAGGTCGGTCGCCGAGTCGCTGTACGCGTAGCAGTGCGCGAGGTCGTACTCCTCGGACTCGGCCAGCTCCCGGATCGCCTCGGCCTTGGTCGGACCGTAGGCGTAGTACTCCACCTCGCCCGTGAAACAGCCGTCGTCGCCGACGACCATCCGCGTCGCCACCACCCGGTCCGCGCCGAGGAGTTCGCCGATCGGCTCGACCACCTCGGCGCCGGAGGTGGAGACGATGACCACGTCCCGCCCGGCGATGTGGTGCTCCTCGATGAGGGAGGCGGCCTCGTCGTAGATGATCGGGTCGATCAGGTCGTGCAGGGTCTCGGCGACGATGTCCTTCACCTGTTGGACGTTCCAGCCCCGGCACAGCGCGGACAGATACTTCCGCATCCGCTCCATCTGGTCGTGGTCGGCGCCGCCCGCGAGGAACACGAACTGGGTGTACGCCGTCCGCAAGGCGGCTCTGCGGTTGATCAGGCCACCTTGGTAGAACGACTTGCTGAACGTGAGCGTGCTCGACTTCGCAATGACCGTCTTGTCCAGGTCAAAGAAGGCCGCTGTGCGGGGCAAGGAGTGGTTTTCCACGGGGCCGAGCATATGCGCCCGCCATTCGGGCTAGTGTGGGGCGCGTGGGTTTGCCTGAGAGGCCTCTCGGGTACACCATGGAAGTCACGGATCGTTCGCGACCGTGCTAACGCGGTCCGGCTCCTCCCCCCCCGAGTCGGCCGTGGAGACGACCCCCACTCTCCCCCCCGGTGGGGGTCGTCGCATGTCCGGGTGCGTTTTCCCCTCCTGTCCCCAGCCCGCGAGGCGCTTGAGTGCCCTCGTGGGCTTTCCTCTGCCCCGACACAGGAACCGTCACGGTCCGTAGTCGCAGGGATGCGCTGCGGAAGTCGTACAGGAGTCGCCTGTTCGGGTGACGGCGATATTCACAAGCGCCGAGTTGTCCACAGTTTTCGACCAAGATCCACACGATTTCCGGGATCGCTGCACCGTGATTCCAGCGCGTCCCGACGGCGGCGAGTTCATGGCCGGTTCCGTTTCCCGGATGCGTGGGTCCGGTTTCCGTCGGCCGCCGATATGGCGGCCGATCGCCGGTCCTCACACAGGACTTGAACACGGGCGCCCGGAACGCGGGGCGCCCGTGTGACGCAGCGAAGGGGGCTGGAAATCGTGGCGGGAGCCATCACCAACGACCGGCCGTCCACCGCCGAGGGGCGGCAGGGCAGGCCGTTGATCGTCACCGAGGACGTGGAACTGCTGGACGACCTGCTGCGCCTGTGTGCGGCGGCGGGCGCCCGGCCTGAGGTCCACCACACAGTGCCGGAGGGCCGGGGCCGGTGGGAGACGGCGCCGCTCGTGCTCGTCGGGGACGACGCGGCGCGGCGGCTGCGCGGGGCCGCGCGCAGACGAGGAGTGGTGCTCGTCGGCAAGGACCAGGACGACTCAGGAGTCTGGCAGCGAGCCGTGGAGATCGGCGCCGACCACGTCCTGATGCTGCCGGACGGCGAGCAGTGGCTCGTCGACCGCATCGCCGACGTGGCGGAAGGCGTCGGCAGGCCCGCGCTCACCGTCGGCGTGATCGGCGGCCGAGGCGGCGCCGGCGCGTCCACACTGGCCTGCGCTCTCGCCGTCACCTGCGCGCGACAGGGCACGCGCACTCTCCTCGTGGACGCCGATCCCCTGGGTGGCGGCCTGGACGTGCTCCTCGGCGGCGAAGGCGCCGACGGACTGCGCTG
>NZ_LRTR01000245.1 GCF_001550375.1 Streptomyces europaeiscabiei | reverse complement strand
GCGGCGGCGCGGTCGTGGTCGACCTGCCGCGCCGCATCGACGAAGGGGTCGCCGAGGCCCTCGCCCAGCTCGACCTGGGTCTCCTGGTCGTCCCCGCCGAGTTGCGCGCCGTCGCTGCCGCCTCCCGCGTCGCCTCCGCCTTCGGCATGGTCCTCCGCGACCTCCGCGTCGCGGTCCGCGGGCCGTACGCCCCCGGCCTCGACGACCACGAGGTGGCCCGCCTGCTGGGGCTTCCGCTCGCGGGCGAAGTACCCACCGAGGCCGGGCTGCCGGACGGCGGCAAACCACCGGGGGGCATCCCCCGAGGACCACTCGCGCGGTTCTGCGAAGGCTTCTGGGAGCGGGTCGCGGTCAGGGGTGAGGCGGCGTGAACCAGGTTCCCGAGAACGGGCCGGGGCTGTTCGGCGACGGGCTGCCAGGGGGCGGAAAGCCATGGGCGGCCTGGATCTGCCCACAGCTTCCGATCGGGGGCGAGGTCGTATGAGCGGGATGTCCGACGACGGACTGTTGGACGGGGTACGGCAGTGGCTCGTCGAGAGCGGGGCCGAACCGACACCCGCGCGCGTGGCGCAGGCGCTGCGGGAGCGCGGGCGGGTGCTGGGGGACGCCGAGGTGCTCGGGGCGGCCGAGCGGTTGCGGTCGGAGCTGGTGGGGAGCGGGCCGCTTGAGCCGCTTCTCGCCGACCCGTCGGTCACCGACGTGCTGGTGTCGGCACCGGACCGCGTGTGGGTGGACCGGGGCGGCGGCCTGGAGCTGACCGGGATCTCCTTCCCGGACGCGGCCGCCGTGCGACGGCTCGCGCAGCGCCTGGCGGCCGTCGCCGGGCGCCGGCTGGACGACGCCCGACCGTGGGTGGACGCCCGGCTCCCGGACGGCACCCGGCTGCACGCGGTGCTCCCACCGGTGGCCGTCGGCTCCACCTGCCTGTCCCTGCGGGTCGTACGGCCCCGGGCCTTCACCCTCGCCGAACTGGTGACGGCGGGCACGGTGCCGTCCGGCGGCGACCGCGTCCTGCGGGCGCTGATCCGATCCCGGTTGTCGTACGTCATCAGCGGCGGGACGGGGACCGGGAAGACCACGCTCCTGAGCGCGCTGCTCGGTCTGGTCGACCCCGGTGAGCGGATCGTGTTGGCCGAGGACTCGGCGGAACTGCGGCCCGACCATCCGCATGTGGTGCGGCTGGAAGGCAGACCGGCCAACCAGGAGGGCGTGGGCCTCGTCGAACTGCAGGATCTGGTGCGCCAGGCGCTCCGCATGCGCCCGGACCGGCTGGTGGTCGGAGAGGTGAGGGGGCCGGAGGTCGTGTCCCTGCTGGCCGCCCTGAACACCGGCCACGAGGGCGGCTGCGGAACGCTCCACGCCAACGCCGCAGGACAGGTACCGGCCCGCCTGGAGGCCCTCGGTATGGCCGCCGGGCTCGATCGGGCGGCGCTGCACAGCCAGTTGGCGGCCGCGCTGTCGGTGGTCCTGCACCTCGTACGGGACCCGGACGGACGACGGCGGATCGCCGAAGTGGATGTGTTGGAGCGGGACGGGTCCGGGTTGGTGGTGACCGTCCCGGCGCTCCGCTGGGGCGGGGAGGCGTTCGTGTACGAGCGGGGCTGGGAGCAGTTGCGGGGGTTGCTTCGGGACGGGCTGCGCGGCCGGGGTGAGGGGGCTGCGGACGGGCTTCAGGGCCGGGGCGACGCGCTTCGGGGGCGGTCTGCGGGAGCAGGGCCGGTCGGGCCGCAGGACACGGAGCTCGTCGGGTCCGGGAACGGGCCGTCGGCCCGGCTCGGTGGCGGTTTTGTGAGAGAAGAAGTTGGTTTGGGCGGACTGGAAGGGAGTGGGCGGCAGTGACAGGGGTCGGGGAGATGTCGGTCGGGGTGGTGGCTGGTGCGTGCGCCGGGGCTGCGGCCTGGATGTCGGGTGATGGGCGAGGCACCGGGGCCCGGCGGGCTCGGTTGTTGCTGGCGGGAGGTGAGGCGATGGGGTCGTCACCCTGGGCGCTGGTGATCGGCCGGGTGCGGCGGCTGGGGGCCGAGTGGTGGGCACCGGTGGCCGGGTTGGTGATCGCGGTGCTGGGGGCCTCGGTGCTGCCGATTCTCGCGGGGGCGGCGGCGGTTCCGTTGCTGAGGCGGGTGCGACGGGCGGCGGAGGAGCGCCGGGCCGGGGAACGGCGGGGCGATGCGGTGGTCGCGCTGTGCTCGGCGCTCGCCGGAGAGGCGCGGGCCGGGCGGCAGCCGGGTGAGGCGTTGTCACGCGCCGCGCGGGACTCCGGAGGACTGGGGGAGGCCGAGGCAGTGGTGCTGGCGGCGGCAAGGTTCGGCGGGGACGTACCGGGTGCTCTG
>NZ_LRTR01000244.1 GCF_001550375.1 Streptomyces europaeiscabiei | reverse complement strand
CGGAAGCCGCTCGTCGACTTCCGCTCGCCGCCGACCTGCTGGCCGCCTGCATCACGGCCGGGGCGAGCCCTGTGGTGGCCGCGCAGGCCGTGGGTGAGGCGCTGGGCGGGCCGGTGGGCGAGCGACTGGCCAAGGGGGCGGCAGAGGCACGGCTGGGGGGCGAACCGGCCGAGGCGTGGCGTGGGTTGGCTGCCCTCCCCGGCGCCGGAGCTCTGGCGAGGCTGCTGGAACGCGCCGACGAGTCCGGCGTACCTGCTGCCTCCCCTGTCGCCCGGCTCGCCGCCGAGGCACGCGCCGAGTGGGGCCGTTCGGCGACGGAGCGGGCCCGCCGGGCCGCCGTGATGGTCACCGCACCGGTGGGGCTGTGCTTCCTGCCCGCCTTCATCGCGGTGGGCGTGCTGCCGGTGGTGATCGGGCTGGCGGACGGGTTGTTGGGAGGGGGTGGGTGATGACGGGGCGGGCTTGAGCGGACGGTGTGCGGTGCCGACCGGCGAGGGCCAGAAGTGGCCGACGAACGACCGGCGCGCCCGCTGACCAGCGGTGACAGGCAATCAGTAGCCAGCGGAAGTCAATGGAACAGAGCCTCACGGGGGTTGAGATGTACAAGGCAGTGAAGGCAGCGAAGGCAGTCGGGGAAGCGGTGCGGGTTCGGATGGTGTGTGCCGTGATGTGCCGGGTGCGGGCTGCGCGGAGGGACGCGGGGATGGTGACCTCCGAGTACGCGGTGGGGATCATCGCGGCGGTGGCCTTCGCCGCAGTGCTCTACAAGGTGGTGACCAGCGGGCAGGTCCAGGCGGAGCTGCAGCAGATCGTCGGGCGGGCCCTCAATGGCGGGGCGTGAGCCACGTGGGCCGTGGCGGCGTCGCGGGGGGCTGGGCGGCGACGCCGGGTTCGTGACGGCCGAGGCCGCCATGGTCCTGCCCGTGATGCTGCTGTTCGCGACGGCGCTCGTGTGGGCCCTGTTCGCCGCCTGCGCGCAGATCCAGGTCGTGGACGCCGCTCGGGCCGGTGCCCGGGCGGCAGCCCGGCAGGACCCGTCGGCTGCCGTCGTGGCGGCGGCCCGCAGGACGGCGCCGGACGGGGCGGAGGTGAGCGTGGACAGGGAGGGCGACTTCGTACGTGTCGTGGTCTCGGCCCCGGCGCCGGGGCCGGACGGACTCGGCCTCGACCTGAGCCATGCGGCCGTGGCGCTGGCGGAGGAGACGGTGGGGGCGGCCACGACGGAGGGGGCGGGGGCCGAGTGAGCGCGTTCTCGTGGTCCGGCCGACGGCCGGGAGTCGCCCGGTCGGACCGGTCAGTCCGGTCAGTCCGGTCGGACAGAGGCTCCGCGACCGTCTGGGCCGTCGGTTCGATCCTCGCGCTGTGCGCCGTGTTCGGTGCCGTACTCGCGCTGGGGCAGGCCGTTGTGATCCGGCATCAGGCTGCCGCGACGGCCGACCTTGCGGCCCTCGCCGCCGCCGACCACTGGATGAAAGGCGGCGAGGGGGCCTGCGTGACGGCGGTACGGGTGGCGAGGGCTCAGGGCGGCAGAGTCGTGCACTGCGAGGTCGAGGGAGAGATCTCGGACATCACGGCGGCCTCGGACATGGGCCCGCTCACCGCGGAGGCCAGGGCGAGGGCGGGACCGCCAGGCCTGCCGGGCCCGGCAGCCTCGCAACGGGCTGGAGGGCACGCCGGCGTGCCCGTAGGAGCACCCCGCGGGAGCGCCGGGTAGGGCGCGCGGGGGACTGCGCGATCAGCCGCGCACGACCGGCAGGCGCCAGAGCCCAGTCGGCCCTGAGCCTTAGGGTGTCCGGTCCTCCGGCGGAGCGTCGGGTGCTGTCCTGAGCAGTTCGGTCAGCAGCCGTACGGCGCCTCGTTTGTGCAACGGGTCGTTGCCGTTGCCGCACTTGGGGGACTGGATGCAGGACGGGCAGCCGGCGTCGCACTCGCACGCGGCGATGGCCTGGCGGGTGGCGGTGAGCCAGGCGCGCGCGGTGTGGAAGGCGCGCTCAGCGAAGCCCGCGCCGCCGGGGTGGCCGTCGTAGACGAAGACGGTCGGGAGCAGTGTGTCCGGGTGGAGCGGGACCGAGACGCCGCCGATGTCCCAGCGGTCGCAGGTCGCGAAGAGGGGCAGCATGCCGATCGAGGCGTGTTCGGCGGCGTGCAGGGCGCCACCGAGGATCTCGGGGTTGATCCGGGCCGCGTCGAGCTGGTCCTCGGTGACGGTCCACCAGACGGCACGGGTGCGCAGCGTACGAGGAGGGAGGTCGAGTTTGGACTCGCCGAGCACCTCACCGGTGATGAGGCGGCGACGGAGGAAGGAGACGACCTGGTTGGTGACTTCGACGGAGCCGAAGCACAACCGGCCGTCGCCCCAGGGGACTTCGGTGTCGGTCTCCAGGACGGAGATGGAGGTGGTGTCGCGGGCGACCGTCGAATAGGGCGGGTCGGCCTGTTCGACGAGGGCGACGGAGTCCTCCAGGTCCAGTTCGCGCACCAGGTACGTACGGCCCTGGTGCAGGTGGACCGCTCCCGCGTGGACGGTGGTGTGGGCGGCGCCCGCGTCGACCGTGCCGAGGAGTCGGCCCGTCCCGGTCTCGACGACCTGGACGGGGCGGCCGCCCTGGCCACGGATGTCGGTGAGGTCGGCGGCCCGTTCGCGGCGCGTCCAGTGCCAGGCCTTGGCCCGGCGGCGGAGCAGTTTCGCGGCCTCCAGTTGCGGCAGCAGTTCCTCGCAGGCCGGACCGAACAGGCCGAGGTCCTCGTCCGTCAGGGGCAGTTCCGCGGCGGCGGCGCAGAGGTGCGGGGCGAGGACGTACGGGTTGTCGGGGTCGAGGACGGTCGATTCCACCGGTTGGTCGAACAGGGCTTCCGGGTGGTGGACCAGGAAGGTGTCCAGGGGGTCGTCGCGGGCGACGAGGACGGCGAGGGCGCCCTGGCCGGCGCGTCCGGCGCGTCCGGCCTGCTGCCACAGGGAGGCGCGGGTGCCCGGGTAGCCGGCGATGAGGACGGCGTCCAGGCCGGAGATGTCGATGCCGAGTTCGAGGGCGGTGGTGGCGGCGAGGCCGAGGAGTTCGCCGGAGTGGAGGGCGCGTTCGAGGGCGCGGCGTTCCTCGGGGAGGTAGCCGCCGCGGTAGGCGGCCACGCGCCGGGCGAGGGAGCGGTCGATCTCGGAGAGGCGTTCCTGGGCGATCACCGAGATCAGTTCGGCGCCGCGCCGGGAGCGTACGAAGGCGACGGAGCGGACTCCCTGGACGGTCAGGTCGGTGAGGAGGTCGGCGGTCTCGGCGGTGGCGGTGCGGCGGACGGGGGCGCCCTTCTCGCCGTGCAGTTCGGTGAGCGGGGGCTCCCAGAGGGCGAACACCAGTTCACCACGGGGTGAGGCGTCGTCCGCGACCTCGGTGACCGGGACGCCGGTGAGGCGGCGGGCGGCGACCGAGGGTTCGGCGGCGGTGGCGGAGGCCAGCAGGAAGACGGGTTCGGCGCCGTAGCGGGCGCAGAGGCGGCGGAGGCGGCGCAGGACCTGGGCGACGTGGGAGCCGAAGACACCGCGGTAGGTGTGGCACTCGTCGATGACGACGTACTTGAGGGCGCGCAGGAAGGAGGACCAGCGGGGGTGGGAGGGGAGGATCCCACGGTGCAGCATGTCGGGGTTGGTGAGGACGTAGTTGGCGTACTGGCGCACCCACTCGCGTTCCTCGACGGGCGTGTCGCCGTCGTACACGGCCGGGCGTACGGCGTTTCCGAGAGGTTGTGAAAGTTTTTTCACGGATCGGTGCTGATCTGCTGCGAGGGCTTTCGTGGGGGCCAGGTAGAGGGCGGTCGCCCCACGGCCGTTGGGAGCCTCGGAGCCGTCCAGGAGGCGCGACAGGACGGGGACGAGATAGGCCAGCGACTTGCCGGAGGCTGTTCCGGTGGCGACGACGACCGAGTCGCCGTCCAGCGCGTGCTCGGCGACGCGTGCCTGGTGGGCCCAGGGATGTTCGATTCCCGCGGCCTGTACGGCGGCGACGACTTCCGATCGGATCCGGTCGGGCCAGACGGCATGGCGACCCGCTCGCGGGGGCACATGCTCCGTATGAGTGATGCGCGAAGCCCGGCTCGGCCCCGAGGCGAGCCGGTCCAGGACCGTGCTCGGCGAAGGGCTGGAGGCGGTGTCCGTCGGGGATCGATCGGATCGGTGATTCGTGGCCATCGGCATCGAGTGTGTCACCGGCGTGACGGACAATGGAGCCAAGGCGTCGTGCACGCCTGCCGGTAAGTGATTGAATGCCATCGCGGCTGGCGAACCGTCCCGGGGGCTTTCAAGCCGAGGTGTCCCGAGGGGCGAACGCTCGATAGCAAGGTGCTGGAGGATCCGTGGACCTGTCCCTGTCGACCCGTACTGTCGGCGATCGTACGGTCGTCGAGGTCGGTGGCGAAATCGACGTTTATACCGCGCCCAAGCTGCGTGAGCAGCTGGTCGAGCTGGTCAACGACGGGAGTTTCCACCTCGTCGTCGACATGGAGGGCGTCGACTTCCTCGACTCCACCGGGCTCGGCGTGTTGGTGGGCGGCCTGAAGCGAGTACGGGCCCATGAGGGCTCGTTGCGACTGGTGTGCAACCAGGAGCGGATTTTGGAGATCTTCCGCATCACCGGTCTGACCAAGGTGTTCCCGATTCACACCTCGGTCGACGAAGCGGTGGCGGCCACCGACTGATCGCGCCCGCCCGGGCCCAGTGCCCGGAACGGCAAGAGACAAGTGAGGGGGACCGGGCCCACGGGCCCGGCCCTCCGACAGCACGCCCGTAGTTCCGAGGGGGATGCATGGCCACCGTTGAACTCCGCTTCAGCGCGCTGCCCGAGCACGTCCGGACCGCCCGACTGGTGGCGGCAGCGGTGGCGCGCAGGGCCGGAGTGGACGAGGCCGTCCTCGACGAGGTCAGGTTGGCCGTCGGCGAGGCGTGTACCCGTGCCGTTGGACTGCATCAGAGCAGCGGTATCTCGGCGCCGGTGCAGGTGTCGCTGATCGAGGAGGAGAAGCAGTTCTCCATCGAGGTCGGCGACGAAGCGCCGCACGCCGTGCCCGGTGACAAGTCGTCGGGCGCCGGTGACGCGGACGCCGACATCGAGGAGGACGACATGGGCCTCGCGGTGATCAGCGGTCTCGTCGACGACGTCGAGGTCTCTGCCGGGGAGAACGGCGGGCTGATCCGGATGACCTGGCCGACGACGCCGTCGATCGCCGTGCTGCCCTGATTGCCCTGATCTTCTCAACCTCTCAACTTCAAGTAGTACCGCGAAGGGCCCTGCTGAGCAGGGCCCTTCGTGTTTATTCGGCATTTATTCCGATCACCGTTCATCGGAACACCGGAAATCGTGAATGAATTCACGATCAATCACGCGATCATTTGATCAAGCGTCAATGCCTTTGAGGCGTTACTTCTTTCGAGTAATGTGGTCGTGCGCAGATCGTTTGCTGAAGAGCATGTGAAGGCCAATTCCGCTTCCCGCGCACTGTTTTGATCAGGTTCTGCTCCCTACAATCCGTCCACATCTTGAGCTCAGCCCAAGCGTCAAGGAGGACGAATGGCGGGGCTTTCTACCCCTCAAAGGTTTGACCGGACCACGGACTTCGCAGCCGCGGTACTGACGGACGACAACCGGATCATCGTCATGGTGATCGGCGTCGTGGCACTGGCCGCGCTAGCCGTCGCCGGGGTCCTGGTGCGCCAGGTGCTCGCGGCGGGCGAGGGCACCGACAGCATGAAGAAGATCGCTACGGCGATCCAGGAAGGTGCGAACGCCTATCTGGCACGGCAGATGCGCACGCTCGGCGTATTCGCCGTCGTCGTGTTCTTCCTGCTCATGCTGCTTCCCGCGGACGACTGGAATCAGCGCGCCGGACGATCGGTGTTCTTCTTGATCGGTGCCGTGTTCTCGGCGGCCACCGGCTATATCGGTATGTGGCTCGCCGTGCGCAGCAATGTGCGCGTCGCCGCGGCGGCCCGGGAAGCGACACCGGCGGAAGGTGAGCCGGAAAAGGATCTCACCACCGTCTCGCACAAGGCGATGAAGATCGCATTTCGCACCGGCGGCGTAGTCGGGATGTTCACGGTGGGGCTCGGCCTCCTCGGCGCGTCCTGCGTGGTCCTCGTGTACGCGGCCGACGCGCCGAAGGTGCTGGAGGGCTTCGGCCTCGGGGCCGCGCTCATCGCCATGTTCATGCGTGTCGGCGGCGGCATCTTCACCAAGGCCGCCGACGTCGGCGCCGACCTGGTCGGCAAGGTCGAGCAGGGCATTCCGGAGGACGACCCGCGCAATGCCGCGACCATCGCCGACAACGTGGGCGACAACGTCGGCGACTGCGCGGGCATGGCGGCCGACCTCTTCGAGTCGTACGCCGTGACGCTCGTCGCCGCGCTGATCCTCGGCAAGGCGGCGTTCGGCGACTCCGGGCTCGCGTTCCCGCTGATCGTGCCCGCGATCGGCGTGCTCACCGCGATGATCGGCATCTTCGCGGTGGCACCCCGCCGCACCGACCGCAGCGGAATGTCCGCCATCAACCGCGGCTTCTTCATCTCCGCGGTGATCTCGCTGGTGCTCGTCGCCGTCGCCGTCTACGCCTACCTGCCGTCGTCGTACGCCGATCTCGAAGGCGTCACGGACACGGCGATCGCGGGTCACGACGGCGACCCACGGGTCCTCGCGGTCCTCGCGGTGGCCATCGGCATCGTGCTGGCCGCACTGATCCAGCAGCTGACCGGCTACTTCACCGAGACCACCCGGCGTCCCGTGAAGGACATCGGCAAGAGTTCGCTGACCGGCGCGGCCACCGTCGTCCTCGCCGGTATCTCCATCGGTCTCGAATCGGCCGTCTACACCGCTCTGTTGATCGGCCTCGGCGTCTACGGGGCGTTCCTGCTCGGCGGTACGTCGATCATGCTCGCGCTGTTCGCGGTGGCGCTGGCCGGCACCGGACTGCTCACCACGGTCGGCGTCATCGTCGCCATGGACACGTTCGGGCCGGTCTCCGACAACGCACAGGGCATCGCCGAGATGTCCGGCGACGTCGAGGGCGCGGGCGCACAGGTGCTCACCGACCTGGACGCCGTCGGCAACACCACCAAGGCCATCACCAAGGGCATCGCCATCGCCACGGCCGTACTCGCTGCCGCCGCGCTCTTCGGCTCGTACCGCGACGCGATCCTCACGGCCGCGAACGACGTCGGCGAGAAGGTCTCCGGCGAAGGCGCGCCGATGAACCTGATGATGGACATCTCGCAGCCCAACAACCTGGTCGGGCTCATCGCGGGCGCCGCGGTCGTCTTCCTCTTCTCGGGGCTGGCGATCAACGCGGTCTCGCGGTCGGCGGGCGCGGTGGTCTACGAGGTGCGGCGGCAGTTCCGCGAGCATCCCGGGATCATGGACTACAGCGAGAAGCCGGAGTACGGCCGGGTCGTCGACATCTGCACCAAGGACGCCCTGCGGGAGCTGGCCACGCCCGGTCTGCTCGCCGTGATGGCGCCGATCGCGATCGGGTTCACGCTCGGGGTCGGCGCCCTGGGCGCGTACCTCGCGGGCGCGATCGGCACGGGGACGCTGATGGCGGTGTTCCTCGCCAACTCCGGTGGCGCGTGGGACAACGCCAAGAAGCTCGTCGAGGACGGCCATCACGGCGGCAAGGGCAGCGAGGCCCATGCCGCGACCGTCATCGGCGACACCGTGGGCGACCCGTTCAAGGACACGGCGGGACCGGCCATCAACCCGCTGCTGAAGGTGATGAACCTCGTCGCGCTGCTCATCGCGCCCGCGGTCGTCCAGTTCAGCTACGGCGAGGACAAGAGCGTCGGGCTGCGCGTCGTCATCGCGGTGGCCTCGATCGCCGTGATCGTCGGGGCGGTGTACGTGTCCAAGCGGCGCGGGATCGCCGTGGGTGACGAAGGCAATTCCGAGCGGGTGGCCAAGTCCGCGGATCCAGCGGTGGTTTCGTAGGCGGTCTTAGATCCGGGCCTGCGAGGGTCCAGTTCAAGGAGCGGGCGGACGGCGCGTGTTGACGCGCCGTC
>NZ_LRTR01000243.1 GCF_001550375.1 Streptomyces europaeiscabiei | reverse complement strand
CGTGTTGACGCGCCGTCCGCCCGCTTCCGCATATGCCGATGCGCTTCGTGAGCCTTCTCTCTCTTGGTGCAAACGGTTACAAAAGGGTGCACTGGGGGTGCTCGGCACACAGGTGTCGCCCATGTGGCGTGTATGTTCCGGGGCCGAGAGCCATGGAAGGGACCAATCCGGTGAACAAGAAGCTCGCGGCCGCACTGTCCGGCGGTGCGGTACTGGTACTGGCGCTGTCCGGCTGCAGCAGCAGCGACGACGCAACGAACGACAAGCTGAACACCTGGGCCAAGCTGGTCTGTGACTCCGTGCAGCCGCAGATCAAGAAGATCGCGGCGGCCAACGCCTCGATCCAGAAGGAGACCTCGGACGACAGCGCACCGGCGGACGTGCAGAAGGCCGACTCCCAGGGCTTCCAGGACATCTCCGACGCGTACAAGGCGATGGCGACGGCCATTCAGCAGGCCGGGGCGCCGGACGTCGAGGACGGCCAGAAGAAGCAGAAGGCCGCGGTCGCCGAGCTGAACCAGCTGTCGACGGCGTACGGCGAGTTGAAGAAGAAGTCGGACGCGCTGAACACGAAGGACCAGGCGAAGTTCGCCGACGGGCTCGAAGGGGTTGCCACCGAGCTGGAGAAGCTGAGCAAGACCGGGAGCAACGCGCTGAAGGAGCTGGAGAAGGGGGAGGTGGGGCAGGCGATGGCCGAGCAGCAGAGCTGCAAGTCCGCGACCACCTCCGGGGTGGCGTCCGCGCCGGGTTCTTCGACCAAGAGCTGAGCGGGTCCTTCTGGGGGGGGTGGCCGGGCCGGGCCCGATGGGTTGTCCGGCGGTCGGGCTGGGAGGGGGTGGGTTTCGCCCACCGGCGCTCGCCGGGTGCCGCTGCGCCCACCCTCTCCCCACTCTCGGCTCGGTTCGAGCGGGAGGCCCCCCATGCCCTCCAGGTGTACGACTGCCCGCAGCCGGACAGATGGACGTGCTCCTGCCGCTGCCCGGTGGGCGCCGCTCCAGCGGCTCGATTGCCCGCAGCTGAGCGGGGTCACGTTGCGCGGCTACGCTGAGCGGTGTGAGTGACTTCAGGCTGTCTTCTCTGCCCTCTGCCGACCGGTCCGATGTCGCTGTGCGACTTCGGGAGGCGTTGATCGGTGCCGAATTCACCGCCGACGGGCTTCTTGACCTGCTCGGTGCCTCCGCGTACGCGGCCCTGGCGCGGAGTGAGGTCGTGCCGGCGCTCAGGGCGACCCGGGGGGACACGGCGCTGGAGGCGCTCGTGCGGTTGTTCCTGTTGCAGCAGGCGGTTCCCCGCGCGCGCGTGGAGGGCGTGCTGCCTGTCGACGCGTGCGTGGAGAGTGGATGGCTCGTTCGCGTCGGTGCGGACGGCGACGAGATCGCAGCCGCCGTCGACGTGCGGCCCTACGGCGGGCCCGGTGGTGAGGACTGGTTCATCGTGTCCGACCTGGGGTGCGCGGTCGGCGGGGCCGGAGGGATCGGGAGCCGGGACGAGGGTGTGGTGCTGGGGGTCGGTGGGGCGTCCACGACCCTGGCCGGGATCACCGTGCGGACGGCTGTCGGGTCCGCCCTCGACCTCGGGAGCGGCTCCGGCATTCAGGCGCTGCACGCCGCGCAGCACGCCACGCGCGTGACCGCGACCGACCTCAACCCGCGCGCGCTGCACATCACGGCGCTCACGCTGGCACTCTCCGGAGCACCGGCGGCCGACCTGCGCCAGGGCTCCCTCTTCGAGCCCGTCGGGGCCGACGAGACGTACGACCTCATCGTGTCCAATCCGCCGTTCGTGATCTCGCCCGGCGCCCGGCTGACGTACCGCGACGGCGGGATGGGCGGGGACGACCTGTGTCGCACGCTCGTTTCACAGGCGGGGGAACGGCTGAACGAGGGCGGGTTCGCGCAGTTCCTCGCCAACTGGCAGCACGTGGAGGGGGAGGACTGGCAGGAGCGGCTCAGGTCGTGGGTGCCGCGCGGGTGCGACGCGTGGATCGTGCAGCGGGAGGTCCAGGACGTCACGCAGTACGCCGAGTTGTGGCTGCGGGACGCGGGCGACCACCGTGGTGACGTGGCCGAGTACGAGGCGCTGTACGACGCGTGGCTCGACGAGTTCGAGGCGCGGAAGGTGAAGGGCGTCGGGTTCGGGTGGATCACGCTGCGGAAGGCGGCCGCCGCGGACTCCGAGCCCTCGATCACCGTCGAGGAGTGGCCGCATGCGGTCGAACAGCCGCTCGGCGAGACCGTGCGGCAGCACTTCGCGCGCGTCGACTACCTGCGGGGGCACGACGACGCGGCGCTCCTCGCCGCGCACTTCCGGCTCACCGCCGAGGTCGTCCAGGAGCAGGTCGGGCTGCCTGGCGCCGAGGACCCCGAGCATGTGGTGCTGCGTCAGAACCGCGGTATGCGCCGGGCCACGAAGGTGGACACGGTCGGTGCGGGATTCGCCGGTGTGTGCGACGGCAGGCTCAGCGCGGGGCGAATTCTGGACGCCATCGCCCAGCTCGTCGGCGAGGACGCGGTGGCGCTGCGCGACCGCACGCCGGTCCAGATCCGGCTCCTCGTCGAACAGGGGTTCCTCGAACCGGCTCGGTGAACCGCCGGCACCGGCGGCCGGCACCGGCGAGTGGTGCCGCCGAGTGGCGCCGCCGTGACTCGCGGGCCCGGTGACGATTTCCGTACCGTCCGATGACGGTACTGGTACCCCGCGCGACGCCCGTCCCCGTGACGTGTGAGGCGTATGCGCACTCCTGGGGCTCGTGTGTCCCCTCTGGCTGGATTGGTCCGTAAAAGGGCTCCTGTCAGTGGTGCGTGCGAAGCTATTTTCAAGAGACGGATTCGACGTGTCCTCGGGGGAGGCACGCGCTGTCTCTGGGGGAATCGGGGGATCGCGATGGCGGGGGATACGCCGGAGCAGGGCCGGGGAAGGGTCATCAACAACCGGTACCGCCTGCTGCGCACCCTGGGCGCGGGCGGCATGGGCCGGGTCTGGCTGGCGTACGACGAGGAGTTGGCCTGCGAGGTCTCCATGAAGGAGATCTCCCTGCCCGACGTCCCGAGGGACGCGACCGAGCCCGCCCAGCGGATCGCGCGGGCCCGCAGCGAGGCACGGCACGCAGCGCGGCTGCGCGGCCACCCGCATGTGGCGACGGTCCACGACGTGGTGCTCCACGACGGCCTGCCGTGGATCGTCATGGAGTACGTGCCGGACGCGATCGACCTCCAGGCGGTCGTACGGCAGCGCGGACCGCTCCCGCCCGAGCAGGTCGCCCGGATCGGGATCGCCGTCCTGGACGCGCTCACGGCGGGGCACCGGATCGGCATACTGCACCGGGATGTGAAACCGGCCAACATCCTGCTGGCCGCCGATGCCTCGGGCGACCTCTACGCGCGCGTGCTGCTCACCGACTACGGCATCGCGCTCCAGCCGGAGTCCCACGAACCCCGGCTCACCGCCACCGCCGGAATCCTCGGCACCCCCGGGTACCTGGCCCCGGAGCGCGCGCGGGGCGAGCCGCCCACACCGGCCGCCGACATGTTCTCGCTCGGCGCCACGCTGTACGCGGCGGTCGAGGGGCGCGGCCCCTTCGACCGGCACGGCGAGTACGCGACGCTCACGGCTCTTCTCGGCGAGGAGCCGACGCCGCCCGTCCGCGCCGGTGAACTGGCCCCCGTCCTGCACGGCTTGCTCATCAAGGACCCGGTGCGCCGGCTGTCGCCGGAGGCGGTGGCACGCGGACTGGAGCGAGTGGCCGGCGCGGGCGGCGCACCGACCCCGCCGGGCTGGGGAGCCACCCCCGCCTCGGCGCCCGGGGGCTTCGGACCGGCGCCCGGTACTCCCGGCACACCGGGTACGCCCGGCGGTCACGCGACCCCCGGTGCGCCCCCGGGGTACGTGGCGAGCGCGCCACCCGGGTACGTGGCCGCCGGGCAGCACGGCCTCGGAGGCACCCCGAACACCCCGGGCGCACCCCACACGCCGTACACACCGCAGACCCCGGGCGCCCCGCACACACCCGGTGCGCCCTCGGCCCCGAACACCCCGGCGGGCGGCCCGGCACCGTACGACCCGTGGCAGCAGGGGCAGCAGCCCCGCAGTCCCTACGACAGCTACAACCCGTACGGCGGCGGCCGGTCCACGCCGTACGGCGGCGGTCAGGCACCGGCGTACGGCGGCACCGTGGGCCATCAGCCGCTGCCCTACGCGGCCAACCCGTCGACGCCCTACAGGGGCGGCGGGGCCGGACCGCAGGGGAACGCGGGGTTCCTGACCATCACGGCCGGAGGGCCGCCGCCCGGTGGACCGAAGCGGAAGGTGCCCGCGGCGGGCATCGTCGCGATCGTGGTCGCCGTGCTGCTCGTGGCGGGCGGCGGGACCTGGGCCGCGGTGAACTTCACGGGCGGTCCGGACCCCAAGCCCTCCGAGACCCCGGAGGCGCTCGTGTCGGCGCCGGGCTCGGAGTACCCCTACGGCGAGCAGGCGGCCCTCAAGAAGCCGCTGGAGGTGGGGGACTGCGTCAAGGCGGTCTGGACGGGGGCGGCGTTCGCGTCGGTGCCCGACCTCGGCGTGGTGGACTGCGAAGAGGACTGGCCGGACGGTCAGGTCGTGGCCGTGGCGACGGCGTCGGACCATGCCGACGCCAGGGCCGACGGCGCGCAGCGCTGCGCAGGCCAGGCCGACGGGCTGGCCGAGGCCCTGCCCGACGCGGGGGTCTACGCGCTCCTCCCCACGAAGGAGGGCTTCGCCGCGGCCAAGGGCGGTACGGCATGTCTCGTGCTCGGCAAGCACGTCCCGATCGGCGGCGAGGTGGGCCGACTCCGTGACGTGGGCACGAACCTGTGGCCCACGCAGATGGCCGTCGGCGACTGCTGGGACTACACCACGAGGGAAGAGGGCTACGACGCCCCACTGACCGACTGTGCCGAAGCACACACCGACCAGGTCGTCGGATCGGTCCAGGCACCCGCCAACATGACCTTCGACGGAGCCCTCGCCGAAGGCGGAAAGCTGTGCACCAACAGGTTCGAGTCGAGTTGGGCGCCCGGCGCTGACCTGATCGTGTCGGGATGGGTGACCGACAAAGAGGAATGGAAGAAGGGCTTCAACACGGTGGTGTGCACGGTGCGCAACGCCGACGTGTCGAGGACGACCGGGAAGATACCCACGCCCGGCTCGGTCTGAGAGCCCGGGACGCCTCGCGTTCACCTGGGGTTCGCGCGCCCGCTGCCCGTCCGTGCCAGCCTCCCGTCCCGGGGTGTCGAGGGGTGGGAGGACGGGACATGGAGAGCGGACCGGCGATCTTCGTGGGGGTGGTGTTCTCCCTGTTCGGGGGCGGGCTGCTGCTGTGGACCACGACACGGCTGCGCCGGGGCGAGCCGGTCGCCCAGGGGGTGCGCCCCGCGCTGTCGGCGACGCTCGCGAGCACCGTGGCGGTCACCGCCCTCGTGCTCGGCGCGTGGTGCCTCACCCAGATCTGAGCCTGGCCGGTGAGCCGGTGCCGGGGAGCGGGCCGGGTAACCGGGATGTGACCCTCCGCCTCGGCCCCGAACGGATCGCTGAAGACGCCGGGCGGCAGGAATGGCGGTAGTCGGGTTACCGTTCGAGTGGCCGTTGCGGGCTTTTCCCGTTTGACACGGGGGCGGGATGTACCGTCACACTCCGCAGCGTCAGCATGACCCGACCCCCGGGCCGACCGCCGAGCCCCGTGCGAGGCAACGGCCTCCGGGGGCGCCAGCCCCGGGACGCAAGCCTGGGGAACCCCAGCGTCGACCGGAGAGAAGAGCGAAGTTGTCCCCGACCAGCGAGACCGCGAAGGGCGGCCGCCGACTCGTCATTGTCGAGTCGCCTGCCAAGGCGAAGACGATCAAGGGCTATCTCGGCCCCGGCTACATCGTCGAGGCGAGCGTGGGGCACATCCGCGACCTTCCCAACGGCGCCGCGGAGGTGCCCGAGCAGTACACCGGCGAGGTGCGCCGCCTCGGCGTGGACGTCGAGCACGACTTCGCGCCCATCTACGTGGTCAACGCGGACAAGAAGGCGCAGGTCAGGAAGCTCAAGGACCTCCTGAAGGAGTCCGACGAACTCTTCCTCGCCACCGATGAGGACCGCGAGGGCGAGGCCATCGCCTGGCACCTCCAGGAGGTGCTCAAGCCCAAGGTCCCGGTCAAGCGGATGGTCTTCCACGAGATCACCAAGGCCGCGATCCAGGCCGCCGTCGCCAACCCGCGCGAGCTGAACCAGAAGCTGGTCGACGCCCAGGAGACCCGCCGCATCCTCGACCGCCTCTACGGCTACGAGGTCTCGCCGGTCCTGTGGAAGAAGGTCATGCCGCGCCTGTCGGCGGGACGCGTCCAGTCCGTCGCGACCCGGCTCGTCGTGGAGCGGGAGCGGGAGCGGATCGCCTTCCGCTCGGCCGAGTACTGGGACCTGACCGGCACCTTCGCGACCGGCCGCGCCGGTGACGCCTCCGACCCGTCGTCCCTGGTCGCCCGCCTGCAGTCCGTCGACGGCCGCCGTGTCGCCCAGGGCCGAGACTTCGGCTCGGTCGGGCAGCTCAAGGGCGCGAACGTCCTGCACCTGGACGAGGCGAATGCCCGTGCGCTGGCCTCCGCCCTGGAGAACACGCGGTTCGCGGTCCGCTCCGTCGAGTCCAAGCCGTACCGCCGCTCGCCGTACGCCCCGTTCCGTACGACGACGCTCCAGCAGGAGGCCTCGCGCAAGCTCGGCTTCGGGGCCAAGGCGACGATGCAGGTGGCACAGAAGCTGTACGAGAACGGCTTCATCACCTATATGCGTACGGACTCCACGACGCTCAGCGACACCGCCGTGAGCGCCGCCCGCGCCCAGGTCACACAGTTGTACGGCGCCGACTACCTGCCGGCCCAGCCGCGTACGTACGCCGGGAAGGTCAAGAACGCGCAGGAGGCGCACGAGGCGATCCGCCCCTCGGGTGATCGTTTCCGTACGCCCGCCGAGACCGGCCTGACCGGCGACCAGTTCAGGCTCTACGAGCTGATCTGGAAGCGGACGGTCGCCTCCCAGATGAAGGACGCGGTCGGCAACAGCGTCACGGTGAAGATCGGTGGCACGGCCTCCGACGGCCGGGACGCCGAGTTCAGCGCCTCCGGCAAGACGATCACCTTCCACGGCTTCCTCAAGGCCTATGTCGAGGGTGCCGACGACCCGAACGCCGAGCTGGACGACCGCGAGCGCAGGCTGCCGCAGGTCGCCGAGGGTGACGCGCTCTCCGCCCAGGAGATCACGGTCGACGGGCACGCCACCAAGCCCCCGGCCCGCTACACCGAGGCGTCGCTGGTCAAGGAGCTCGAAGAGCGCGAGATCGGCCGCCCGTCGACGTACGCGTCGATCATCGGCACGATCCTCGACCGGGGATACGTGTTCAAGAAGGGCACGGCCCTGGTGCCGTCGTTCCTGAGCTTCGCCGTGGTCAATCTCCTGGAGAAGCACTTCGGGCGGCTCGTCGACTACGACTTCACCGCCAAGATGGAGGACGACCTCGACCGCATCGCGCGCGGCGAGGCCCAGGCGGTGCCGTGGCTCAGGCGCTTCTACTTCGGTGAGAGCACGGGTGCGAACGGCACGGCGGCCGAGGCCGGCAACGGTGACGGGGACCACCTCGGCGGGCTGAAGGAACTGGTCACCGACCTGGGCGCGATCGACGCCCGCGAGGTGTCGTCGTTCCCCGTCGGTGACGGCATCATGCTGCGCGTCGGGCGCTACGGCCCGTACATCGAGCGCGGCGAGAAGGACTCCGAAGGGCACCAGCGGGCGGATGTGCCCGAGGACATGGCGCCGGACGAGCTGAGCGTCGAACTCGCCGAGGAACTGCTCGCCAAGCCGAGCGGTGACTTCGAGCTCGGCGCCGACCCGGACTCGGGCCACCAGATCATCGCCCGCGACGGCCGCTACGGCCCGTACGTCACCGAGGTGCTGCCCGAGGGCACCCCGAAGACCGGCAAGAACGCGGTCAAGCCGCGTACGGCCTCGCTGTTCAAGTCGATGTCGCTGGACACGGTGACGCTGGCCGATGCGCTGAAGCTGATGTCGCTGCCGCGGACCGTCGGGGCCGACGCCGAGGGCCAGGAGATCACCGCGCAGAACGGGCGGTACGGGCCCTACCTGAAGAAGGGCACGGACTCGCGGTCGCTGCAGACCGAGGACCAGCTCTTCACGATCACCCTCGAAGAGGCGCTGGCGATCTACGCCCAGCCCAAGCAGCGCGGGCGGGCAGCCGCCAAGCCGCCGCTGAAGGAGCTGGGCGAGGACCCCGTCAGCAAGGCGCCGGTCGTGGTGAAGGACGGCCGCTTCGGGCCGTACGTCACCGACGGCGAGACCAACGCGACGCTGCGGTCCGGGGACAGCGTGGAGACGATCACGCCCGAGCGCGGGTTCGAGCTGCTCGCCGAGAAGCGGGCGAAGGCTCCCGTCAAGAAGACGGCGAAGAAGGCGCCCGCGAAGAAGACGGCGACCAAGACTGCCGCGAAGAAGGCTGCGCCGGCGAAGAAGACCGCTGCCAAGAAGACGGCGACTTCGAAGACGGCTGCGGCAAAGAAGGCGGCTCCTGCGAAGAAGGCGACGGCGGCCGGGGAAGGCGCCTAGCCGCTCGGGGTGCGGGTGCTGTGCGGCTGCGGGCCGAGTGTGGCTGGTCGCGCAGTTCCCCGCGCCCCTTCGGGGGCGGTGGCGCCGAGCGGTGGCTTGAATGGTCGCCTCGGCTTTGCTGAATGTGTGCGGGTTTTGTGCGACTTGGTTGTGCGGTGTGCGTGCGTTCGGGCGCTGCTTCGGAGTGTCGGTGGGTGCCGATAGGCTGAAAGCATGATGCGAGCCGAGCAGCCGACGGCCCACAACCCGGCCTCCGACGACGCCCTGGTAGCCGATTCCAGGGAGCGCGCCGTGCGGGCACTGCTGCGCCGACCTCAGCTGAAACGGTTGTGGGGCGCACAACTCGTGGGCGGTGTGGGCGATGTCCTCGCCCTTTTCGTGCTGGTGCTCCTCGCCTTCCAGGCGGCGATCATCGAGGGCTCCTTCGGCGGTGGATACCGGGGCGTCGCCCTGACGGTCGCGACCGTCTTCGGTACGCGTGCCCTCGCGACCCTGCTCTTCGGGGCCGTACTTCTCGGGCCGCTCACCTCGCTGACCGCGCAGGAGGGGCCGCTCGACCGCCGCTGGACCATGGTCGGCGCGGACGGGGTGCGGGTCCTGCTGCTGATCGTCGCGCCCCTGTGGATCGACTGGACGCCGGAGAACGCGCTCGCGGTGCTGCTGGTCACCGCGTTCGTGGCCGGTGTCGCCGAGCGGTTCTGGACGGTCTGCCGGGAGAGCGCGGCGCCCGCGCTGCTGCCCGCGCCGCCGCTCGAGGGCGCGACCGTACGGCCGCTCCCGGACCACATGGACGCGCTGCGGCGCCTGGCACTGCGTACGGGATTCGTCGCCGTGCCTCTCGCGGCCACGGTCCTCGTCGTCGCGTCGCTGCTCAACAATCTGCTGGGTGCGGGTCTCGACTGGTTCGGACAGCACCAGGCCGCGCTGGCCTCGTACGTCGCCGCGGGGCTGTTCGCCGCCTCGCTGTCCCTGGTGACCTTCCTCGAACTGCCGAAGACTCGCACCCCGCGCGCGCGGTCGCCGCTGGAGGGGCTGCGCCGGCCCAAGACCGGCACGGGCGTGGACAAGGGACGCACCGGTGCGATCCCGCTCCTGGTGCCGGCGTGCGGGGCGGTCGCCGGTGCGGTCGCGGCCGCTGTCGCCGTCGCCGTGCTGCACGCCAAGGATCTGGGCGGCGGTCCGGTGCTGTACGGGCTGTTCGTCGCCGCGCTGACAGGTGGTGTGGTCGTCGGGATCCGTCGGGCGCCGTCCGTGCTGCCCTCGCTGTCCCGGCGTCGGCTGCTCGCCCTCGCGATCGCCTTCACCGGTGTCGCGCTGCTCGCCGCCGGACTGACGCCGGATGTCACGAGCGTGGTGCTGATCCTGGGGCTGGCCGGAGCCGGCGCGGGGATCGCCGCCAACACCGGGCACACCCTGCTCGACCAGGAGGCCGAGGACTTCCGTAGGGCGCGGACCACCGAGCATCTGCATGCCGTCGTACGGGTGTTCGCGGCGTTGGCGGTGCTCGTCGCTCCGCTGGTCGCCGCCGTCATCGGGCCGCACCGGCTGGAGAGCGGCAAGTTCGTGTTCGCGCACGGGGGTGCGGCGTTCACGTTGATGCTGGTCGGCGCGTTGCTGCTGCCGGTGGCCGCGCTGGTGCTGGCCAAGGTCGACGACCGGTCCGGGGTGCCGCTCCGGAAGGATCTGCGGGACGCGTTGCTGAAGGGCGACGATCCGGTACAGGCGCCTGCCGGGACCGGGTTCTTCATCGCCCTGGAGGGCGGTGACGGTGCTGGGAAGTCCACCCAGGTCGAGGCGCTCGCCGAGTGGATCCGGGCCAAGGGGCACGAGGTCGTGGTGACGCGTGAGCCGGGGGCCACTCCGGTGGGCAAGCGGCTGCGGTCGATTCTGCTGGACGTGTCGAGTGCCGGGCTGTCGCATCGGGCTGAGGCGCTTCTCTACGCGGCGGATCGTGCCGAGCATGTGGACACCGTGGTGCGGCCCGCCCTGGAGCGGGGTGCCGTCGTCGTCTCCGACCGGTACATCGATTCGTCCGTGGCCTATCAGGGAGCCGGGCGGGACCTTTCGCCCACGGAGATCGCCCGGATCTCGCGGTGGGCGACCGATGGGCTCGTGCCTCATCTGACGGTGCTGCTGGATGTGTCGCCCGAGGCGGCGCGGGAGCGGTTCACCGAGGCGCCGGACCGGTTGGAGTCCGAGCCGGCCGAGTTCCACGAGCGGGTGCGGGCGGGGTTCCTGACGCTGGCCGCCGCGGATGCCGGGCGCTATCTGGTGGTCGACGCCGCGCAGGATCCCGAGGCGGTGACCACGGTGGTCCGGGCCCGGCTCGATGTGATGCTGCCGCTCTCCGAGGCCGAGGTGAAGGCGCAGGAGGAGGCCCGGCGCAAGGCCGAGGAGGAAGCGCGGCGCAAGGCCGAGGAAGAGGCCGCGCGGAAGGCCGAGGAGGAGCGGCTGGAGCGGGAGCGTCAGGAGGAGCTCGCGCGGCTGCGGGCCGAGGAGGAGGAGCGCAAGCGGCGCGAGCTGGAGGAGGCTCAGCGGCGCGAGGCGGAACGGCAGGCGGAGGAGGCCCGGCAGCGGGCCGAGGAAGCGCGCCGTCGTGCCGAGGAGGAGCAGGCGCGGCTCCTCGCGGAGGAGAAGGCCCGTGCCGAGGAGGAGGAGCGGCGGCGGGTCGAGGAGGAACGGCGTCGCAAGCAGGCCGCGGAGGAGCAGCGGTTGCGGGCGGAGGCGGAAGCGCTCCGCCTGGAGAAGCAGCGGAAGGCCGAGGAGGCGTTGCTCCGGGCCGAGGACGCTCGGAGGGTGGCCGCTGCGGCGGAGGCCGAGCGGGCGGCCCGGGTCGAGGCGGAGAGGGTCGCGGCGCAGAGGGCCGAGGCCGAG
>NZ_LRTR01000242.1 GCF_001550375.1 Streptomyces europaeiscabiei | reverse complement strand
GGGCCGGGGGTGCCGCACGGAGGTGACGTCCGCTGCTCCGCCGGTGGTCGGTGGAGCAGCGGCGACTAGCGCCGGGGTCGGCGTCGGGGGCCGCGCTCGGGGCTCCGGGCGGGCGGAGACTCGGGATACTCGGGGCCCCGGGCGGGCCGGGCCGGGTACCCGAACGGCGCGCACCCCGTCCGTGCTGCTGCGTGGTCTCGTCCGGAACGGCCGACCGGCCACGCCCGCAGCCGGCGGACCGTCATCCGTGGCTCTGGTGCTGCTCGGTCAGACGGCTCTCGGGGTGCACCCACAGCACGACGTTGTCGAGATGCCCGACCGCTCCGCTCTCCAGCTCGTTCCGGAAGAACTCGACGACCTCCCGGTCGGAGTGGCGCAGGCTGAAGTGGGTCAGCACGAACAGGTTCTCCGGATGTGCCTCGACCACCGGACGGAGTTCGCTCCACACGGTGTGTCCGACCTCCCGGGCCCGGGTGAGCCGGTCGTCGTCGAGGTAGGTGCACTCGGTGATGATGACCGGGTAGTCGAACAGCCAGGGGTTCCGCGCGAACACGCTCGCGTGGGTGTCTCCGAGGAAGGCGAAGGCGGGGCGGCGGATCTCCCGGTCGACCGTGCCGGCACCCTCCTTGCGTCGCTCGGCGATGATCCGGCCGAACTCCCGGGCCCGGCCCGCCGCGACCATCGACGCCTTCAGCTCTTCGTACTCCGGCGTCAGGACCGTCTTCTTCTCCGCGAAGCAGTAGCCCACGCACGGCACCTTGTGCAGGCACTCGACGACGCGGACCGCGTACTCCCCGCGGCGGCCCACGGAGAACTCCGCACCCGGCCGCACGCCGTGCAGACGGCACCCCGCGGAGAGGGACGGATCGAACCCCGCCCCGTGGTTCAGCTCGCTCGAAGCACGCAGATAGGCCTGCGCGTACGGTTCGGCGTCGGCCGGAAGGTAGATGTCCACCCCCGCGTCCCTGGCCGCCAGATAGTCGAGGTCCTTGGAATGGTCGAGATGGGTGTGGGTCAGGAGCACCGTCTCCACCTGCCGGCCCTCGGCCAGACCGGCATCGAGGGCGCACCGCAGCTCGGGGACGTGGAAGAAGGTCTTGTCGTTCGCCCGTGAGTACCCGGTCAGGGTCAGACCGGTCCCGGGTATGCGCCACGTCTTCCACTGGCGGAACGGATGCCCCTTGTCGAGCCGTTGAGAGTGCCTGACACGCTGCTCAGGTTGGTGGGTCATCCCGGCTTGCTCCCCGGCCTCGTCGTCACGGTTCCTCACGTGCACGGATGTCGGCCGATCGTACGGGCCGTCACCGGACCGGTGACGGTATTTTCCGCGGCCATCGCCCGGCGGCCCCCGCCCTGCCGAGCGACGAGGTGCTCCGTGGAACGGGAGGTGGGCGCCGCGTCGGCCCGTGCCGTCGGCGACGAGTTGTCCGCCGAGGTGCTGCCGGCCCTGGTCGACGTGGTGGGTCGGGTGAACAGCCATACGGTGACGGGGACTTGGCCGGTGCATCGTGGGGTCGCGAGGCCGCGGCCCTAGTCGCGGGAGAGGGAGCCGGCCGACGGGTCCGGGCGTTCGGGGGCGACGGGGTCCTCGCGGCTCACCTCGTGGTGGTGGCCGCCGGGGCCGGGGAGGGGTTTGAGGTCCACCTGGATGCGGTGGGTGGAGTCGTGGCTCACCGAGCCGCCGAGGCGGGCCTCGACCACGCCCAGGCGCAGGCCCGCCCCGCCCTCGCCGGACCGGTGGAACTGGACCGCGAACTCCAGGCTGACCTGCTCCACGCTGAACCGCCAGTCGCTCGCCGCGCCTTCTGCCTGGGCCCTGGCCAGCTCCGCGCGGACCGTGCCGATGGCCTCCGCGAGACCGACCGGTTCGGTATCGCCCATGTGAACACCTCGTCGGATTCCGTTGATGGTCCGTTGATCGACCGATCCAAGTTGGTTCACAAGTCTAGGGACGCACGATGCTCCGCGCGTAGTGTGAGGCAGCATGGGGGAATTGCGTGCGGACTGGAGGCTCAGGCTGCGGCGCGGGGACGCGCACGGGCCCATCTGCGGCGCCGGCGTGCTCGTCGACCAGCACACGGCGCTGACCTGCGCACACGTGGTGCGCAGCCCGGACGCCGTGATGTGGCTGGAGTTCGCCGAGAACAGCGACCTCGCTCCGGTGTCCGCGCGTGTCCCGCCCGGCGGTTGGCTGCCCGAGGGCCCCGGGGGTGGTGAGGACGTCGCCGTGCTGCGGCTGGACAGTCCGCGGCCGCAGGCGCGGCCGGCCCGGCTGGAGACGGGGCTGCTGGGCGGGATGGAGGTGTCCGCGACGGGCTACGCGGAGGGCTTCGACGACGGCATGTCCCTGTGGGGCCGTATCGGCGGGGTCAGTGGTGAGCGGGTGCAGCTCGACGCCGTCACCAAGGCCGAGGTCGTGCGCAGGGGATTCAGCGGAGCCGCCGTGTGCACACGGCCGGAAGAAGGGCGCCCCGCACGGGTGGTCGGCCTCGTCGTCAGCTGGCGCGGTGACATGGGCGAGTTGCTGCCCGAGAACAACCGGCTCGCCTTCTCGTATCTGATCCCCGTCGAGCGTATCGCCGAACTCTCGCCGCTGATCAAGGAGTTGACCGGCCCGGATGCCTGGAACCATGACTTCGGGGAACGGCTGATCCGGTGGTTCGAGGACCCCGACGAGGAGCCGGTGAAGATCACCGTGGTGGCTCCGGGCGGCGGCAAGGACCGTTCCCTGCGCCATCTGCTGCACCGGGCCCCTCTCGTCCACCGCGGAGGGGGTACCTCCCGCTCGAGCGAAGCCGAGAGTGGGGGAGGCTCCAGCAGACCCGACCTCGCCGACCACGCCCTGGGCCACATCGCCTTCCCGGCCGGCCAGTACCTGGCCTACTGGGACTGGCTGCTCGGCGCCGGGCCCCGGCCGGCGCAGCCGCCCGTCCTCGCGTCCGGCGGCCGGGTCGCCGTCCTCGTCGACGGCCTCGACGAGGAGCCCGAGCCGGGTCCGCTGATCGAACTCCTCGCCCGATTACGGTCGGTCGGCTTCCGACTGCTGGTGGTCTTCCGCCACGAGGGCGGCACCGGCTGGACCGCCGCCCGTGACGAACTCCTCGCGCCCGCGCTCCTCGCCCACGCGGACGCGCTGCTCGCCCGGCTGGAGCGCGCGGAGTTCAGCCGCGCGGTCCGCCACGGTGTCGTCGACAGCTCCTCCCTCGGCTCGCTGACGGAGACGGCCGACCGGCGCAGGGCCGAGCGCCGCCTGATCGACGAGACCAGGGACCCGCAGACGCGGCTCGCCCGGCTGCGTGAGCTGATCAGGACCCTGCGCGCCGATCTGCGGCGCTCCGGAGACCTGGCATGAGGCCCGGCACGAGGCCCGGGATGACGCCTGGGACGACGCCCGGCATGGGGTCCGGCGCCCAGCCAAGGCAGGGGACGGACGACGAGAGGGCGACGCTCTGCCCGCACCGGCGCTTCACCGGCGCCCCCTGCGGCGGCACCGTGCTGCCCACCGGCCACTGCGCCGTGTGCGGCCGTGCGGAGAACGGCCCCCGGCTGCCCGAACTGCCCGAGGACCCCCGCGAGTTCGGTCCCGCCGAGCTGCTCGCGCTGCCCGAGCGGGTCCCGCGCCCCGCGCAGGAACGCCTCATCCACCCCGAGGCGCCGCTGCGCGTCCGCATGAGCTGCTCGTCCCCCGAGTGCGGCATCACCTTCGCACCGCCCTACACCGTGGGCCGGGTGCCGGTCGAGGGGTACTGCCCGGCCTGCGGCGAGCCATACTCGTACCGGCCCGAACTCGCCGAGGGCGACGTGCTGCGCGACCAGTACCGGATCATGGGGCCCATCGCGCACGGCGGCCAGGGCTGGGTCTATCTCGCCGAGGACACCCATCTCGGTGACGTGGTAGCCGTCAAGGGCATGCTCAACCGCTACGAGCAGGACGGGGCCCGGCTCGCCGACGTCGAACGCCGCAACCTCGTCGCCATCCGCCACCCCCGCATCGTCCAGATCCGTGACTTCGTCGCCCGGCGCGACGGCACCGGGCAGGTCACCGGCGGCTACATCGTCATGGACGACGTCGGCGACGGCACCCTCGAAAAGGTCGTCAAGGAGACCCGGCGCGGCGAGTCGGTCCTCGACATCGAGCACGTCGCCGCGTACGGCTGCCAGATCCTCGAAGCCTTCGTCCATCTGCACGCGGGCGGCGAACGGGCCTTCGTGTACGGGGACATGAAGCCGTCGAACGTCGTGCACCACGGCGACGGCGTCAAGGTCATCGACCTCGGCGGGATGCGCGAACAGGGCCAGAGCCAGCCGCCCGCCCATGTCACCCCCGACTACATGGCGCCCGAGACGGCGTCCTCTCCCATGCCCACCACCGCCCACGACCTGCACACCGTCGGTGTCACCCTGCGGGAACTCGCCGGCTGGGCCGTCGACGAGGTGCCCGGCCTCGGCACCGCCTCCTTCCGGGGGGTCGTCGACCGCGCCACCCGCGGCGACCCCGGCCTGCGTTTCGCCGACGCCCGGGAGATGGCGGGCCAACTGCGGGGCGCTCTGCGGGAGATCCGCGCCCTGCGCGGCAAGAGCGACCCGCCCGAACCCTCCGACTACTTCTGGCCGTCCCCGCAGCTGCTCGGCGCCCGGCTCGGCACGGTGCCGGGCATCGAACACTGGCTGGACCGCCCCCGCCGGGACCGCTACGAACCGCCCCTGGCCCCCGCCCTCGACCTCGGCGCCCCCACCCCCACCGAGATCGCCCGCCGGCTGCCGGTGCCCCGGCGCTACCCGGGCGACCCGCAGACCACACGGTTCGAGGTGAGCAGCGGCTACGACCCGGGCCGGCTCCTCGACCAGGAGGACGGCAAGCCGCCCTCGGTGGAGATCCGGCTGCACAACGTACGGGTCCTGCTGGGCCGGAACACACGGGACGACCTGGAGCGGGCCCAGGAGGAACTCGACACCGCCGATTCCCTGCCGGGGCCGTCCGCCGTGCGCCGGTGGCGGCTGGAGTGGCACCGCGCCCTGGTCGCGCTGCGCCGCGCCGACCTCGACGACGACCCGCGCCAGGTCGCCGAGGCCCAGGGCCACTTCACGAAGGTCCGCCTCGAACTACCCGGCGAGTACGCGCCCAAGCTGGCCCTCGCCTACTGCGGGGAGCGGCTCGGCGAACGCGCGGCCGGGCCCACCGCCAAGGTGCTGTACGAGGCCGTGTTCGCCCGCAACCCCGCGCACGGCGGCGCCGCCCTGGGCCT
>NZ_LRTR01000241.1 GCF_001550375.1 Streptomyces europaeiscabiei | reverse complement strand
GGCGGCGGGCGGCCGGATGTGGGGTGCGGGCGGCGGTGGCGGGGCAGGAAGGTGGGGCGCGACCTTCGTGGACCGTGATCCGCCGTGCGGCAGCGGTTCCGTGATCCGGCCGGGCGGCAGCGAAACGGCGGACGGCGGACGGCGGACGGCGGACGGTAGCCGCGCGGTCCGCTCGGCGACGACGGGGAAGGAACGGTGACGCACGGCATGAGCAGGCACCTGAGCCGGGACACGACCGGCCGTCCGAGCAACCACGCCCGGCTGCCGCGGCCGGATATCCGGCTGCACGTCGACCTCGGCGGCGATCTGCGACCGCATCGCAGCGCGAAGATCGAGGCGCATCTGCGGGTCGACGTGACCGCCGGTGGCGCGCCCGCCGAGCTGCCCGCGATCGAACTCGCCGTGATCATCGCGATCGATGTCGCCGAGCCCCTCAGGGCGGCCGTCCGGCACGCCCTGCCGGCCGCACTGCGCGCCCTGCCCGACGGCATCTCCTTCACCGTGCTGGGCGCCGGCCCCGAGCCCGTCCGGTGCCACCCGTCGGGCGACGCCGAGTGGGCCGTCGCCGACGGGCGCGAGAAACGCCGGGCCGCCTTCGCCACGGGCGCGATCCCGCTGCACCGGGACGGTCCACGCCCCGCCGGGTACGCCGCCTGGGCGGCCGCGTCACGCGCCCTGCTCGCCGCCCGCCCGCTGTCCGTACGTCATCTGCTGCTGATCACCGACGGCAGCAGCGCCCCCGGCGAGACCCGTCTCGACGAGGAACTCGACGTCTGCGCGGGGCACTTCACCTGCGACGTGCTCGCCGTGGGCGCGGACTGGGCCCCCGAACCGCTGCTGACACTCGCCGAACGGCTGCACGGCACCGCCGAGTTCGTGGACGACGGCCTCGGCGGGGCGATCACCGCCGCGATCCAGCGGCTGCGCCGGGTGCACACCCCCCAGCTGCCGATCGAGGTGACCGTACGGCCCTCGGTGCGGCAGGTCGCGCTGAGCGAGAAGGCGCCCCGGCCGCACCGCCTCGGCGGGCTGCCCCAGCCCGGCCGGCCGCACCGCTGGAGCTTTCCGACGTACCAGTGGGAGGAGGGCGGACGCGACTACCTGCTCACCCTCGTCGCCGACGCCGACAGCGACCCGTTGGAGACCTACCTGCAGTTCGCGATGGTCTCCGTCGGCGACGTCCACGCGTCCGTCACCGCCCGCTGGCACCACCCCGAACTGCCGCCGCCCGACGTGCCGGCGGGCGCCGCCAGTGTGCGCGACCAGAAGTCCACCACCGTGATGCGGGAGGCGCTGCGCCGGGGCCTCGTCGCTCTCGGGGAGGAGCGACGGAACGCCGCCGAGGGCCACCTGGGGCGGGCCGCGCGTCTGGCGGACCGGTTCGGCACGGACTGGGTGCTGGACGAGATCCGCGCGGTCGCCGACATCGAGGACGTGCCCGCGGGGCGGGTCCGGCTGCGCCACGCCGTCGACGCCGACACGCTCGGCCCGATGATCCTGCGGGCCGGGTCCCGTCCCGTGCCCCTGACCGACTCCGCCGGTCCGCTGCCGGGCCCACGCTGCGACCGGTGCGCCACCCCGGCCGGGGCCGAGGCCCGTTACTGCGTCGCCTGCGGGGAGAGGCTGCTGTGACGACCGCAGGCGCGGGCTCCCGGAGCGGCCGGCCCCTCGCCACTCCCCGGCGCGGACACTCCCCGTACTCCTGCCCCCATCCCTGGTACGCCCGGTACTTCCTGCACGCTCCCTCCTCCCTCGGCGCCTTCTGGCGCGAGCGGCTGCGCGGGCGGCGGACCCGTCGGCTGCTGGAGGCGCATCTGCTGGTCCTGACGGTGTGCGCGCTCGTGGCGGCCGGCGCCCTGTACGTCTCCTGCCGTCAGATCCAGGGCGGCGCCCAGGCGCTCGCCACCGAGGAGGCGCCGGCCGTGCAGGGGCTCGCCGCCACCCGGCTCGCGGTGCTGCGCGCCGACCACGAGGCCCGGGTCCTGGTGGACCTGGAGCTCGTCGACGTCGCGGGCGCGGGCGAGGCCTACCGGGCCCAGCTCTCCGCCGCCGACCAGGGGCTGTCCAGGATCGCGGACCGGACGGACCAGGACCTCGGCACCGTCAACGGGCTGCTGGCCACCTACAGCAACTCCATCAACCTCGGTACGTCCACGTACCGCGACCGGCCGCTCATGCGTGAGCAGAAGCTCGCCGAGGCGCGCTCGCTGCTCACCCGGTCCGGCGTGGGACTTGTATTCCGCCTGGACGACATGCAGACGGTCCAGTTGAAACACGCCGAGGCCGTCGCCACCGAGGGATGGTTGCAGCGGAGCGGCTGGTGGCTCGCCGAACTCGCCCTGGCGGCGCTGGCGTTGACGCTGCTGTCCGCGCTGTTCGTGCTGCGCGACCGCTGTGGCCGCGACTGGAACCCGTACCTGCTCGCGGCCTTCGCCCTGACCGTGCTGCTCGGGATCGTGCCGCTGCTGACCATGTCGTCCGCCCAGGACGACCTCGACAGGGTGGTCGGGGGCCTGGGGGACATCACGAAGGTCTCCCGGGAGCGCAGCGGGGGCCCGGAGTTGGAGGGCTTCCAGCAGACCGTCACGGACAGGTCCGAGGACGTCCGGCGCGTCCTGGCCGACGACACCTGGACCGACCGGGTCCACCAGGGCACCCTGACCGGCGGCCTGCTGCTCGTCGTTCTGCCCGTGGTGGGGCTCGGTCTCCGGCTCGACAGCGACTACTGGAGGCGACGGTGACCCGGCGGTTCAAGGTGCTGGTGCTTCTCGTGGTGCTGGTGATGGTCTCGGCCGGCAGCATGGTGGCGGTCTGGTCGCAGCAGGACGACGAGCCGGTGACCATTCTCGGGCCGTGGACCGACGAGCAGGGCGAGCAGTTCGAGAACGTGCTGCGGGGCTTCGGCATCCCCTTCGAGTACCAGGGCACCGCCGCCCAGCGCGAGGTGCTGCTGTCCAAGGTGCAGTCGGGGGAGCCCCCGGACATCGCGATCATGCCGGGCGTCGGCGAACTCGCCGAGTACGCCGGCCAGCACCGCCTCAAGGCGCTCGACGGCCTCTTCGCCGAGGAGGAGTACGGGGCTCCGTGGAAGCCGGTGAACGAGTCCTCGGAAGACGCGTACTGGGTGCCGGTCAAGGCGGACCTGAAGAGCATCGTCTGGTACCGCGAGGGTGACAGGCCGGCCGGCTCACCGGCCCCGCTGGCGAGTTGGTGCATCGGCATGGGGGACGACGGTGCCTCCGGCTGGCCCGGCAGCGACTGGATCGAGGACCTCGTGCTGCAACGGGAGGGCCCGGCCACCTACGGGAAGTGGGCGCTGGGCGACGCGGAGGTGAGATGGACCGGGACCGCGGTGCGCAGTGCGTGGGAGGCGTGGGCCGGGCTGCTTCGGCAGGACAGGAAGGCGGCCGAGCGCGCCCTGCTCACCGATCACCGCGGCGACCCCGCCCGGTACGGGCTCCTCTTCGACGGCCCGTACGGGTGTGCCCTGGAGCACCAGGGCTCCTTCGCACGCTCCTTCTACCGGGACAAGGGGAAGCAGGCGGGCCTGATGGACTCCGCCCCACTGCTGCCCGGAGGCCCCTACCGGGTGCGGGCCCATGAGGTGACCGGCGACTTCGCCGCGCTGTTCAGCGACCGTCCGCAGGCCCGTGACCTGATCGAACGGCTGGCCTCCAGGGAGGGCCAGCAGAAGTGGGCCGACTCCGCGAACGTCTTCTCGGCGAACCGCCGGGTGCGACCACGGGACCGCCCCGTCGAGCAGGATATCGCCGAACGCCTCACCGGCACGGGTCCCCGCTGCCTCGACGCCTCCGACGTCATGGCCCCCGCCGTCCGCGACGCTTTCTACGAGGCCGTCCTGCTGACCATCGCCCGCGCCGCCGCCGGGGAGGACCTCGACGTACCCGGCCTCCTGACGGACGTACAGAAGGTGGCGGTCGCACAGCCCGACCGGCGGCCGGCCCTGCGGACGGTGTGCAGCACGTAGGTGGGCACCCGGCGGAAACCTCTCCGCTTCTGGTCCGGTCCTCCGAGGCGTCGCAGTCGTCGGCGCGACCAGCCGGCCGACCGGCATGGCCCGGCGCTCGATCTCCGCCTCGCAGGCCGGCGAGCGCGGACGTGCGGGTGGGCCGGTACACCGCGGCGAGTATGGCGAGTACGGCGACCGCCGCGGTGCTCCGCACACCGGTGGCGACGCCCTGCGGGGAGAACCCCGCCTCAGGGCCGGGCGGGAAGACCTCTTCGACAAACTGGAACTGCACTCCAGCAGCAAGGACCACCGGCGGGTGCTCGCGGTCCTGGCCTATCTGCGGCGCTGACCACCCCGCGGCGTCGTCAGGAGGGGCCGGCCATGGCCCCTCCTGGGCCTCCGGCTCCGAGTGGGCGATGGTTCACCGGCATCGACTTCTCCCACGGCCGACGTCCGTCAGCGGGCGTCGGGGCGGGTGGCGTGGAAGGTGCGGCGGTAGGTGTCCGGGGGGACGCCGAGGGTGCGGTTGAAGTGGCGGCGGAGGGTGGTGGCGGTGCCCATACCGGTGGCGGTGGCGATGGTGTCGATGCTGTGCGGGGTGGTTTCCAGGAGTTCCTGGGCGCGGCGGATGCGTTGGGTGAGGAGCCACTGGAGGGGGGTGGTGCCGGTGGCCGCGCGGAAGTGGCGGGTCAGGGTGCGGGAGCTCATGTTCGCCCGGCGGGCCAGGTCCTCGACGGTCAGGGCGTGGTCGAGGCGTTCGAGGGTCCAGGGGAACAGGTCGGTCAGGGGATGGTCGCTTCGGGTGGGGACCGGGGCGGGGACGAACTGGGCCTGGCCGCCGGAACGGTGTGGGGGTACGACCAGACGGCGGGCCACCGCGTTGGCCGCCGCCGAGCCGTGGTCGAGGCGGACGAGGTGCAGACAGAGGTCCATCGCGGCGGCCTTGCCCGCCGAGGTGAGGACGCTGCCGTTGTCGACGTAGAGGACGTCCGGGTCGACCTCCACCCGCGGGAAGCGGGCGGCGAGGGCGTCGGTGTGCGCCCAGTGCGTGGTCGCCCGGCGGCCGTCCAGCAGGCCCGCGGCGGCCAGGACGAACGCGCCGGTGCACAGGGAGGCGATGCGTGCGCCCGCCTCGTGGGCCGCACGGACCGCTTCGACCAGGTCGGCGGGCGGGTCCTCGTCCACATCGGCCCAGCCGGGGACGATCACCGTGGCGGCGTGGGCGAGCCGGTCCAGGCCGTCGTCGGGCTCCAGGCGGAAGCGGTCCACCGTGACCGGGGCCGGGCCGCACAGGACCAGCTCGTACCAGGGGGCCACCAGGTGTGACAGGTCGGCGCCGAACACCTCGTAGGCCAGGGCCAGTTCGAAGTGCAGCATGCCGTCGGTGACGACCATCGCGATGGTGGTCCTGTCCGGTGAGGGCATGTCGGAAATTGTACGGGGCTCGTCGTTTCGGACACTCGTGGTCGGTGTCCGCTCTCGGAAGGATGGACTCGGCGGGGCGGTGGGCGCCCCTGACGAGAGTGGGGAGAAGCCATGGGGGCGGGGCGTACGGTCGCGGTGTTCGGGGCGTATGGGCACACCGGGCGTTTCGTGGTGGCGGAGTTGCGGGCGCGGGGGTTCGTGCCGCTGCCGGTCGGGCGGGACGCGGAGAAACTGCGGGGGCTCGTCGCGGATCAGCCGGGGCTCGACGGCCGGGCGCGGGTCGCCTCCGTCGACGAACCGGCCTCGCTCGACCGGGCGTTCGCCGGAGCGGATGCCGTGGTCAACTGCGCCGGGCCCTTCGCGGAGACGGCCGCGCCGGTGATCGGGGCGGCGTTGCGCGCCGGGATCCCGTATGTGGATGTGGCGGCCGAGATCGAGGCCAACCTCGACACGTTCGCGGAGTTCGGGGAGAAGGCTCGTGCGGCGGGCGTGGTCGTGGTGCCCGCCATGGCCTTCTTCGGCGGGCTCGGCGATCTGCTCGTCACCGCCGCGCTCGACGCGGGTGACTGGGCGGCGGCCGACGAGGCGCACGTCGCGTACGGGCTGAGCGGATGGCACCCCACGGCGGGGACGCGGGTCGCGGGCACGGTCTCGCGGCAGCGCAGGGGCGGACGGCGGGTGCGGTACGGCAACGGGCGGCTGGAGTACCGGGACGACGCGGCGCCCGCCACGAAGTGGGACTTTCCCGAGCCGATGGGGACCCGGGCCGTGATCGGGGAGTTCAGCATGGCCGACATCGTCACCGTACCCAGCCATCTGACCGTCCCCGACGTGCACACGTACATGACGGTCGAGGCCGCGCGGGACCTGGCGGCGCCCGACACACCCGCCCCGGCCGCCGTCGACGAGCGAGGGCGGTCCGCGCAGACCTTCCTCGTCGACGTCGTCGTGCGCTCCGGGGGCGTGGAACGGCGGGCCACCGCGCGCGGGCAGGACATCTACGCCGTCAGCGCGCCCCTCGCCGTGGAGGCGGTCCAGCGGGTGGTCGACGGGCGGACGAAGGGGGTCGGGGTCCTCTCCGCCGGGGCCGCGTTCGAGGCGGCGGACTTCCTGCGTGCGCTGTCCGGGCATGTCTCGGTCGAGATGGGCCGGTAGGGGCCGGAGCCGGGGAGGGGGGCCTACCTTTCCGGGGCCGGGGGCCCGGCCGCCGTTCCCGGCACGATCAGGCCGGTCTCGTACGCCACCACCACGGCCTGCGCGCGGTCGCGGAGACGGAGTTTGGCGAGGATGCGGGCGACGTGGGTCTTGACGGTGGCCTCGCTGAGGCGGAAGTGGGCGGCCAGTTCGGTGTTGCTGAGGCCGGTGCCGAGGGACCGGAGGACCTGCAGTTCGCGAGGGGTGAGCGGGGCCAGGTCGCGATGGAGGGCCGGGGTCTCGGGGGTGGGCGCGACGAAGCGTTCGATCAGGCGGCGGGTGATGGCGGGGGAGAGGAGGCCGTCGCCGGTGCGGGCCAGGCGGACGGAGGCCACCAGGTGTTCGGGGGTGACGTCCTTGAGGAGGAAGCCGCTGGCGCCGGCGGTGAGGGCGGCGTAGACGTAACGGTCCAGGTCGAAGGTGGTCAGCATGACGACGCGCGGCGGGTCGGGGACCGCGCCGCCGAGGATGCGGCGGGTGGCCTCCAGACCGTCCGTGCCCGGCATGCGGATGTCCATCAGGACGAGGTCGGGGCACGTGCGGTGGACCGCTTCGACGGCCTGGTCGCCGTCGGCCGCCTCGCCGACCACGTCGATGCCGTCGGCGGAGAGGATCATGCCGAAGCCGGTGCGGACCAGGGCCTGGTCGTCGGCGATGACCACCCGGGGCCGATCGGCCGCTGCGGGGCTCGTGGCGCGGCGGTGGCCGGCTGCCGTCATGAGCGGTGCCCGGGGGGTGGGTTGCCGGTGGCCGTGGCCGGGGGGTCGCCGGGCCGGTCTGCGGTCGGTCGGTCTGCGCTGGGTGGGTTCGCGGCGGGGGCGTCGTCGAGCGGTATGACCGCCTGTACGCGGTAGCCGCCGGTCGGGCGGGGGCCCGTGCGGAGGGTGCCGCCGTGGACGGCGAGACGCTCGCGCAGGCCGAGCAGGCCCCGGCCCGTGCCGGACGCGGCGGCGGGGGTGCGGGTGCCGCCGGTGTCCGTGACCTCCAGGCGGACCTCGTTGGGCGTGTGGTCGACGGTGACCCGTACCCGGGCGCCCGCGGCGTGCTTGACGGTGTTCGTCAGGGCCTCCTGGACGACGCGGTACGCGGCCAGACCGGCGCCCGGGGACAGCGGGGACGGTGTGCCGGTGACGATCAGCTCGACCGGGACGCCGGAGGCGCGGACACGGGAGGTGAGGACCGGGAGCTGGTCCAGGCCCGGTTGCGGGGCCAACTCCGTGTCGACGGCCGGCCCCGCCCGACCTGCCGGCCCGGCCCCGCGACCGGTCGGCCCCGCCCCATGACCGGTCGGCCCCGCCCCACCACCCGCACTCACCCCGGCGGTCGCGGCCTGATCGTCTTCGGTCATGGTCAACAGGCCCATCACATGGCGCAGTTCGGTCATCGCCGTACGGCCGCCCGCCTCGACGGCGAGAAGGGCCTCGCGGGCCCGGTCGGGGGCGACGTCCATCACCTTGCGGGCCGCGCCCGCCTGAATCACCATCACGCTCACATTGTGGGTGACGACATCGTGCAACTCCCGCGCGATACGCGAGCGTTCGTGCTCGACCGCGAGACGCGTCGCCGCTTCCTGCTGCTCCTGGAGGGCGTGCACGCGCTGCTTCCAGGTGTGGATCGCGTTGGCGCCGAGCCCCACGCCGAGCAGCACGAGGAACGGGATCACGGCCGGGGTGACGTACGGGAAGTTCTCCTCGACGAAGGCCGCGATCAGGGCGGCGCCCGCCACCAGGCTGATGAGTGCGCGCAGCCGGTACGGGCTGTGGACGGCGGCGCTGTACGCGGCGACCAGGCACGTCAGGAACGTGTACACGGTCGTGTCGCCCGCGCCCAGGCGCTGGTTGAGCACCATCGTCGTGACGATCACCGCCCAGAACGCGGTCAGCGGGTAGCGGCGGCGTACGAGCAGCGGCAGCGCGGTCAGTGCGGCCAGGAGCAGCTGCCAGCTGTCGACCCCGCCGAGGTCCTGCCCCGGATACGCGGGGCCCGGCAGGGGTGGGGACGGCGGCACCGGCACCGGCCCGCCTCCCGGACCCGGCGTCACCACCGCGCTCGGCAGCTGCAGGACCGCGCTCACGTTCTGTGACAGCGAGGCCCCCACCGTGCAGGCGGCCAGGAGAAGGGCGAGGGACGCGTCGGCCGTCCACGCCCATCGGGAGGGGCGGGGCAGCGGGCCCGTGGTGTGCAGGAGGAACGACAGGCCGCTCCGCCAGAGCCGTACGACCGCCGCCCGCGCCCCCGCCCGAACCCCGCGATCCGCACTACCCTGTCGCGCACCTGCGCCCGCCTCGTAACTGGATCAACG